>DGOV01000012.1 GCA_002390205.1 Proteobacteria bacterium UBA4457 | reverse complement strand
TCTTACTCATCGATGAAATAGATAAGTCAGATCAAGAGTTCGAGGCATTTCTCTTAGAAATATTACAAGACTACCAAATTTCAATTCCAGAAATAGGAACGGTACGGGCGAAAGTACCTCCGGTAGTTTTTTTAACCTCCAACAACACTAGAGAAATTGGAGATGCACTAAAACGTCGTTGTTTGCACCTGTATATTCCATTTCCAGAACACAAGCTCGAGCAGAAAATCATACGGACTCAAATGCCTGATGTCCCGCAATCTCTTTCCAAACAAATTGTTAACTTTGTACAGTCACTCAGAGGAATGGACCTCAAAAAGTTACCTTCAATTAGCGAGACCTTAGATTGGACTAGGGCATTGGTACTACTAAATGCAACAGAACTAGAACCTCATTTAGTGAGGAGCACACTCAATTTGCTTCTTAAATTTCAGGATGACATAGAACACACGAACCCTGAAGTCCCGACCTTAATTCGTAACGCTATTAAGGACTCTTAAAGAAAAATATTCATGCTTTCAGACTTCATAAAAGCTTTAAGATCCTCAAACGTAACAGTATCCACTGCAGAGAGCATAGATGCCAACAAAGTGCTGGCAACAGTAGGAATTGAGAACAAGCTGCTGCTAAAGCATGCCCTCTCGATGGCGTTGGCGAAAGGGATAGATGATAAAAAAATTTTCAATAAGTGCTTTGATCTTTTCTTTGACCAAAATATGCGCCTTGATGAAACAAAGGACCATGTCCGCCAGCTCTCTGTTGAATCCGAGGATGAACATACCAAGGCTGCGGACGTTCTCAATTCTTTAGAAGGTGAAACGCTACTTAGTATTCTAGAGTCTGATGATCAGATTGCATTGCAGCAGTTGCTGGCGGCGGCTGTCCAAGACGTCCAACTACAGAATATCCGTATCTTCACACAACGTGGTGTCTATATGAGAAGAATTCTCGAAAAAATCGGGATCGACACAGTTGATGAACGCTTATATACCCCCACGGATAATGATGATGCTGAAAAATCAGACTTCGAAACACTGAAAAATCTTAAAGCCTCGCTCATTGAGGATGTAGCTAACATTGTGGACAAAAATCTTTTACTCTATACCGCAAATGGAGCTAATAATTTACGGCAAGAAATCTTACAAAAAACCCCACTAGCGCGAATAGAAGTTCGAGACTTCAAAGTGATGAAGCAATTAGTCTCAAAGTTAGCAAAGAAACTAACTTCGATTCACTCTAGACGACGCCGAAAAGCCAAACGAGGCTATCTAGATGTCCGTCAGACAATTCGAAAAAATATCCAATATGATGGAATCATGTTTGATACGATCTGGAAGCGGGTTCAAATTGACAGACCCAAAGTAATTGCAATTTGCGATGTTTCCGGCTCAGTGTCTCAAGTCGCACGCTTTCTACTGCTTTTTCTTTACAGTGTGAGTGAAATTATTCCTAAAGTCAGAAGCTTTGCTTTTTCGAATGTCCTAGGTGAAGTAACTGAACTTTTTGAAAATAACTCCGCTGAAGTGGCGTTAGCCGAAACCATAAAAAAATGGGGATCTGGCTCTACGGACTATGGAGGAGCACTATCTGAGCTTGAAAGAGTAGTTGGACATGAAATCGACCATAGAACTACTGTCCTAATATTAGGAGATGCACGGTCCAATTACGGAGATCCAGGCCACCTCGCTTTGCGGAGAATCCATAATCGTGCAAAAAAGGTTATCTGGTTGAACCCTGAACCCCGTAGCTTTTGGGACACAGGTGACTCAGAGATGCAAAAGCTCGGAGCATGTTGCGATAGAGTCGAGCCTTGTCGCACACTAAACCACCTAGAGAGAATTATCAGCGACATTGCTCGTACCGCCGCCTAAGAAGACTTTTTATTTAAATTTTGAACAGTTACGGATATAAAAGCCGAGCACTCCAGACACCCTGGTCTTTCCAATAGTAGTTCCGTTTATGAAGGCGACTCTCGCCTTCCTCCCAAAACTCTATATTATCAGGACAAACTCTGTAACCTGACCAGAATTCCGGCCGAGGGATAAGGGTATCGCCAAATTTCTTAGTATAGTAAGCTACCTGTGCTTCTAAAATTTGACTGCTTCCTAACACATCTGACTGTCGAGACGCCCACGCCCCGATCTGAGAACCGCGCTCTCTAGACGCGAAGTATTTATCAGCTTCCTCGTCGGAGACCATGGAAGCGGTTCCCTGAACTCTTATCTGTCTGCGTAGCTGTTTCCAATGAAAACCAAGTGCAACGTTATTATTGCGGCCAATATCTTGTGCTTTACTGCTTGCTAAATTGGTATAAAAAACGAACCCTTGCTCATCAAAACCTCTCAACAAAACCAGTCTGATAGAAGGTCTATTTAATTCGTCAACAGTCGCTACTGACATCGCTTCTGGAACGCTGGTCTCAGTTTCCTGACCATCAGCTAGCCACTGCTTCACCAGTTCAAAAGGATCGCTTTTCATAAAGCCATGATCATATTCGATATCACTCAAAAGGATGTCTCAAAACAATAGTCTCTGACCGCTCAGGGCCAGTCGATATTATGTCAACTGAAGTGCCAGCCACCTCTTCTACTCTTGATATATAGGCCTGGGCATTTTTCGGAAGGTCTTCCCATGAGGTAATCCCGGAAGTTGATTGTGCCCATCCTGGATGATGCTCGTAGACAGGTGTCATACGTCCCACTTCGTCTCCTCCCGCCGGCATTGTGTCGTAGACTTGACCCGAGCACTCATAACCTACGCATATAGCGATACTTTCAAGGCCATCTAATACATCCAATTTGGTCAAACAGAGTCCTGATAAGCTATTTAATTGTTTCGCGCGTCTCAAAGCAACCCCATCTAGCCAACCACAACGCCGAGCTCTTCCTGTAGTCGCTCCAAATTCATGGCCTTTCTCGGCTAAATGGCGCCCCACCTCATCAGACAGCTCTGTTGGAAATGGTCCCGCTCCAACCCGTGTTGTGTAAGCCTTAGTGATCCCCAGGGCATAATCGAAGATACATGGCCCCACACCAGCTCCAGATGCTGCAAATCCCGAAGTCGTATTCGATGAAGTAACAAAAGGGTAGGTCCCGTGGTCTATATCAAGAAACGTTCCTTGCGCACCTTCGAAAAGAATATTACCTCCGCGGCTATCTTCCTGTTCGATGATATTACTAACATCACCAACAAGTGGAATTATCTGCTCCGCAAGTGACATTTGGTCATCAAGAAGAGCATTCAAATCTATAGGTGCCAGAGAGTGATAATGCTCAAGCACAAAATTATGGTAATCTAATGTTCGCTTCAATTTCTCTGCAAACCGTTTCCCGTCTAGCAAGTCTCCTACCCGTAAACCACGCCTTGCAACTTTATCCTCATAAGCAGGGCCGATACCTCGGCCAGTAGTCCCTATAGCATTACTGCCGGAGGCTTTTTCTCTCGCCTTATCAAGAGCCACATGGTAGGAAAGAATGAGCGGACATGAAGGGCTAACAGTAATTCTCTTTCTAGCTGGGACATTGCTAGCTTCTAACATCAAAATCTCTTCTATTAGCGCTTCTTGCGACACCACAACTCCGTTGCCTATAAGACATTTAACGTTCTCTCGTAACACCCCAGAAGGGACAAGATGTAAGACAGTTTTTTCATCGTTAATGATCACCGTGTGTCCAGCATTATGACCGCCCTGAAAGCGAACGACCGCAGTTGCCCGATCAGTCAACATGTCAACTATTTTGCCTTTGCCTTCGTCACCCCATTGAGTGCCAACAATTACAATTGATTTTCCCAAACCTAGTCCTTTTTTACGCTTTTGAATTAAACTGAAACTAATCTAGTCAGAGATTACCTTGATTTCCCATAGGTCGTTTATTTTGACAAAATGCTTATTACAACCTGCGTTCGCTGCGCCACCAACTTGATTAGGCAGTTCTTGAACTACAATCGACCCTCTTTTCCTACAGTCATTCATCGCCTTCAAAAGATCTTTATCATAGCCTTCAGGCGCATAAACAATATCAGTATCAGTATCGCTAACTCCCTTCGATAAAAGACCCTCTAGAACTTTTAAATCGGTACTAAAGCCGGTAGCACCTCTTTCTCTACCCAGAAGCTTTCCAGTATTATCATATCTACCACCCCATGCAATCGCTCGGCCAGCGGCAGCTGTATATGCCGCAAACATGATCCCCGTGTGGTACCGATAGCCACGCATTTCCGCAAGATCTATGTGTAAATCAAGATATGGAATTGTTGTTGTGAGAATATCGGATAGTTGAGAAAGTTCCTCAAGGGCAGACTGCACTCTACTCGACGCGCTTGCCAGTTTAGCTTTTGCATCTTTTAACACAGAAATTCCGCCGTTTAATTCAAGTAGAGCCGTAAGATGGATTAAGACTTCTTCGCTTGCATCAGCTTGCTCTAACAACTCACAAAGAGTTGCCTTATCTTTCTTCGATAAAGCTTCTAATATCTTCTGTTCGCAGCCCAGATCGAAATTCTGGCCGGCACAAATCCCGTGAAATATCTCCATATGTGCCACTTCTAGCGTGATCTTAGGGATACCCGCGGCGGAAAGGCACTCAAGAAGCAAAGAAATGACTTCAACATCACTCTCTATCCCTTTATGACCAAAGATTTCAGCACCAATTTGCAGAGGGTTACGAGAGCCCGCGAATTTTTCTGGCTGGGTGTGAACTACCGGTCCAACATAACAAAACCGTTGAGGATCATCAGAAGGTAGACGATGGGCGTCAATCCGCGCTATCTGTGGAGTGATATCTGCTCTCACTCCCATCGCCCGACCACTCCTTTGATCAGTTAATTTAAAAGTCTGCAAGTCCAAGTCTTCGCCCATACCAGCTAACAATGATTCTAGGTACTCGATCATGGGTGGAATTACTAACCGGTAACCCCAACTTGATAAAACATCTATTATCATTCGCCGAAGATTTTCGATGCGCAAGGCTTCCTCGGGAAGAGATTCATCTACGCCGTCAGGCAGCAGCCAGTTATTATTGTCTTTCAATTTCCACCTCTATCATCATGAGGAACCTAAACCGCCAGATAAGCCCTCATTCTGATGCAATACGCTATCTTTTAGTCATAAAGACTTTATTAAATAAGTACGGTTATTCTAGCAAGGTTGTGACCGGAGCGGTATACCTCGCCCAAGGGGCTGGGTGACCTCTTATCCTAGAAATACAGTTCTATCTCCTAGCGTTACTTACTAAGGCTAGGTTTCACAAAGTACTTAAAGAACTCAGTATCTGGATTAAGAAGCAGTACATCGTTCTTACTGTTAAAAGCGGATTTATATGCGTCTAGACTTCGGTAGAAGTCATAAAATTCCGGATCAGAATTGTATGCTTTTGCATAGATTTCTGCAGCTCCTGCATCTCCGAATCCTCGCATTTCTTGCGCATCTTTATATGCCTCGGCTGATATGACCGTTCGTTGTCTATCCGCATCAGCGCGGATGGTCATGGATTCTTTATCGCCTCTCGCTCGAAATTCTCTAGCAACTCTAGACCTTTCTGACCTCATCCTCTCGTAGACATTACTGCTCACTTCAGTAGGCAAATCAATTCTTTTCAATCTGACATCTAACACTTCCATGCCTAAATCAAGACCCCGTTCGTTGGCAATGCGAGTAACACTTTTCATTATCGCTCCACGATCCCCAGACACTACTTCTTGTACCGTCCTTTTACCAAATTCACTTCTCAAGCTATCGTTGATTTTTTGCGACAACAAGAAACCTGCCCTACGAGGATCGCCATCACTGGATTTATAAAACTGGACAACATCATTTATTCTCCATCTCGCGAAAGAGTCCACAATTACATCTTTCTTCTCGCCAGTTAAGAACCTTTGTGGTTCCGCGTCCAGAGTCTGCAATCGAAGATCAAACGTTCTCACATTCTGGACAAAAGGCAGCTTGAAGTGGAGTCCAGGTTTAAGATCAGAACGCTCGATCTTTCCTAACTGGAATAGTATCGCATGCTGATATTCGTAAACTCGAAACGTGCATATGTAGAATCCGATAAGAAAAAGAACTCCAATTAATCCAGATATTTGTTTAGCCATCACTTACAAACCTATTTGGTTATATGTCATCAAATAATAACTCGTTAAAGTTATCGGTTTTCTATCTATTAATTCGAGGTGCGCGTCTTTGACGAGTCGATTCCTCGGTAGCAGGCTGATATACGCCTGGGTCAATACTATCGACATCTCGAGCTTTCTTGTTAGTCTGCTCGAGAAGTTTATCAAGAGGCAGGTACATCAGATTCGATGAGCCTTCATTGTCCATTACGACTTTAGATGAACTACTCATCACTTGTTCCATGGCATCTAAGTAAAGTCTGTTCCTGGTCACTACTGGTGCTTTTTCATATTCAGTATAGAGCTGGCTAAACCGACTTGCCTCGCCTTCAGCCTGAGAAATAACACTCTTCTGGTAGCCCTCGGCATCTAGTCGGATTCGAGCCGCTTCACCTGCCGATCTTTCAACAACTTCGTTCCGGTAGGCTTCTGCTTCATTAATTTTACGTTGTTCATCTTCTCGTGCTTTTATTGCATCGTCAAAAGACGCTTTCACTTGTTCTGGTGGCTTCGCTGGCTGCATGTTTACACTGGTAACGTCAATCCCAGATGAATAGTTATCAAGTATTTCCTGAATCAGGATCTGAGCGTTGGTAGCAATCTCAGCTCTTCCTTCAGTAATTACAAAAGATAGCGTGCTACCTCCAATAATGTCTCTAATTGCAGATTCGGTCACCCTTCTCACGGAAACATCGGGATCAGCAATAGCAAAGAGGTAATTCTTTACATCTTTAATCCGGTACTGTATCGCCACTTCAACATCAACGATATTCTCGTCTCCGGTAAGCATCGCTGAATCAGAGGTTAACGTCTGGATTCTCTCAACGTTGACTTTCACCACTTGTTCAATAGGTCTAGGGAACCTTATATGGGGTCCAGGCTGCAGTACTGAAACATACTGTCCGAAACGCATTACGACACCTCTTTCTGCCGGATCAATACGATAAACCATTTCCCAAGCCAGCAGCCCGAGTAGAATAATAGATACCACCAGAAACGTTCCGCCGTTGCCTACGTTTCCAGAGCCTTTACCTTTACCTTTACCTTGACCGCCGCCACCGAAAATACTGCTAAGCTTCTCCTGCATTCGTCGCACAACTTCGTCAAGGTCAGGTGGGCCTTGGTTGTTCCCTTTGTTTTTCCAGGGATCTTGATCGTTTCCGTTAGAATCGTTCCAGGACATACTTATCAAACTCTCTTTAAGTTAAGTGATTACATTAACAGGCTTTAAGATTGTAATAGCCTGCAATCGCTTGTTCAATCAATAATAGCACCAAAATCAATGTTGAAGTGTGATTAATAGAACGCCGGATGCGAATTCGATGAATTTCTTCCTTCTACCGAAACACAATCGCTATAGTCCTCGTTACTAGTAAAAATTTGCCATCTAGTTTTTGATAACACAATTTCTAAAACCCACTCCCCTTCTAAGTCCAACGTCTCATTGGTCACAGCGCCCCACTCATAAAGCATCGCTCTTAATTTACCGCCACTCTCCCACTTTATTGTTACTCTCTCGACGACTTTCTCGTCATTAACCTGTTCGGAAATTGCATCCAGCAATAGGTCGAGCCCGATCTCCCGTTCTGCGGAGATCCAAACCCTCTGCACTTTTAGATCGCTTTTATAGTCTACGTGCGGCACACAATCAGAAACTTTATCGATTTTGTTATACACCTCAATCACAGGCACTTCGGATGCGCCAATGCTTTGCAGAACGTCGTTAACCTGTTCAATACGTTCTGTTCTAGCCGGATCGCTTGCATCTATGATGTGAAGAAGGAGTTTTGCTTCGCGTGTTTCGTCTAGCGTGGCGGCAAAAGCCTCTACGAGATTATGCGGCAAGCTTTTAACGAAGCCAACAGTATCGCTAAGTAATATAGGATTTTCACCGTTAATTACTAATGCTCCAATCGTCGTGTCTAACGTCGCAAACAATTGGTCTGCGCAATACACACTATTACCAGTTAACTTGTTAAAAAGAGTTGATTTACCGGCATTTGTATAACCAACTAAAGCTACTGTGGAAAGTAACGCTTTTTTACGTGATTGACCATTCTGGAAACGCTGTTTTTTAACTTTATTTAAGCGTGACTTAATTTGTTTTATCCTACCACCTATCAATCTCCTGTCAGTCTCTAACTGTGTTTCTCCTGGCCCACGCAAACCAATTCCGCCCTTTTGACGCTCCAGATGGGACCAACCACGCACCAACCGGCTTGACAAGTGTTCCAGTTGTGCCAACTCCACCTGCAGTTTTCCCTCAAAAGATCTGGCCCGTTGCGCGAAAATATCTAAGATCAACCCAGTTCTATCGATAACGGTGCAACAAACAAGCTTCTCAAGATTACGCTGTTGCACTGGAGACAGATCCTTACTGCAAATAACTAGTTGAACGTCATTCTCTTTCACAAAAAGAGCGACTTCCTCAGCCTTCCCTTTACCAACGTAGAATTTTGAATCTGGAGCTGTACGCTTAGACAAAATCTCACCGACTACTATTAGTCCCGCGGCCACCACCAATTCAGATAGCTCGCTAGTGTCCGCCGACGATTCCGCCGACAATTGAATATTAAGTAACAATGCGCTTTCTTCTGCTGCTGACATTTAAATTAACAATTACCTTAACTGGATGCCTTTGAAATATTTATCAAAACTCATTGATAAAATCGAAATACCGTTCAAGCGATTACACTTCGCTCAGCTAGATATTTGAGCACACTCTTAATGTTTTTATCTGGCTGCGACCACTCATACCAAACCGACCGATCTTCTCGATTCAGCCACGTCAACTGACGCTTAGCAAGCTGACGCGTCGCGATAATAGCTTTTTCAATCATTTCTTGATGGCTAATTTGCCCATCTAAAAATTCTCCTACTTGTTTGTATCCTACACTGTAGAGAGCAGAATAATCCCGAAACATCTTATTAGAGCGACGAAGTTCGCTCACTTCGTTAATAAACCCTTGTTCCAACATCAACAGGAACCTCAATGAAACTCGCTCGTGTATTTTCGCTCTTTCTCGTAAAGTGAGAACAAGCTTAACGGGCGGCATACTTAGAGGTTCCTGAGAGACTTGTATAAGGAGCGACATCTTGGTGCCGGAAACTCTGCATATCTCAATCGCTCTGATAATTCTCTGAGGGTCGTTTGGATTTATTCGCTCAGCAGATAGAGGATCTAACTTACTTAAAATAGAATGAAGGTGCTCTACTCCATTCCTCTTCAACAGCGATTGTAGATTTCTTCGAATTTCTGCGTTCGCTCTGGGAAGCGGTGCCATACCTCTCTCAAGCATACGAAAATACATTCCGGTTCCTCCAACTAAAACAGGAACTTTGCCTTTGGCCCGTATTTCTGAGATTGCTTTGATGGCATCAGATCGAAACCTAGCAGCAGAATAAGTATCGCTTAGATCGCAAAAACTAAGTAAGTGATGCGGAGTCGCTGTAAGAATTTTTTTATTTGGTTTTCCTGAGCCTATATTTAAACCCTTATATACAGAAGTCGAGTCAACGTTAATAACTTCAAGAGGGAAAAAATCAGACAGCCTACTGGCGAAATTACTTTTCCCCACCCCAGTTGGCCCCATAACAAAAACTAAAGGCCCTTCGTACCCGATATCACAGGCCACTTTTATCGGCCCTCTTGAGCGCAGTTGCATCTAAATCAAACATCCAGCCGGTCCAGTCGTAAGATAGGGAGCTCGCTGACAAAACAAGCTCTTCGAAAATTGCCAGGTTTGGTTTATCAAACGTCCCATAATCAATCGCTGCGCTTATAGCACTTGAAATACTTTCTATAAGTTCATCCTCACGGAGAGGCAGCGTACATAGGGTAGACAAAAATTTTTCAGCCGAGAATGACGGGCATACTACTGGTACTCTGCGTAACACCTCTCCCGCTATGCCTAAGTCGGAGAAATGAAAACCAATTTTTTCCATTCCGCTCTTTACAGTCAGTAAGGTCCTTGCTTCTGATGTCTCAAGCCTCTGAGGCAACAACAAAGGTTTGCTATTAATGTTATTGGGAGAGCCCAATCGGCGCTGTAACACAGTTTTCCAAGCTAGCTTTAAGTCTATCGCTCTTACTGCTTCTTCACCAATAAGAATAAAAAACTGATTCCCAACAACAAATGTCGGTCTCCCAGAGTCATTGTAGGCGATAGGCTTCCTGATAGATGGTTGACTTTCCCTCACCACAGCGGGATAGCTGATAGTCATATTGGCTAAATCTTCCGATAGGCCATCAGAGTGTCCAAAAAGCGCTCCGTTAACTTCCGAATAGATAATGTCATGTAACTCGCGGATATTTTTTATCCTCACCTCAAGTTTTCGCGGATGAACATTGACATCTATAGAATCGAAAGGCACTGATAGAGCAAGGCCATAAGCAGGAAAGCGACCTGGAGGAATTGTATTAACAAAGCTCATCCTGATTGCATGAGAGATAGATTTGTCGTTGACGATACGATTGTTGATAGATAAAAACTGGTTATCAGTGTTGCTGAGGGCTAGTTCAGCCCCCCCAATCCATCCTACTATCTTAACCTGAGAGCGCTCTGACTCGATTATCAACGCATCATCCTGGAAACGCTTACCAAACAATCTGTCCCATCGATTATGACGCTCAGGAATTTTCGCTGCCATGAAATCCAAGCCTTTAAAGGAAGGATCTTTTAAAGAAAAGGACACTGAAGGAAATGCAAAAGCGAATTGTCTTACTAAAGATTTAATCTTAAGGTATTCACTTCTCGCCTGTTTCAAAAACCTTTTCCGAGCGGGAATGTTGTAAAACAAACTTGAAACCGAGATCCGCGTACCCCAATTACCTTCGGCAGGTTGAGGCCCTATTGGCTTACCACCTGCTTTGACAGCCAGAGACCAAGCATGCATTTCTTCGGCATGCCAACTGCAGATTACAACGTCAGCAACCGAACAAATACTTGCTAGCGCCTCGCCTCGAAACCCTAATGAGGACACATGTTGCAAATGCTCGACTGTTAATATTTTACTCGTCGAGTGCCGCTTGATAGCAGCCAGAAGGTACTTTGATAAAATACCTCGCCCATCGTCACTCACAACAATCTCGTCAAGACCCCCAGTCGTAAGAGAAATCACGATAGCCGTGCAACCTGCATCCAGGCTATTTTCAACCAACTCTTTCACCACCGCACTAGGGCCGTCTATAACTTCTCCTGCTGCAATTTGGTTGATCAATAAGTCAGACAACGGATTGATAGCTTGACGAAACGGCTCAATCAAACTCATGTGAACTCCAAAGACGGTATCTGGCTGCTTCTACCATGGAACTCTAATTATATCTCCCACATAGACTTTTCCAGTGCGAAGTCCATTAAACCTCTTTAGGCTGGCAACACTGACACCATAACGCACACCCAAGTCAGACAAGGTATCACCACTTATAATGCGGTGCTCCCGAAAGCTTCTTCCGCCTAAAGCCGGTATTTTAAGAGTATCACCTACAAACAAAAGATTACTGTCTAAATTATTCATTTTTTTCAGGTCCTCGATGGAGACCGAGTAGCGCGCGCCCAGTTCAGACAAATTATCCCCACGAACTACTTTATGCGTTCGAAAGACCATCCCAGATTTCTCAGAGCTCTCTCCGATAGAGTACTTTAATATCCCTTCATAGACTGCCAAGGCTAATTTTTTTTGGTATCCTGCGTTAGTCAAACGCTTCTCTTCTGATGGATTAGAAATAAAAGCCATCTCGATTAAAACAGAAGGAATGTCCGGTGATTTCAAAACAACAAATCCCGCTTTTTGGACTGTTTTCTTGTGCAAGGGCCCTATTTTTTTAAGTTCCTCCAGTACCGCTCTCCCTAACAAAGTGCTCGCTTCTATGGAAGCTGCCTGTGATAGATCGATCAAAACGCTACTGAGCAAACTATCTTTGTTATCTAAAGATATCCCACCAACCAATTGCTCTTTGTTGGCTTTATCAGCCAACCAGCGAGCTGCTTCGCCACTAGCCCCACTGCTAGATAAAATATAAACAGATGACCCTTTGACGCGAGGATCTCTAAATGCATCGGCATGGATAGAGACAAATACGTCTGCTTTGTGATTCCGAGCTATGGCAAGTCGTCTACGGAGCTTGACATAAGAGTCTCCGCGGCGAGTGAGTATCGCATCCATACCAGAATTCGCATTCACAAAAGACGCTAACTGCTCGGCAACAGCTAGGTTGATGTCTTTTTCATATGTCCCCGCCGCGCCAATCGCACCTACGTCCCTACCGCCGTGTCCAGCGTCAATCGCCACCACAATCCTTCTCTTTTTATTAGGCGTACTTACTATTCCTCCTTCGGCAGGTTCTTTAGCCACTGACAAGACTTCCAACGGAAGAATATCAACTACAAGACGATAGCCAATTTCAGTAGTAGGCTGTAATAAAGTAGATGATATCTTCGACTGTCCCCTCACTTCAAAGACAAACCGCTCGCTTTTTAGTCCCCGCAAACCATGTCGAAACCCTCTTATAAAAGAATTCTTTTTTATGTCTAAGTTATATGGCTTTCCGGAGCTCTTATGGCTGAAATCTACGACTATCCGTGCTGGATTATTTAATTGACTCACCGTGTAATTACTGTTCTGCGCCATATCAAAAACGACTCGTGCGGTATCAAACTGATTCGACATCCGAATAGCATTAACTCCGGCAAAGCCATCACCAAAGAATAGAATCAGACAAAGTGCGGTGACTGTCTTCAACAAAAAGAAAAGAGAAAAAGGGAAAAGCAGGTCTGTTTTTTTTGCGTCCAAAGTCATTACCTATCAGCTGCCCATCTTAAGCAAGATTTCGTCGCCAAACTTAGTTGCACTAACCAAACCAACTTCCCTAGAATCCAACTGCGAACTGTAATCAAGCGAAATATATAAATCAGGCGTCGGTAAAAACTCTCCCCCTTTCTCGGCCCATTCAACTATTATATTAGCCTCGCCAGAGAAATAGTCGTCTATACCTATAAATTCTAATTCACACGGATCATTTAAGCGGTACAAGTCAAAGTGGTTAAGTACCACGCCCCCCACATCATAAGGTTCAACAAGAGTGAACGTGGGGCTTTTAACAGGGCCGATGAAACCTAGCTCACGGATATAGCCTCTAGCTAAGACCGTTTTCCCAGCCCCCAAAGGACCATCTAAATAAAAGACACAAGAACTGCCTGCAGCACGCGCTATTTGAGCGCCGAGCATTTCCATTTCGGCCTCGCTGGCGATAATCTTCACAGTTGGTTTTTTCAAATCGCTTTTCATCACGAAATACCTAAAGACAGTCGCCTGTTAATTCCATCGACGCAGCCCGTGACTGCTGTCCAAATGAACTTATCACCCATAGACACCACTCTTACTTTTGAGGGGCTCTTAGCAGCTGCTCACGATAATATTTTAACTCGCTAATTGAGTCCTGTACGTCTTGCATAGCTAGATGTGCACTGTGTTTTTGAAACACAGGCAATTCGGGAAACCAGCGGACAGCAAGCTCCTTAAGCGTACTAACATCTATGTTTCTGTAATGAAAAAAAGTTGCTAGCAAAGGCATATATTTGTAAATGAATCTGCGGTCCTGACCTATGCTGTTGCCACACATTGGTGATATGCCTAAAGGCACATATTCGTTCAAGAACTCAAGTGTGGCAGACTCAGCTGCACTGACACTTATCTGACTATTGACTACTCTTTCGACCAATCCAGAAGAATGGTGCTGTCTAGTGTTCCATTCATCCATACTTGCGAGCGCTTCCGAGGACTGATGGATCGCCAAAACTGGCCCTGCTACCTGTTCGCTTAAATCAAAGTTGGTAACTATCGTAGCTATTTCAATGATTAAATCTGTCTCCGGTTCAAGACCCGTCATTTCAAGATCAATCCAAATAAGATTGCCGTCAGAAAACTCCATTAATTACTCCGCTCACATTGTATTACTTATTGTATTCAATCCATATTACGCAAACAATTTAACATCCGAATCTGCTATGTAGCGATCATTCAAAACGACTGACGGTTAGTTAAAGCTCTTGATAAAGTAGAACTATCAACAAACTCCAGTTCCCCTCCGACAGGAACTCCATAAGCAATACGAGTAGCAGATACCCCTCGTCGATTCGCCAGCTCTTTTAGGTAGTGCGATGTCGCTTCGCCCTCCATCGTAGTCCCGGTTGCGACTATCATTTCTTTTATTTGACCTTGGCTGAGTCTCGCGTCCAAAAAAGGAATACCGATACTTTCCGCAGAAATACCGTCTAGTGGGGACAGGCGACCCATTAAAACAAAATAGTAACCTCTATAGCCGGGCGCCTGTTCTATAGCCAATATGTCTAATGGATTTTCAACAACACAGATCTGCGACTGATCTCGTGACATATCCTCGCATATCACACATGTATCGACTTCACTAAACGTGCGGCATGAAAGACATCTACCAATTTCATTTGCTGCCCGTTCCATCGCCTTAGCAAGAGTTCGAGCTTTATCTCTATTTTGTTCCAGCAAATAAAATGCAATTCTTTGCGCTGACTTTGGCCCGATACCCGGCAAATACTGCAAACGCTGAACCAGGTCGGTAAGTAATGGGGAAAAGTTCATAGATCAAATTCTACTAGAAAGGTAGCTTGATGCCAGCAGGAAGTTCGATACCTGAGGTAATCTGCGCCATCTTCTCGGCCGATAATTCTTCAACCCTCCGTATCGCATCGTTGACAGCTGCTGCAACAAGATCTTCTAACATAGCTTTATCTTCGGTAGTTGCTACAGATTCGATGTTTACGGCCACAACTTCTCGCTTGCCATTCATAGTCACTTTTACCATCCCCCCGCCGGACTCGCCATCAACACGACTCCCTGCTAATTCTTCTTGTACTCGAGCCATTTCGCTTTGCATTTTTTCAGCTTGCTTCAACATATTTCCAAGGCCATTTTTCATGGTAAGTGATACTCCCTTTTTTAAGCTGGTAACGCCTGTGCTAGCTAGCAGCTAAGTCTTTCGTGACACTGTTGTCATTACCGCATCGAATTTTTCGCTGAGAGCAACTACGGTGGGATCTTCACGAGCTTTTTTCTCGGCAGTCCTCTGTGCTTCCAGCTCATTTGCTAGAGTTTGTTCAGATAGCGATAAAGCCAAACTATCACCTTCGGCGACACTGACTGAAAGCGTTACTCCCTGTCCCAGATAGGACGAAACCTGCTGTTCTAAAGTGTCAACTGCCCTCTTTTGCATTAGCTTGTCATGCTTCGATGCAACAGATAATTTCAAAGAATTTTGATCCAGTTCTACAAATATAGCGTGTCTCGCCAATTCACGCGCAAGCCCGTTAATATCTAGGCTATTCACAACAGCATGCCAATCCTCATTACTGCAAAGTGCTACTTCTTTGGCCACTTCGACTTCAGCTTGGTCGGCTAGTTGCTCACTTTTTTTTTTGGAGACCTCTTCATTGGACTTTTCTTCAAGCTGCTTAGTAACCTCAGAAAAGTCTTTTTTTCTGAAGGCTAACATACGCAGCAAATTCATTTCAAAACCTGATTCCGGATCAGGCGTGATCTCAAGATCTTTTCGGCCGACTAATGCAATTTGATAGAATAATTGACAGTCTTCAGCAGACACCTCTCGCGCAAGTTCGATAATTTCTTCATCACTTTCGATTTTTTGATTTGCTGAGCCAAGCGCCTGAACTGTCGCGACCCTAACTAAAACAGATAACATGTCGGTCAATACTGAGCTGTAATCAGGAGCAAATGCTCCAAAAGCTCTAGACGCTTTTATTAAATTATGCCCGTCTCCATCAGCTAAACACTTCAACAGAGAAATAATATACGACTGGTCCACAGCTCCAAGCATTGCTAAAACATTATCCGTCTTAACTGCTCCGCCCCCATGTGCTATTGCCTGATCAAGCAGACTCAAAGCATCACGCACGCTACCTCCAGCATTCTTTGCTATTGTGACGAGTCCATCTTCTTCAAACGGTATCCCTTCTAAATTCAATATTTTTGCTAGGTAGTCAGAAATTTCTGTTTTCTCAACTTTAGAGAGATTCAACTGCAAGCACCGTGATAGAACAGTTACAGGCAACTTCTTAGGATCAGTAGTGGCGAGTAGAAACTTTACGTGAGGAGGAGGCTCCTCTAAAGTCTTTAAAAGAGCATTAAACGAATGGTTAGAGAACATGTGGACTTCATCTATCAGATAAACCTTATATCGGCTAGAGCTAGGTAAATATTGAACGTTATCTAGCAAGTCACGAGTCTCTTCCACTTTCGTCCTCGACGCCGCGTCTACCTCCACTAGATCGACAGAGTGGCCGCCGTCTATTTCTCTACAGGAACCACATGAGCCACAGGGCTTGCTAGTCAGGCCTTTCTCGCAGTTTAGTGCCCGAGCGAGTACTCTCGCCAGCGTTGTTTTTCCTACACCTCTGGTACCAGAAAACAAATAGGCATGGTGCATCCTTCCGCTATCTAGCGCATTGACTAATGCGCGCAAAATATGGGATTGCCCTATTACCTCATCGAAAGATGTTGGTCTCCATTTTCGCGCCAGCACTTCGTAGCTCATAATACGACATCTCGATATTACTTAATCTAGGTCACCAAAGTAACGGCGGTGGCTATTTCTAGGGCTACCATGCATCCAGTTTATGCTACCGCTGCTCCCTTCCAGGCCTGACGGGGTTTACATCGCTAAACCATGGGCCTTCAAAATAGCCACCATTGAGAGAAATATTCTACAAGAAAAACAGGATCAATTGCTGAAATTTTTGATTGTCATTGAATATGAAAATAATTTCCTACGCTACTAGCCTTTTTCGATATCTGCTAGAGCAATATGCACTTATAATTTTCTTCCACAGCAGTGATTTTAGATTTTCGCTGACACAAAGTCTCAAAAAAGCAATATGGCTGAGATATAGTTCAATATTGAGGACTCTAAAAATACAACAGTAACTTGCTTTCCCAGGCTGGGGTATTGTGATAAGTTGAGCCGCAATAGAGACATAAACCCTACATTTCAATAGCTAAGCGAGAACTCAATGACTTATAGAATTTCCGTTGACACGGGTGGAACATTTACTGACGTCGTCGTGACAGACGAAACTGGACGCTTTACTGTAGGTAAGGCACTGACTGATAAAAAAAGAGCGTTCGCTAGCATCTCAGCTGCCTTAGAAGTGGTCTCAGATGAACTCAACTCATCAGTAAAAGATTTACTGCAAGACACCTCAGTATTCATCTACGGCACCACCCGAGCGACCAACGGAATAGTTGAAAGAAAAACAGCTCGGACAGCATTCATAAGCACTGAAGGCTTTCCTGATACGCTGCTCCTAAAGGAAGGGGGTAAATCAGAGACACACAATCTCCGTATGGAATATCCAGACCCTTATATCCCTAGAAGTCTGACGTTTGAGGTCCCTGAAAGGATAAGCGCCGAAGGTGGTATAGAAACTTCGTTGGATGAAATGAAAGTTACGTCGTTACTAAAGACTTTTCCTGAAAAAGGAATAGAAGCTATCGCGGTATGTCTCCTTTGGTCTGTTGCAAACCCAGCGCACGAGAAGCTCATTGCAGCTTTGATCGAAAAGATTTTACCTGGGATCCCATATACTCTTTCAAGTGATATCAACCCTATTTTAAGAGAATACAGACGAGCATCATCTACTGCGATTGATGCCTCTCTGAAGCCTTTAATGCAAGAATACCTGCTCACTCTTGAAAAGGACTTAATAAATGCCGGTTACAAAAACGATGTGTTAGTAAGTACGTCTTTTGGTGGGGTAATGCATTTACAAGACGTAGTAGAAAAACCAATTTTCTTAGTGAAGTCTGGGCCTGCCATGGCACCTATTGCTGGGTTGGCTTATACCACCGCCGAGCAACTCAGTGACGATGTGATTGTCTGTGATGCTGGTGGAACAACCTTTGACGTCAGTCTAGTACGCGACGGACAGGTGGAATTCACGAGAGATACTTGGCTTGGTCCTCAATGGACCGGAGATAACTTGGGAATGGCATCTGTCGCCGTGCATAGTATTGGCGCAGGCGGCGGGTCAATAGCCTGGGTAGATAGCGGAGGTCTTCTTCAAGTAGGACCGCAGTCCGCAGGTTCAGAGCCTGGACCAGCTTCGTATAATCTGGGTGGCACCCAACCAACGGTGACTGATGCTGCTGTAGTCTTAGGCTATATCGACCCTTCACATTTCCTCGGCGGAAGAATGCAATTAAATGAAAAAGCTGCTATCACATCTATCAAACCGTTAGCAGAAACATTGCAACAAAATGTGCAACAAACCGCTTTTGCAATCATGGCGGTTGCTAATGAAAATATGATTCAAGCGATCAAGGAGCTAACAGTAAATGAAGGGATTAATCCTGCCGACTCTACCTTGGTCGCCGGCGGTGGAGCTGGAGGACTGGGTATTGCTCCGATAGCCGCTGAACTAGGCTGTACAACTGTACTCATTCCTCGAACAGCAGGTGCGTTAAGTGCTTCTGGAATGCAGTTTTCAGATATCATCACCGAAACGGGTGCCAGTAAATTAACAGCTACAGATATGTTCGATTACGACGGCGTCAATGAGGCGCTTGGCAAGATTAATCAAACTTTAGATGAGTTTGCAGAACGGCTACGGTTGCGTGGATTCGATAAAATCAAAAAGCGGTATTTTGTTGAAGCCCGATACCGGTTCCAAGTCTGGGAACTCGAAGTTGAAATTGAAACCGGACACTTTACTAATGAAAACGATGTCACTGCCCTCGTAGATGCCTTTCATAAAATGCATGATCGAGTATTTGCAATAACAGATGAAGGACAAACTGTGGAATGTTTGAACTGGCGGGGTCGGCTGATAGCAGACGTAAACGCGCCCTCTCTAGAACCAGGCAGAACAGACGGCAGTGAGGTAGTCGATGAAGACAGGCGCCGACCAGCCTACTTTGGAGGCGGGTCTCTAGTGGAGACGCCAATATTTTTAGGACAAAATTTAAGTACAGGTGCTCTCATAAAAGGACCAGCTATCATAGAAGAGCCGACATCAACGCTAGTGATAAACCCCGGCTCGACAGTCAAAGTGAGTGCTGGAGGAAGGTATATTTTAACACCATCAGAGCAAGGTCTAATATGAATACTGAGAAAGAAAATGCTGTTTCCTATGAGATGGATCCGGTCCACATGGCTGTCCTATCTAACCGTATTAATGCGATCGTAGCTGAGATGACCAATACGCTTCTCCGTACAGCCCGTTCAGCTGTCTTAGCTGTCGTGAGAGATTTTTCCTGCTCTATTATCACCGCTGACAATCAGCTTCTGTGTCCGGGAGATGGACTCCCTATCCATATATTTGGTAGTCCATTGCAAGGGGAGTCAATGACTGCTTTGCATAAAAATCTCAAACCAGGCGATGCATTTCTAGATAATGATCCTTATGCTGGGAATACGCACGCAGCCGATCACATGGTGATGGTTCCAGTTGTAATTGATGGCGTTCATCTTTTTACGACTTGTGCCAAAGCTCATATGGCCGATTGCGGAAACTCAATACCTAGTACTTATCATGCTTATGCAAAAGACGTTTATGAGGAAGGTGCGCTGATATTTCCTTGCGTAAAGATTCAGAACGACTATCAGGATGTAGATGACATTATAAGAATGTGCAAAAGAAGAATCCGAGTACCTGAGCAATGGTACGGAGATTACCTTGCTCAAATCGGCTCCGCGCGAATTGGAGAAAGACGACTCATTAAGCTTGTTGAAAGATATGGCATTGAAACGATTCAGCAGTTCATGAAAGACTGGTTTTCCTACTCTGAACGCCGCATGACTTCGGCTATTAAGAAGATGCCTAGCGGAAAACTAACTAGCTGGGGGCATTTGGACCCACTAGGCACGGTACTGCCAGAAGGATTAGATATCAGAGTTGATGTAGATATAGACTCGGACAACGGAACGATAGAAGTAGATCTTACCAAGAACGAGGATAACAAAGATTTCGGTCTCAACATGACTGTTGCAACCGCTACCAGTACCGCTATGGCTGGAGTTTTTAACTGTTTAGAAGCAGTGCCTGTTAACGGTGGTAGTTTCTCTCGTGTCAATATTAAGCTTAGAGACGGTTGCATAACAGGCGCACCAAAATTTCCACACAGCGCGTCTATGGCCACGACAAATGTTGCGGATCGCGTCCTAAATGCAACACAAGCGGCGTTTGCACAACTCAGTGATAATCACGGCCTCGCGGAAGGTGGTGTAGGTATGGGCGCTGCTGCAGGGGTAATATCTGGAAAAGACTGGCGCTCCAACGGCGGCGATTATATTAATCAGGAATGGTTAATAGTCAACGGTGGCCCGGCCAGCCCGACCTCTGATGGATGGCTTAATTATGGACTGCCCGTTGCAGCGGGACGAATGTACAGAGGTAGTGTCGAAGTGGACGAGTCCAAATATCCGATACTATTTAAGTCTCTAAAAGTCATACCGGGTGGTGGTGGCGCGGGAAAATTTAGAGGAGGTCCCGGAGCAGAAGTTATCTATGGTCCAAGGAAAGATAAAATGACTGTTGTCGTGGCGTGCGATGGGCAGCATTTTCCGCCCCAAGGTGTCCGTGGAGGAGAAGCGGGTCCTCTCGCGACGAGCTGGCATATAGGGAAAACAGGAGCTGAAGAAAAGCTTGCAGGCGTAGTCGAGATAACACTGGAGCCTGGAGAGTTTATAAGGGGAACAGACACAGGTGGAGGGGGATATGGAGCAGCTGTAGAAAGAAACCCTGAAAAAGTGCTAAAAGACGTTGTCGAAAAATGGGAAACCATCAAGAGAGCTGAAGAAGTTTATGGCGTTGCTTTCCAAGGAAGAGTCGAAAACAGCAACTTGTCTGTGGATCTAGAAAAAACTTCTAGCCTACGTAGCAAACTTAAAAATAGTCAAAAGAGCTAGGGGAATTGCGCTTTAGGTTAGTAACCCTCGATACATGAAACTACATATGCGCGACTCAGGCTCTCCCAGTAGCACCGCCGTCGACGGCAAGCACAGTGCCAGTGCAATATGATGATTCTTCACAGGCGAAAAACAGACTTGCGTAAGCCACTTCTTCTGGAGTGGCAGGCCGTCCCATAGGAGAAACCAACTTAGGGTTCACTTCTGAGAAAAGATCCGGAATAACGCTTTCCACCATCTGTGTCTGAACGAAGCCAGGCGCAACTACATTGCATCTAATCTTGTCGTCCACGTAAGCCACCGCCATAGACTTTGTCAAATTGATAATCGCCCCTTTAGTGGCTGTATAAGTATGTGCATCAGCCGCACCTCCCAACCCAAAGATACTGGAGATGTTCACTACAGATCCTTTTTGTTGCAGCTTCATCTGTTTAATGACAAGTCGAGATACATAGAAAACGCTATCCAGATTAGCTGCCATAACCTCTTTCCATTTATCAATAGGCGTCGTATCAATAGGATCCATAGATCCCTGACTACTTTCACGCAAGTTATAACCCACTCCCGCAGCATTCAGTAAGACGTCGATACGTCCAAACGAGGTTAAACAATCATCTATAGCATTCTGTACCTCTTCCGGTTGCGATAGATCCGCACTAAACGTCTTGCCATTTCCATTGGACGCTCGAACTAATGACATAGTTTTATCAAGGTTGCTCTGTGTTCTCGAAACACCAAAAACTGTCGCCCCTTCGTTGGCGAAAAGCTCCATGCATGCCCTGCCAATCCCAGTACCTGCTCCAGTAATGAGTGCAATTTTCCCTTCTAATCTAGCCATGAATGTAATCCTTTAAATTCTTTTATTCTTCTCTATCTCGGCCTAAGACTCTTAAAAGATCCTCGTGCATTTCGAACCATATGGTGTGGTAACTTTCTAACCGCGCATCACTTACCCATTGGATCTCTCCATCTTCCGCTTTCTCTAACGCTTCCATTAGCTTGTCCTGATAAAAAGACAATCGCGGTAAAAGAGTTGTCATGATCTCTAAAATAGGTTGATAACGTTCGTGTAAATTACCGATCTTATCAATTATTTGGTTATCATAATCGACATCACTGTGATCATTACTGATCAGTTTATCGGCAAGCTCAACCATCTGCCATTGTGTAATTAGTAGCTTCAGATCTGTATTTATATATTCGAATTTTTTGTAGGCATCTACAAAGCTCTGATCGGTTCGAATATGCGCATAGAATCTTGAATATTCGCTGTGCACAATCATTTGGCCTGAAGGCGTTAGTAAATAGCGGCCCTCTATTTCAACCAATCTCTCGGTCACCACAGCATCCGCCAACACTTTTGAAAACACTTCCTCCGAAAGCCCTACATGACTAGCAAGCATATTTCTGTCAGCATTCTTTTTCACAGCAGTAGAATGCATTATCGCGTGAATTGGGGTCACCATATTCGTTTCTCCTTTATGCTTTTTCTACTCGTGCGAGACGCATGTGCTCAATATCCTGACAAGTCAATCCAGCCCCACGATCTTTTAGATTTCTCGAGTTTTTTTGCTCAATCCTAAATAGCTCATCAGCAAGCTCGGTATCATAGTGATATTTGACCCAATCAGCACATAACAAACGGTATTTTTCCTGGCAGCACGTCATCGTAAATGAGCGACATTCCTTATTTAATTGTTCTTGCGTCATAAAGCCTTGTGAGGTGCGATAACGATCGACTTTAGCTGACAGATTAGTAACGCCTCCTCTAATCGGCCCCACCCCAGGAGTATAGGGTTCATCTTTTAGTATGGAGTAAGGAATAAAGCTAAGACCCTTAGTCGGCTTATCGGTGTGTTGCGCCATCGTGTACCCATGGGCCATCTGGCTCGGCTGTGTGATCATACC
>DGOV01000116.1:49605-49755 GCA_002390205.1 Proteobacteria bacterium UBA4457 | reverse complement strand
TCGCCATTTTTAATGTTTCTCCTCATAGCATCGTCTGAGCTGATGAGCAAAAATTGATCGCCTTGACCTTTGATTTTATGTTTCATGTTTGCGTAGCATGAATTCAAAAAGCCGTGACTCTTAGGTGAGACCAGATTAAGAGGATACTGT
>DGOV01000116.1:37756-49533 GCA_002390205.1 Proteobacteria bacterium UBA4457 | reverse complement strand
CACCTTGAAAATCTTCATACATCTGGCGAAAAGGACCCACAACAAAATTTCCATTTTTAGCGATACTCGATTGAAACTCGCACTTACCCGAAGGCGTTGGGAAATTACCTTCCCGATGAGGCGCTCTATCGTCAGCAGCTCCCACATTGAGTCGAGCAAAACCATGTTCCCGCAGGTAATCAAGGTCAATGCCTTCACAAACTGGCGACTCCCAGTCAATAAAGCGTTCAAGACATTCACTGTCAGACCATTGAAATTCTTCATCATCAAAACCCATATACTGAGCCAGTCGTCGAAATATTTCCCGATTTGAAAGCGCATCGCCAGGAGCGTCTACGCATTTAGTGTTATATGTTAAATAGTTATGTCCCCATGAGAGAATAATGTCCTCCATTTCAGCACCCATCGTGGCTGGGAGAATAATATCTGCGTAAGAAGCTGTATCTGTAATAAAGTGATCGGCAACTACCAAAAAGAGGTCGTCACGCATTAGCCCTTCAATGACTTTGCGTGAATCTGGTGCTTGAGTCACCGGATTGGAGTTCCAACACATCAACGCATGCAGCTGCTTCTTATCGGATTGACCGGTCAAGACGTTTCCTATCTGAAGGTTGTTAATAACCTGAGTCCCTTCAGGGATCCAATCGGGTCGACACATTTTGTCAAACTGATAAGGATGTTCCCAGAATGGAAAGGCGAAGATCCCTCCCCCCACTTCTCGCCAAGCTCCTGTCAAAGAAGGCAAACAGCAAACAGCTCGGATTGCCTGCCCGCCCCCTTGGTGCCGCTCCAAAGCTACCCCAATGCGGATAGCAGCTGATTTGGTGCCCGCGTATTGCCTAGCGAGCTTACGAATGTCCTCCGCCTCAATTCCGGTGACTTCAGACGCTTTCTCAGCACTCCAACCTTGAGCACGCTCTTTTAATTCATTATATCCCTGCGTATATAGCTTTACGTAATCTTCATCAATAAGGTTTTCCTCTATGATCGTGTGTATAAGAGACATCGCTAGCGCCCCATCCGTTCCAACTCGAGGTGCAAGATGCCAATCAGCTTCTTTCGCTGTTCGAGAGCGATAAGGATCGATTACAACAACTGTTGCACCCTTTTTTTGAGCTTTTTTGATCACGTGCCAATGGTGCACATTAGTGCTGACACTATTGCATGCCCAAATAAGAATAAATTTTGAATGTGCGAAACTTTCAGGGTCCATGCCACCACTTGGACCGTTCGTCATCAGCCAGGCAGTTGCTAAGCCAGAGCCACACATCGTTCGTTCCATCACGGAGGCACCAAGTCGATTAAAAAAAGCATCCCCACCATTTATTCCGTGCACCAAACCTTGATGCCCCGCGTAACTATATGGCGCTATTGACTGGGCTCCATATTTTTCTATTATGCTCTTCCATCGTGTGGATATTTCAGTCAGCGCTTCATCCCAGGTAATTTTTTCAAACGAGTTTGTCCCTTTTTCTCCACATCTTCTCATCGGGTGTAACAATCGATCAGGGTGATAATGACGTTTTTCGTAATCCTTCAATTTCACGCACAACCCACCTTGAGTGAGAGGATGATCAGGATTTCCTTTTGTAGACACTAACTTATTATCTCGGACTTCATAAATCATCGCGCAAGTGTCAGGGCAGTCATGCGGACATCCCCCCGCATATTTAACAGTATTTGACATGAATGACGTTCCCCCTAAGTCATTACAAAGCTCATGTTCTTTATTACCTACAAACGTAAAGTTCAAAGGGCTTAAGATTGTGTGAGCTGTGCTTCTATAAGAGAAGATAATACAACAACGACTGCATTTCCAACTCTGCGAACGAATGCCGTCTCTTTTCTAATCACAAAAGTGTTGTTGCCTGTATATCTTTAGAACAACAGGTTCTTTCCCTAAGACCGAGACTGAAACACAGATATTCTTTTAGACAAAGGCTAATACGGATCTGACTCTCGGTGTCGCTTTACGGCTCTAAATTTGAATAGATTAATCTCGAAAGATTCAATTTATTGATAAAAACTCACTCATCAATTTATTTACTTTTTCCGGACAATCTTGTTGGATCCAGTGGGAACCGTTTGGAATAAACTTTGTCTGCAGATCCACAACAAACTCAGACGTTTTAAGAGCCAAATCCTTAGAAAGTGCTAAGTCTTGCTCTCCCCAAATAAGTAAAGTGGGCACGGCGATTTTTTCTCGGCTAGAGACGGCATTAGCGATCTTAGGGGGGTATCTGAATAATGCCCTGTAGTAGTTAATCATTGCGGTTAGCGTGCCATTTTGAGCCGCATGTTTTCTATATACTTCTGTAACTTCTTGCGGAAACATCTCACTGTTAACGCTTGTTCTCTCCAGCATACGTCGAATAGGCATGGCATGATTTCTCCCTAAATACCACTCTGGAAGAAACGGGATCTGGAAAAAATACATATACCAACTCATCAGCAGTTGTCGCAAGTTCAAACCCCGCTTGAAAGCGACAGGATGTGGGCAGTTCATAATCACCAAACTCTTGAGAGGTTTTAGCTCTCTAGATGCAAAGATCCAAGCGAGAATGGCTCCCCAGTCATGGGCTATAATAGTCACCTCGTCAGAGTTACTAGCGTCAATCAAATCAACAATATCATTTAGTAGTTTCTCAATTGAATAATCGCTTACCTTCGCCGGCTTATAAGAATTCCCATAGCCTCTCAGGTTAGGGGCCCAAACTTTATAACCCATATCAGCGAGTACGGGGAGTTGTTTTCTCCACGAGAAATTGTTCTCGGGAAACCCATGAAGGCAAAGAGCAAGCTTGCCACCCTCCCCACAGCAGTCTACTTCGAAGGACAGCTCTCCGATTTCGACCATGACTGTTTCAATTTCTGAGGAGCTCAATTTAATAGAGCTATTAATTGGTGACACTTTAATGAATGCACGTGCGCTAGCGCATATTTAGCGAGGAACATTATCTATGAATCAATTTGTAGATATTCGGCCTAACAAGCCACCCCATTTTATTTTTGACGCAGGGATTCCTTTTCTGGCTACATCCCAGACCTGATCATAGCGATACCAGGGTAACCCAGGGTATAGATGGTGAATAAGGTGGCGTGATTGCCCTAGCAGTAAAAAGCGATTAACTGCATGCGTATCAATCATTCCAGTTGCGCCGATCGGATCCGATCGTTGTTCTACACCTTGCACGTGATGAATATACGCGAACAAATAGACCAGGATTATCCGGCCTAGAAACATTGGCACAACAAAAGCGCATAAAAACTCAAGTGCGTAACTTGAGCTGAATCCGACTACGAAAACACTGATATAGAAAAACAACCCAGCACAAAATCGGACACGCTCGCCCTGTGGCCTTTCTGACCAAACACTTAGGTAGTAACGCGTCCATAGCACATCTAGAAAAGCCCAATTCAGAACCCTGTTGAACAACGGGGCGGAGATGAATCTTTCGTCAGGGTCACTTTGACTCTCTCCCGTACGTTGGTGATGTGTAATGTGCAGAAATCTATACAAGCTAGTGTTGAACCCTGGAAGTATTAACTGCGCTGAGAGAGTCCCGAGGAGATCATTTAGCCACATCACTCTTGAGAACGACCGATGCGTCGCCTCATGTAATGGGGTAAAGCTAAAAAATATGATCGCCGAGTTAATAAGCATAAGTGGCATTACATTTAGCTCCCCTGCAAGATAGAAGCTCGTACTTATCGCGAAGCCTGTTAAAGTTAAAATCAAAATGAGAAAAGTGGGTAAGGCCAACAATGGGACCTGAAACGCATCCTGTAGTTCCGGCGTCTTCCGAATAGCATGAATGATTTTTCTCTGGGCTGTAGCTTCCACTTCACTCTCCTTCCTTAAACGATCAACTATGCTGTTTCATATTTAGGCTAATGAGACAAATTATCTGAATCTGGATCATGTATCGAGAAGATTTTTCTGACCGTTTCAATAACTGTCCAAGTAGCCACTTCGTTTTTCCTGGTGTAGAAAGTGTCACCGGCTGAATAATTATGTATCTCTCCGTTTTCACAGAGGAGCTGTATTTTCCCTTTTATTAAAGTGCACATCTCATCTCCTGGGTAAGTGTATTCGAATTTCCCAGGCGTGCATTCCCAAACACCAATCATCGTCCTCATCCCAAAGCCACCGACATCAAAGCGGCCCGTATGGACAGGATTACCTTCTATTGTGTTAACAAACGGCAGCTCTTCCATAGAAGGCCATGGCTCGAGGCCATCCTCATCCTTCATTTTGACATAATCAAGCACTCGAAATTCCCCCCAATAAAATTCCAGTCTCTTTTTTATACTAATTGAATACAATAAAACTAAGCAAGCCTTTCCATCGCTGAACTTGTTCCTCAGAGTTTCTTATTTAATACTAGGTAGTCTTAGGGATTTTAATTTGAAATTGATCCGTGCCGGCGGCTCTGCAACAAACTATCGGCGTGGCACTTGATATATAATCAGGATATATCCTAGATATAATGAGGACAAAACACCAAAGCGTCCAATCTGTTTTTTTAAGGACATATAAACATTTGTATATTTGCCGACAACTATTATCTCTTTAGCGAAAAAATATCGTGAACCTTCTGGCGTTTATTTTCGAGTTATTGCCACTTATGGGTTTTTTTATTGGCTACAGCTTATACGGTATATTTTTTGCTGCGGCGGCAGGGATAGGTATTTCAGTAGCAGTTATCGGGATATCTTGGTATGGAGGGAAATACTTAGCCCCTTTCCCGATTTTCTCTCTGTTGATTACTATCATACTGACAGCAATGGCATTCTTATTGGGTGATGCTGTATTCATCAAAATGCAGCCTACTTTTTTTAACGGGTTGTTCTCCGCATTATTACTTGGTGGACTTTTAATTGACAAGCCCATGATGCGTTCGTTTTTTTCCAAGCAATTCCAGCTCTCAGACCGAACATGGCATCAGCTCAGCTTTCGCTGGGGCTGTTTCCTTTTTGTTCTGGCAATTGCAAATGAAATCGTTTGGAGAAACAATTCAGAAGCATTTTGGGTTGGCTATAGAACTTTCGTCGCCGCGCCAGCAGTTCTTGTTTTTATGCTGTCACAGTTGCCCCTAACTCTGAAGGGCCGGATGTAATCTAACAGCTTGTGCATAATATATGATGCACACCAAGCTATCTAATACTGGGGGGCGTGCCGGCTATTAGATAAACTCGACGGGAAGCTTATTCAAAACCCTGAAAAATGAATTCGACCATTCCATCTTGTTTTCAATCAATTTAATCTTTGGGACTCGAGACAAAAATCCTCCAATCGCAGCTCGACCTTCCATTCTCGCAAACTGGTTTCCTAGACAGTAATGAGACCCTCCACCAAAGGACAGATGCGTAATATTCTTTCTACTAATGTCGAAACTATCTGGGTCATTAAACCTATCAGGATCTCTATTTCCCGCGCCTAACATAAGCCATAAGACGGAGTCCGCAGGTAAGGTCTTTCCTCGAATTTCCACCGCTTCCTGCAGTACCCGCCAGTTGAAAAGAATTGGAGTGTCATATCTCAAACACTCATCCACCGCACTGTCCAGCAAGCTTGAATCCGAATGGAGCAAAGCTCTTTGCTCTGGGTTTTTTATGAACGCTAAAAGACCATTCCCGATAAGACCGGTAGTAGTTTCGTATGCTGCGACCAGCAGTCCGATGGCCTGTATCACTAGCTCACCTTCACGCAACTTATCTCCTTCGTCTTCTGCCCTAATCAGCTCTGAAACCAAGTCATCTTGCAAATTTTTACGTCTTTCTTGAACCAAACGGTCAAAGTAATCGGCCAGCGCCACTCCTGCCTCTCGTATTTTAAGTTGCTCTGTCTCTGGAAGAAAACGAGCCCAAAATGCCTTCGTTCGCTCTCCCGCCCACCGTTGAAAAATCAATCTGTCGCTTTCGGGGATACCCATAATCCGACATATCATGCGACTGGGGAGATCTACTGCAAGATCAGCACAAATATCCATCCCTCCCGCTGCCAAGCCTTTTTCTATTGCGTTATCCACTGATTCGTCAATAGCATGTTGCATTAATTTGACAGCTTTCCCGGTGAAAGCTTTGATCACTAACCGTCTTAAACGAAGATGCTCTGGGCCATCCATATTAAGCATGAATCTATGAAAATCACCTCTGGTATCGAGTGGGTCAAAACTAGGTGCAGTTCCGTCGGACAGTGTCATAGCCACCGGAGAGTTTTTCATTATTGCTGCGATATCATCGTATTTAGTCAGTCGCCAAACACCTAGGGGCGTCAAGTTTACCGGATCATTTTCCTGAAGAGCTCTAAGACCTGGGTAAGGGTTGTCACGAAATGCCGCCGACAACGGGTTAGACCCATGCCATGCTTCGTCAGGCAACGCACTTAGTTGCTCTAGCAAACTAGGTTCCGCCATATTATTTCCCTCCCCTTATTTTTCACCCACGCGCAATCAACACAAATAACTTTAGAGATAATACAAACGTCTGTAAAGACATTGCTCTTGACTTGCTAGACAAACTTGCTTTTACCTGCCCAACCGGCGGCTAAAGTCGTCATCGCTAAAATATCAATTTGAACAGCTGCAATTTTCCAAAATTTTTCCAAGCGTTTAAAGCGCCAATGATAAGTACCCCAGCCTAAATATGAGTCATTATCGCTATCTTGCGTAACATGCCAATACATAAAAACCTGAGCGTCGTCTTTGCCCATCGTAAAAGATTCATTAGCGAAATACCTTCGTGGGTTATTAAAACGACTCCAATAGGTATCATAGAATTCAAGGACAGCGACCTTTCCGTTTACATCGACCTCCCATGCAGGTATCTGTATTGCACTATCTTCGGTGAAAAGCTCTCCCAAAGAAGACCTGTTTTTCTCATCAACCGCCACGGCATACTTACTCAGCAACGTTCTAATCGAATCTTTGTCTTTGAGTGCCCTAATTTCATTTTCTAGTTCTAATAGTCGTTCTTCAACCGCCTTCATTGCATTCCCTTTATTTTACACTGTTAAAACTTAAAAACATCGACGCCCATCTAATAACCTATCGCAATATACTAAAGAATAACCGTGATCCGTCTACCCGCGGTTCTGGTTCTTGCATGAACGAAATACTATTTAACACAAGGTCTATTTCGCAAGTGCTCAATGCTCGGTTGAGATATAGCGATCATTAACAAACCAAATCTCGACTAGGCAATCCCCTTAAGAGCTTCAGTAAGGTTATCCTGCCATGAATCGAATTTAAAAACATATAGCAGTAATGTAGGCGACTTAACTATCCCGAATACAATTAACTTAAACGCAGTTATACTAAGTTCAATCTAAATCACCATAACAATCGGAAGAATTTTTGTGGCAGCTTATTTTCTTGCAGAAATCACCGTTCATCATCCAGAGAAAATGGGAGCTTATCGCTCTAAGGTCGAAGCCACTATTGCAGAACATGAAGGTGTATTTCTCCATCGTGGCTTAGGAGAAGTTGAAGTTGTTGAAGGTTCAATTGGCGAACACCCTTTGAAAGTATTGTTGCAATTTCCTAGTATGGAGAAATTAAAGGGCTGGTATTACTCGGCAGAGTATCAAGAAATCTTAGGAAATCGATTAGACAATGCAGAGGGTAATGCAATATTTATGGATGGTATTTAAAGCGAACGGAATTCTTGATAAATAATCTAAAAAAACACTTCAATATTTATAGATAGGAAATAACATGCATATTAGTGTGGTTTACGATAGTAACTTCAAAGGGCAAACGGAAGTTTTAGCCAAATGTATCGGACTAGGCGTTAATTCTGTCGACGGAATTAGCAGTCATCTAATTCATGTCGATAATGTTGCCAACAACTGGAACACTTTACATACTTCTGATGGAATTATTTTTGGATGTCCTACTTATGTTGGCAGTATTTCAGGGAAATTCAAAATCTTTATAGAAGAGCTAGCAGGCGAAGTATGGTTGAAGCGTATGTGGAAAAACAAAACAGCTGGTGGGTTTACTGTATCAGCTGGAAGGTCTGGAGATAAACTGAATTGCTTGAATCAAATGGTTATATTTGCAAGCCAAATGGCTATGATATGGGTCCCACAACCAATACTGGGGGGGCACTATTCTTCTCAAGGAAGCGAGGATGACCTCAATCGTATTGGTGGTTACCTCGGCACAATGGCTCAAGCTAATATAGACGAGTCAGCGGATGTATCACCTCCTGAGAGCGATCGCGAAACTGCGAGACTGCATGGCCGTCATATAGCTCAGATTACCACTCAGCTTGTCGCTGGAAGGTTGGCTGTCCCTATCGCAGAAGAGTCTCCGTATGAGCCCGAGAAACAAGAACGACCACTAAGCCTGAAGGAGCTATTTACCTGAGTCAACTAGCTCTCATCTCTGAGCGGCGTACCGCGGTGGCTTGACTATCAACCGTCATGGCATCCTTGTCAATAACTACTCCATAGGTATTCCAAGCAGTATCGAATGTGATGTATTCATCGAGAACATCATCTAAGACGGCATTCTCATCTCTATCCAGAGCCGCTCCCCAGCCGCCACCTCCAGTAGACTCAAACATGAATGTTTCCCCATCAGAAAATGGGACATTAGCGAGTAGAGGGCTCTTCCATCCTCCCTTTCCATCAAGGCCTCCAATAACCTCACTTTTACCATCACTGTAAATTTTTGTCTGGCGTTGGACATCTGAAAACCCTCCACCATTTACTCCCGGGCTACCCTGCAAAGTTCTCGCAGACTCCATACTAAGCAAGCCATCTGACAGATAACGCACTTTGAAAACTGCTCCCAAACCTCCTCGATGTTGTCCCGCGCCCCCACTATCTGGTCGTAACTCAAACGCCTCATAGGCAATAGGAAACAAAAGTTCTGCTGATTCAGCCGGCATATTCATACAGTTACCCAACGGATCTTCAGTGACATTCATACCATCTGAGTAGGGAGTTCCCCCCCAGCCTCCCGCAGGCAGGTCGGAAAAAACACTGGCCGTCCCATCTGGAGCAACTACAGACGACACAAACCAATTACAATCAGCATTTGTCGAGCCAGTAACTTTATCCGGACATGCTTGAGCGAGTGCCTGCCATACAGCACTTGTGATTTTTGCAGACGTCAGCGTAGTGCAACCAATCGTAGGCGCAGGCCACTTAGCATTCAACCAGCAGTTATCCGGTAAGGTTATTGTGATCGGATTAAACATACCTTGATTCTGGGGCGCATGAGGCGCTAAAAAGAACTGCAAAGAGTACAGCGCTGCTGATGCCGTATTCGCATAAGGAGAGTTGATCGCACCCTTCACAACAGGCCCAGTTTCTGAAAAATCCACATTGATGTTCGAGCCATCAATCACTAGCCTGACTTTAATGGGAATAGGCTCACTCGAATGGCCATCGGTATCAGCATATTCCTCAGCGAAGTACTCACCATCAGGTATCTCGAGGATCCCTTTCCTTACTATACTTTCTGTATACTCTTGAAGCTGTTTCATGGCTATAGTTAATACATTTACTCCATAGCGCTCAGCAGCAGCTTTCATTTCTGTGTCAGCAGCTTTCAAGCAGCCTACATGTGCCTGCAAGTCTCCTTTCACAAAGTGCGGAGTTCTAGTGTTATTTAATATTATGTCTAGTATGTCTTGGTTGACTTGACCCTCGCTAAAAATTTTCAACGGCGGTAATCTGAGCCCTTCACCAGCAATATGCGTCCCATCCATTGCTTGACCGCCAGCCGCACCACCACCCAAGTCCATCCAATGCCCACGGCTGACCGCAAATCCAAGGATTTCACCGTCGAAAAAAATTGGCATCATAAAAGTTATATCATTGATGTGAGTACCGCCTTTATAAGGATCGTTCACGACGTAAACATCTTCCGGTTTCATGCTGGAGACAGCATATTTTTCTATAATAGCTTCCGCACTAAATTTCATAGCTGCCAGATGGATAGGGCAATTAGCAGCTTGGCTTAGTAATTGTGCATCGGCATCATAAATTGCGTTCGAAAAATCGATCATATCAGCTAAAATTGGAGAAAAAGAAGCCCTTTGCAGCACGGAAGACATTCTGTCGGCCGCATATTCAAAGATACTTCTCAAGACTTCAAAAGTTACCGGATCGACTTTTGTGCCATTGTCTATCAAACCATTCAAATTAACCTTCGTATCCATTAGATAGCTTCTCCTTACTTAGCAACTTTATTCAGCTCTATAATCATATTACCGTAATCATCTACTGTACCAACCGCACATGGAGGAATAACAGCACAGGCGTGCTCAAATTCAACAATACAAGGTCCAATGACCTCAGACTGAGGGCCGAGGGCATGGCCATCGTACACGACACTTTCGTGCCACTGACCGTCAAAATAAACGTCCCGGACTCCTTTCTTTGCATCGTTCCCGCTAGCTGCGACTATAACCGCAGGCGGTCGTTTAGTTTTGCCCACTGCAGCTAGTCCTAGAACAACAATCGACGGCTCGAAATCATCCGAACTCACTCCGAATTCCTGTTTGTGACATTGATGAAATCGTTTTGAAAGCTCTTTTAAATCATTTTCATCTAGTAGACCTTCAGGTACGGGTGTTTCAACTTCATAACTCTGGCCTACATAGCGCATCTGTGCCGTTCTCGTCACTTCAACATCAGCCTCGAGGACGCCATCAGCAGCCAATAAAGCTAACGCATCCGACTCTAACTTCTCATAGAGTTCATTCATGAGACCAATATCAGCGTCTACAACAGCTGAGAAATAAAACACTTCTAAGTCGTGTCTGAGATCCATTGCGGTAGCCCCAAATGCCGATGCAACTCCTGCAGCCGCGGGGACAATGATTTTAGTAACATTAATAGATTCTGCAATCAAGAAGGCATGCATTGCACCCGCCCCTCCAAAGCTAGCCAAAATAAAGTCTCGAGGATCGCGTCCTCGTCCTGTGATGACTTTCTTAACCGCTTGCGCCATGTTTTCACAACCAATCCGAACCATTCCATCTGCTGCTTCAATAGTGGATAGGCCAACCCGTTCTCCAACCTTACTTACCGCAGCCTCGGCAGCGGCAACATCTAACATCATTTTTCCACCAAGCGATGGTTCTATCCTGCCTAAAAGTAAATTGGCATCAGTGATCGTTGGCTCCGTCCCTCCTAATCCGTATGAGGCTGGACCAGGACTAGAGCCAGCAGATTGGGGACCCACTCTAAGGCTATTCCCGTCATCTACCCATCCAATGGACCCACCACCTGCACCGACACTATGGATATCTAACATAGGCACTATTACAGGAACTTCCCACTCTATCTCATGGTCGCGGGTAACCAGCCCTTTTCCATTTTCAACGATAGATACATCAAAGCTAGTACCCCCAACGTCGGTATGTATGATATTCGGGCAATCACCTTTTACCTCGTTTAAGTAAGCAGCATAGGCAACTCCTCCCGCGGGGCCAGATTCAATCAACTCTTCAGGGTGGTGCTTGGCATACCCTACCCCTGTAATACCCCCGCTAGATTTAAGGATCATCAACCTTCCGTGAAATCCCGCACTCTCAAGACTAGCTTCTAAATGACCGAAATACTGCTCCATAACAGGCATCGTCGCTGCTCGTATTGCTGCAGTGACAAATCTCCCATGCTCTCTGAATAAGGCCCGAGTATCCGACGAAGTGATGCAATAAATGTCCGGGTTTTCTTCAAGAATAATATCCCGCATTTCATCTTCATGCCGGGCACTCACATAAGAATTAATAAAAGCCACGGCGACTGATTG
>DGOV01000116.1:30570-37709 GCA_002390205.1 Proteobacteria bacterium UBA4457 | reverse complement strand
TCTAATGTATAGCGATATCGTCTTTTGATAATCGGACGTGGCTTCGTTTGGTAAGGGTTATAAAGCTCTGCGCGATGCTGGCGACCAATTTCAATAGTATCTCGAAACCCATTGGTCGTTACCATTGCAACCTCCGGATAATCCCGCGTGATAAGTGCATTAGTTGCCGTCGTAGTGCCGTGCATCAAATGCGATACGTCTCTCGCTTCTATGCCTGCTTCCTTAAGAGCATTCATCACGCCCAAGGATCTGTCAGGCTTAGTCGTCAGAACTTTAGAGGAAATTTGTCGGTTGTCCTGCTCATCCCAGGCAAATAGATCCGTAAAAGTTCCGCCGACATCAATTCCTACTCGCCACATGAAAATTCCCTTTCTAGATATTTAGATTCTTTAGTTGCCCGTTTTATCTCACAACTAAAAAAAAAAAGAAAGTATCTACCATAAAAGTAAGCCACTTTATCTAATTTCACAGCTTAATAATATTCGCTTTCTCAAGTCGATTAGATGACTGATTGCTTGAATACAACCAAGACCAAAATTACGAATTTTCTGTGGGAAGAACCTAGCCGTATTACAACAGTTTCTCTCGAGAGGAAACTTGCAAATCAGGAAGATGACAAAAAATGGTTGCCGTCTGGATTCCTAACGATAGAAAAAGCTGACAGAACCTATGGAAAATAATTTTTGTCTATTGACAGTTCCAAAACCAACGCTGCTTCAGTTAAGTTCTTCTCAATTGAAGCAGTCGCTGAGAGCCGACTTGACTACTGTCGGATCAGACCGGCGAGCATAATCGTCCGCTTGGTCTTTCCAAACCACAACGCCACTCTCGTCAACAAGTAAGCTGGTTGGGACAGGCAACCCTGGCCTCCCAGGCAGTCGGAAATTATTTATATTTTTGTTACGCAGACCAAAAAGCGTAATGACTTTAAGCTTAGGATCTGCAAGCATAGTTCCTTTAAGACCATGCATTCCTCGTCCCAACCTGATTTCTGTGCTCGTGTCAGTAGAGACTGTAACCACTGTGACACCTGCTTCATTTAGCTCAGGTCTTAATTCTTCCCATCGCCGTAACTCGGCGAGACAATAGGGTCACCAATGTGCCCTAAAAAACTTAATCAGTATTCTGGAACCTGCCAGATCAGAGCTACCAAATAACTTCTTACCATCTGTTTCCGCAGTGAACTCAGGAATAATATCGCCAACGCCTATCCCTTCTTTAGCTACTTTTTGCTTGCCCGTGAAAGTCAACACTAGTAGCAGTGTAGAGACACCTATAGCCCATAGGCCGGCTGAACCTGTGCCTGTATTCGTTGAGGTAATACCTAGCAAAAAACTTAAAAACCAAAAGATCTGAAACACGCGCGGCGTTTTAGGGAGATTTACTTTCCACGCTTTCCGAAACCAAAAAAAAGTGGCCGTGAGTGCCAAAAAAAGCGCCGCTGTGCCCATGTGCTCGATGATATTCCCTCCGAACGTTCGTTTTTCACTTTCGCGTAAATGATCAGTTACACTAAAACTATACAATGTAAAGTAAAAAAGGCAACTGAGAATTCTTGCAAGATAATTGAAGGTTCGGTGCACTGTTCGATTTCTATAGTCGTATTCCTCATGGGAGATTTAGTTAGCCAATAGATATCGACGCCAAAAACTAAAGGAGTTGAGATATGATTAAGTTAGTTTATTGTCTGAGAAAAAAAGCAAACATTTCACAGGAGGAGTTTCATCGATATTGGCGAGAAGACCATGCACCTCTGGTAACTAGCGTCGCCCATGAATCTAAATGTATAAAATACATCCAAAGCCATACCATCCAAACAGCTCTGAACGAATTATTCGTTGAATCAAGAGGGCTGGCCGAAGCCTATGATGGGATTACTGAATGTTGGTGGGAATCGGAAGAAGCGTTAGTCAATGCCACTAAAACGGAAGGAGGCATAAAAGTATTTCAGGCCATGCTCGAGGACGAAAAGAGTTTTATAGACTTCAGCCAATCACGTGTTTTTATCACCAAGGAAAATTTGATTTTTGACGAGGCGCTTAATATTCCTTATGACGGATCGCCGAAATAGCGCACCGTTCCCAACCTAATAAGCGGCTACAGGAGCGACCTCAAAACAGGAAGGTGGCATAACGAAACTATATTGCACCTATGCGTCGTCCAATCTCTGCGTAGCGATCTAGCCATCTCAGCACCGTATCCTTGTCTTCTGTGGGACATCGAGGGATTGCTCTTTCAATACACCCCATGTCGACATACCTCTTAAGATCGTCTTCAGACGTCTCGTAAATATCAAACATCGAAATAGGCGCATCTTCCGGTTTCCGTCCATTCTCATACAACCGCGCGTGCAAATCAGCAATACTGTCGTCTAAACTTGTCATTAAACCATCTATTGGGATCCAGCCTTCTGCATAATCAGCAACCCTTTGACAACCCCATTTTGATCCAAATGTGCCAATAATGACCGGTGGATGAGGCTTTTGCACAGGCTTAGGATAAGACCAAACTTTCTCGAAGTTCACCCAATCACCATGAAAGCTTGCTTCTTCTTCGGTCCAGAGAGCTTTCATCGCCTTGACTCGCTCTTCTAAGACCTTCCAACGCTTAGCATACGGTGTTCCATGGTTTTCCATCTCTTCTGCATTCCAACCTGCGCCCACTCCTAGAATAAATCTTCCATTAGATAGGCGGTCGATCGTAGCCACAGTTTTTGCAAGCGCTAAAGGGTCGTGTTCAATGACAAGGCACACACCTGTCCCAATTTTTATTGTTTTAGTAACCACAGCGGCAGCGGCGGCACTTGTAAACGGATCACTCATATGGATATATTCTTTTGGAAGCGGTCCTCCTCCGGGATATGCAGTCTCTCTGCTGGCAGGAATGTGAGTATGTTCAGGGAACCAGATCGATTCGAAACCACGCTCCTCAGCTGCAATAGCTAGCTCATCGGCACGTATCGTGTACTCCGTATTGAAACTAAAGACCCCAAGCTTCATAGCAATTCCTATATCTACAAAATCCAAGAATGAAGAAAATTAGTGACCGAGAAGCTAGCTGCCCCAACGGTTGTAATAGCAAACATCTTCAAGTGGTAAACGTTTCGCTTTCCCCAGATCGCCTCCCTTGAGCCAAGCAATAGGTAATAATGCTGTCTGGGTGATGTCTGCAGGGATGCCCAAAAGCTTAGCGGCTTCCTGCTCGTAAATTAGATGTAAACTTGTCCATGCGGAGGCAATCCTACGCGCACGAAGCGCTAACATCAGTGACCATGTCGCAGGTAAAATCGAACCATACATAGAGGCTTGAGTAAAGACATCCTCTTTTTCAAATCGGCTCTCAATACACGGAACAATTAAAGCAGGCGCTCTTTGCATGTTTTCCATGAGATAGCCGGCCGACTTCAGAACCCCGTCTTTTTGTTTGCTTCGAAGATCGTCTGGTTCGAACTCTCGAGTAGCACTAACACCGGTGCGCGTGAGAGCTGTTGCATCAGCCACATATTTTTCTGCACCTTTACGATAACAATCAGCTAATCCTAATTTCAGATCAGGATCAGTAACCACCATGAATCGCCAAGTCTGTGTATTTGCACCAGTGGGTGCCTGAAGGGCAATGGTCAGCGCCTCGTCAATTATTTTTCGAGGTACTTCCTTCTCGAAATCTAATCGTAAGCGAACACTGCGTGTCGTATTGAGCACATGATCGACGCTCTCCAAGTCAATCGGTCTAACACTATCTTTCATTTATCTCCCCCCGAGATTTACAGTCTTAATTATTCGGCTGTGAAAGCAAGTAAAACATTTCCCCCATGAGCGCCAAATTTAGCGTATCCAGAAGTCACAAAGACGGTCCCGTCAACAATCACCGTACCCGGTCCATCTAAGGCGCCCCCTCGCGCTTTCGCCCCACTGACTGATGTATAGTCTCTAAGCGTGTCATATTCCCAAATTATCTCACCCGTTTCGGTATCATAGGCCTTTAAAACACCGCTCAAGGCACCCGAGAAAACAGCGCCAGGAATAACAGTAACACCAGCATTTTGAGCTGGGCTACATTTATTAGGACTTTCGACTCGACCCTCACAGCTCCCTGGAGGTGCTTCCCAAATTATATTGCCTGTCGCTGGATCGATGGCAAACATCCCACCACCAGTTTCAGGATTTAATTCAGTGTCTGCAGAAAGAAATTTCTGATCTCGCCAAGTTGCATCTGCTGCTGCAACGTAAATCTGCCGTCCGTCATTTGCAGGCCCCCACTCAATGCCACCCAAGATCCCACCTTCAGCTAATTTTTTCTGCCATAGCAATTTCCCATTATCATCTGGATCCATTGCGTGAAGAACACCGGTTTTTTGCCCTGCTGCCAAGATTCTTTTGCCAGAAGGTAATTCCATCAACATAGGAGAAGAGCCCATATCCTCATCGGGTCCAGCATCATCAGGACAATTCTCACCTGTCCCATTTTGGCAAGAGGCATTCCATGCATCGCCGGCTAATCCTTGATAAACCCACTCGATTTTCCCAGTTTCCATGGACAGAGCAACGATGGAGTCAGACGAGTCAGTAGCAGGTGCAGAATAATTGTCGCTGGTCGCGGCATAAATCCGATTTAGCTTTTTATCAATCGTTACCGCTGACCATACTGTCGCACCAGATGGTCCGACCATAGCATGACCTCGAGTGGTCTCACCTTGAGCGACGGGCTGTTCGTCTATTGTATAGGTCTGCCAAATAGTCCGGCCTGTCCCAGCATCAATCTTTAAGATAGTTCCTCTGAAAGAACAACATTTATAGTTCGGATCAATAGCAAGTCCTTCTTCTAGCGAAGTAATCCCAACATATAACGCACCCTCGTGATGTTGGAACCCACCTACAATGCGCGCCGCGGGATGGGTGTCACCACGGATCTTCCAAATCAGCTCACTAGTCACTGCATCTATTGCATAGATCCAACCTCCAATATCCCCAAAAAAAGCAACCAACCGTTTTTCAGGACCAACTTCTTTTAGTAATGCAGCATTTTTTATACTGTTATCCGCCTGAAACGTCCAATAGGTGCAACCAGTGTCAGCATCTAAAACATACATTTTTCCAGTCTTACTTCCGATATAGATCCGCCCATCAACTACAGTAGGCTGACTTTCCACATTGGACTCACCTGGAAAAGCAAAAGCCCATTTTAGCTTTAGCTTTCCAACATCATCTTTAGTCAGACCCGCACTCGAAGCATCTTGATAGCGCATATTCTCATCACTATTACCCCAACCATTCCAATGCGCCTTACCGAAAGTATCGACTGATGTCTTAATAGGGCTTTCACAGATGTTGGTTTTCCCCCCCTGCCAATTCGCGGTATATTTTTCCCCGGACAAATACTCCGCTACAGCCACGCGTTGCGGCCCATCCATATTCCATTGTCCAATCACTCGCATCACACCAGTTTCCATCGCAGTAACAATAGCTCCTGCAGAAAGGTCATTTAGCATCTTTTTAGTCGGAGTCCTACCCGCCGCATTATCGTGACAGCTAGCGCACTGTTTGTCATAAATCTCAGAACCTGTCTCTGCAGACACACTCCCCCCAGCTAAACTAAAGCTCAAACCTAAGACCAAAAACGCTGAAATCCTAATAGACCGACGAATCATGAACACTCCCCTAAATTAAACATCTAACCAATATAAATGAGCTGATGTTATTTGTCATGGTCGCATTTAAATCAAGCTATCCTGCAACTTGACGTTTGCGCATAATTTGCGGTATTTCAAGTGTGATAATAAGCTCTCCCTTTTGATTTTCTCCTGTATAGCGCATGCGCACAATTCCCCTATCATTTCTAGATTTAGATGGAATTATCTCCAATACTTCTCCTGTCCCATATAAAGTATCTCCAGGACGCAATGGCGTGTGCCATATAACTTTATCCATTCCAGGGGCACCCATACCGCACTCTGACATCACACCCGTGTCCCAGAATGATCGAAATGTCAGTGCGATGGTCTGCAAACCACTTGCAATTAACCCTCCAAAAACACCGGATTCAGAAGCATGCGCATCGATATGAATGGGTTGCGGATCATATAGAAGCGCAAAATCAATAATATTTGCCTCGGTAAAGGTTATACCTTTACCTTTAAACCGTTCACCAATTTTAAAATCTTCGAAAAAATAGGCGTTCATCAAAAGTCCCCTCTATTTATTTTGTGCTATTTGCCAAGATATGCGGTTGCCTTGATCTCAAACTCAAGACCAGGTGTCGACAAGGAAGTCACGCCTACGCCGGTCCACGCGGGATAACGACCTGTGAAATAGCGATCTTTAACTTTCACGACCAAAGCTAAGTCTCTCATGTCGGTATGGTAGGTTACTATTTCCACCACATCGTCAAAGTCAGCAGAAGCCGCTTCCAATACGGTTTTCAAATTCTCAAAAGCCTGCACTAGTTGGGCTTCCTTCCCTACTACTACATTCATATCAGCGTCTCTTCCGACCTGACCTGCCACATACAAAGTGTCGCCTGCCCTGACTGCAGGCGAATAATGATAGCGTTCATTGATGATTTTCATCGATGGAGGAACAATGTCAATCCTATTCGCTTGCATCGCCCATAAATCGCTTTGCGGGAACAAAAGTATTAAGGTGGAAAAAAAACCAGCAAAATATCGAGGCTTAAAAACATTCATTCTTTGTATCTCCTAAATTAGCGTGAATCAACTTTAACTCGGCGTCGATATTCCATAGTCGATGATAATATATAGCCTAAAGAACGACCGTCAAACCTTCAGCGTCTTTACCTCAGCGTCGAGAAAACTTATATTGTCCCAATGAATTATAGACGCAATAGCTTTACCATATTAAAGCTTGGCAGTGCATGCTGGGTAGGCACAATATCCATAATGCTGATTGTGCAATTATTCGTCGGAAGTTCGATCACCGATCTGACCTACTTGATGGCCATCATACTGCTCCCTCCGGTAGGCCTATTTATCATATGGGCGTCAATATTCACAGTTATCGATCTATTTTCGAAAAACTGGCGTTCTTGAGCATGCTCATCAGACTCATTGCCATATCACTGCTCTTGCTACTTTTATCTAAGCTTTTAAAACCTGCAATGCCGAGATTCAGTCAGGCGATCCT
>DGOV01000116.1:0-30480 GCA_002390205.1 Proteobacteria bacterium UBA4457 | reverse complement strand
CTCGACTTTTAACCCACGAAGAAATACATCGCACCGAGCTCATAAAATTAGGAAATCACTATGACGGATTCGAACGAATATACACCGCCTGAAGTTTGGACATGGGACACGGAAAGTGGAGGGAAATTCGCAAGTATCAACCGTCCTATTTCGGGAGCAACCAACGAGAAAGATCTACCTGTTGGAGAACACCCCTTGCAATTATATTCAATGGGTACACCTAACGGAGTCAAAGTGACTATCATGCTTGAAGAGCTCTTAGCGTTAGGTATAAAAGAAGCTGAGTATGATGCTTTCTATATTGATATCAGCGAAGGGGATCAATTCAGCAGCGGTTTTGTCGACATCAATCCAAACTCAAAAATTCCTGCTCTTTTCGATCGGAGCACCTCTCCCGGTACAAGAGTTTTTGAATCTGCAGCAATTTTATTCTACCTGGCAGAAAAATTCGGACAATTCATACCAACCGATCCTGCTGAACGCGCAGAGTGTATGAGTTGGCTGTTTTGGCAAATGGGCAGTGCTCCATATCTAGGTGGCGGATTCGGACATTTTTATGCCTATGCGCCGTCTAAAATGGAATATCCAATAAATCGTTTTGCAATGGAAGTGAAACGTCAGCTAGATGTACTCGACAAGAACCTCATGTCAAAGCCATTCCTATCTGGATCTGAATACAATATTTCTGACATAGCGACATTCTCTTGGTACGGATGGCTTGTCATGGATAATCTTTACGAGGCTAGAGAATTTCTTGATGTAGCCTCGTATAAAAATGTAAACAGGTGGGCTAATGAAATAAATGACCGGCCTGCTGTGCAACGCGGCCGAAAAGTTAATAGAACTTGGGGACCGGAAGAAGGACAATTAAAAGAAAGACATCATTCGAGCGATTTAGACTAGCTGTAAAAGCCAAGCGATCCGTATCGCAACAGCTTGCTGAGCAAAGTGCTCAGAAAGATCAACCCAGCTTCATAGTGAGCTCATCTTTTAGTTTAAGTTTGTTGATTTTACCCGTTGACGTTAGCGGCAAATTAATTTCCTGGTAAAAAATAATGCTTTCGGGCACTTTGTATGAAGCGAGTTCTTCTCTACAAAATTCCCGTAAATCTTTCTCTGACTCTTGCTCGCCTTCTTCATACACGACGACAGCAACAACTTTCTCTTCTTTGACATGATCAAAGACTCCGACAACATATGCTTGTTTTACCATCGGATGCGCCACCAGAATCCCTTCGACCTCAAGTGGTGCGACGTTAATACCACCTGTTTTGATCATCTCCTTGAAGCGTCCTTTGAAATAGAGGCGCCCATCTTGATCGAGGCAACCTAGATCTCCCGACAAAAAGAAATCATTATGGAAAGTCGATACAGTCATTTCTGGCTCTAGATAGTAACCAACCGTCACATAGCCTTTGATAGCAATCTCGCCTATAACACCAGAGGGAAGAATTTCTCTCGTGTCACGATCTAATATTTGTACATCCATACCCGGAAGAGGCATGCCTTGAGAATTCAGTCGCTGTTCTAGAGAATCAAAGGCATCACATACTGTAGCATTGCCGTAAGTCTCTGTTGACCCATAAACATTACATAGCTCATGAGCTTTTAATGTCTCTATTATAAATGCAACATCTTCAGGAAGCCCTATCGTCAAACCTGTACGCATAGTCTCAACCGCATCGTTGGACCAGGAGCTACTGGCCTTGAGAGCTCTTACCATGTTTGCCATTCCGTAGAAAACCGTGCAACGCTGCGATCTAATAATAGTAAGCGCCCGATCAGCATCAAAGCTTTCCTGCAAAACAATCGTGCCGCCATGCGTCATTATTGCGGGCAAAGCGTTAGCAGAACCAAAAGACCAAAATAATGGCACCGCAAGCCAAAGGCGATCTTTTTCGGTCAAATGCTGACGCTCGCCTATATCAAATCCATTTTCTATGACCCCTTTGTGTGCAAGCATCACTCCCTTAGGACTAGCAGTTGAACCGGATGTGTACAATATATAACAAATATCTTCAGGATTTACAGATGCTTGAGCATCTAAGAGAGCCTCCTCGCTATATAGAGAATTTCGATTCATAAAGTCAGACCAGCTTGCGATCGCCCCCTCAGTCTCCCCATCGATAGTAATGACGGTCTTTAACTCCGGTAAAGCTGGAGAATCAAAAGCAAATGGTTGTTGTTCTGATAGCTCTGGACAGTCTGCTCGAATTTCAGCCAGAAAATCCTGACCTCGGATCTTCGATAACATAATCAAAGCTACGGCACCTGATTGATTCAAACACCAGTTCAATTCTCTACTTGTCGAAAATGTACTGACGGCAGTCATCACTGCCCCTATCTTTGCTATCGCAAAAGCAGCGATTAGCCATTCAGGCCGGTTACCCGCCAATACCGCAACTCTATCACCATGTTTTATGCCTACAGATAGTAGCGACCTAGCAAACTTATCTACCTCTTTTCTCCACTCAGAGAAGCTGATGTTTACATCTCCAAAGACAAGCGCTGTCTGAGAGCCTCTGGTGACAGACATCTCGTCAAGAAGATCGCCTAGCGTTTTACTTTTAGGACGAATCATAATTACTAACGTGCCAATTAATAATTTGGTTTACGTTTTTCAAGGAATGCCGCTACTCCTTCCTTAAAATCATCACTTGCGCGAACTTCCTCTCCCAAGCGTTGCTCAAGTAATTCTCTACTTTGCACATGAGCAGAGATAGTATCGCTCACTTGCTTTTTAACGGCCTGAACAGCCTTAGGTCCGTTACGTGCGATGGTTCTCGCTTTCTTTAGCGCCCAAACTATAAGCTCGTCATGGCTTTCAAAAATTTCATTGATGATATCTAACTCCAGGCTTCTCTTAGCGTCAATGAGCTCTCCTGTAAGGAGGAGATCCATTGCATGTATATAGCCGATTTGCTCTACAAACTTTAATGTTGCGCCTCCAAAAGGATAAACAGACCATTTAACTTCGGGCAAACCAAAGCGTGCGCTCGCCACACAACCTCGTATATCTGTGGAGAGCAAAAGCTCAAGACCACCTCCAATACAATCTCCGTTAACTGCAGAAATAATTGGTTTCGAATATGAATCACATTTCAGCAAGGAATGATTAACAATTGTTGCCATCTCTTCTGAGGCGGTCAGGTCCCCGCTGAGATCTGCTCCCACACAAAAACCTCGCTCTCCCGCACCAGTCAAAATAATGCAACGCGTGGTATCTGCTTCTAATTCATCCCATACAGCACCTAGCTCACGCATCATATCTCGTGTCATGGCATTTAAACGAGGCTGATTATCTATGGTTACCATCGCAACATATTTATCAGGTCGTTCTAAGGTTATCTTCACGTAGTCTCCTAAAAAAAATCTAGCGAAAAGCAGGCATTACATGTTCAGCGAAATCTTTCAGCACTTTCCTCTCGCGGTCCATCGGTGGCCACAACGCAATTTCTTTCATTCCTGCGGATTCAAGTTTTCGAACATGTTCGATAATTTGGTCTGGCTCCCCAACCAATGTCCCAGCCTCTATTGCCCCAGGAGTGATATATCCGCGTTCATCCGGCTGTAAATAAACCAAGTGACCTTCATGTATTTGACGAAAACGCGCTCTTTCAGGAAGGCTCATATTAGCGACTCTCTTGAGGTAGTCTCCCCAAATTGGTTGGAAATATTCAGGGATGATCGCATCGTTTTCGCCGCTGTCTTTCCACAACTCATAGTAAAAATGCAACTCACAGGCCACCCAACTTCCTGTTTCATCAATGACACGGTCATCTGTGAGCTCATCACCGGGCTGTAAGACACAGCTGCTCGTAATAAAAGCAGTATGGAAATTCTCTGGCAGCTGTCGTCCAACTTTAGCCGCCCCAGCATAAATAGCATCCAGCTTAGGTGTAAATATCTCAGGCTCCCCTCCTACGGTCATGAACCCATCCCCAAAGCGGCCTGCAGCTGCTAATGCCATGGGGCCATTCGCTGCCACATAAATTGGGATAGGATCTTCAAGATTCAAAAACCCTCTATCCTGATGCATGAACTGTATCTCTCGAGTTTCGCCATCATAGGTATAGTCAACAGCGTCCCCCTTCAATAAGTGTGTAACAGTTTCTAAATAGGAGCTAAATGCCTTTGCTCGCATCGGATTTTGTCCCATTGTGCGCATCGCGGTATGTCCTGTGCCTAATCCTAAGAATATGCGACCCGGAGCAATCGCATTGATAGTGGCGATCGAATGTGCTGTCACTGGAGCGATACGAGTTCCAGTTATAGCAACGCCGGTCCCCAACTTTATGCGGCTCGTGTTGTGGGCGGCTAAAGCCAAAGTTGCGTAACAGTCCGACCATATCATTTGTGAATCGCCTACCCACGCTCGATCAAAACCAAGTTCTTCTGCGTACTGAATAAACTTCCAGTTATTTATATGCGTGCTTACCCCAATACCGAATTCCATTTTTTTTCCTTATAAAAAATTAAAACATTCCTAGTTGAACTATTGTCATTACAACGCTTCTCTACGGGCGAGACTGCTCATAGAACTCGTTGGCAAGATCTGAAGAAGTCATGACCCGACCAAAATAAGGCAACAGCTTCTGCATGGTCTGTTCGCTATAATCACCCAGCATTCTATCGGTACAATCCGATAGAATGACTACGCCGTAGTCTCTTTCGTTGGCGCTACGTGCTGTCATCTCAATACCAAAGTTCGTCGCTAATCCTGCCAAAATTAGAATCGTTCGGCCAGAATTTCTAAGTAGCACCTCAAATTCACTACAAGTGAACGGATCTACTTTCGCATTATCGACTTCATATTCAAAAGATCCGACCTCAGGTTTAAGTTCGTCTAACGTTTGCGCACCCCAGGAACCTCGAACGGCCATATTATTCTCTGGCACCTGCAAAACCCTTCCTGATCCTCTTACGTAACCATTTCGTCGAATACTCAACTCTGGGTGACCGGGCCGAAAGGTTTCGTTATGGAAAATAATGGGAACTTTATTTGAACGACATTGATGTACTAAAGAAACGATACGTTCCTTTGTGTCAGGAAACGGCAGAGTGTCTTTAGTAAAATGATAACCACTGCCTTGAGGGTGCCAGAAATCATTCTGCAAATGAGTCAGAACCAGAAGTGCTTCATTCATAGGAACAGGTGGAAACTCGACCATAGTATTATCCCCTTAATACAACCGACTAGACACAACCACTATACTCACAGGCAACTGCTCTCTTCAACCGCTAGATCCATTGCGTAGCAATAAAAAAAGCGGTATTGGCATAATCTCGAGAAGTAATGAGCAAGTAGCCTCCAGTAGACATTTCTGCAGAATATCCTACCGGTACGACAATAGTTGTGTCCTTCGCAACTAACAGTGCTGGACCACTAACCATTTCTTTTTCTAGCATTCGATTGGGTATGGAGTGACCTCCGAATGAAACCGCCATTTCAACTGCAGCGGAAGAATTTCCCCACCTAAAGTTTGGCGAAACGCAGTTCTTTAGAGTAAAGAACTAGTTCAATGTTTCTGAAATACCTTAGTGCTGCTCGGGTATTTCAACGGCAAAGTTAGGTAAGTATTTTAAGATTATATTGCACATTTATTGTCTAGCTATTCAAAATAACATCGGCATCTACGAAACCATCTGCGCCTTTAACAAAGCCTTTCCATACCTTCATATATTCAACAAACGTATCACTCAATCCTTCGTTTCGGAGATAATCTGCAGAGACAGGTAATGTTGCCGGCACGAAGTTGGGGTTTTTCTTCAATTGATTGGGATAATCGTGGTGAAGTATCCCGGCTTTACCCAGCATGACCCAATCAATCCCCATACCCATAACTTTCTCAACATCGCCTGGTGTCATTATTTTACCCGCCACTCCTAGCCTAACATCGCCCCGCTCTAATTGAGAAAAGTACGACAATAAACTTTGTCCTTTATATTCTTCGGCTTCTGCTTCCTTGAACACATCCCATAGAGACATATCTAAAAATTCTATTAATCCGTCTTTCATTAGCTTCTGAGCGATCTCAATGACTTCACCTAAGTCCATACCAAACCGTTCAGGAGAAAGTCTCATCCCTATCATGAAATCATCTCCACAAACAGATCGGATTCCTTGGATAATTTCAAACATCGGGGCGGAGCGGTTAGCCAAAGATCCACCAAAACGATCGGTTCTCTTATTGACTTCCGGAGATAGAAATTGGGCTAGTAGATATCCATGTGCGCCATGAAGCTCAACACCATCAAACCCAGCTTTTTCAGCTCGAGCAGCAGCGGTAACGAAAGCACCGATCATAGTCTCAACTTCCTGAGTAGTCATTGCTCGAGCCCCCCACTTTTCGCTATCGGACGAAGACACAGGCTGCATACCAATGACATCAGAAGGGCATCGCATACCTCCATGGTACAACTGCGCTATCGCTATACTTTCATGCTCCTTAATCTTTGATGCCAGCCGAGTCAGTCCAGGTAGCTGATCATCCGAAAAGATACCTAGTTGGCCTGGAAACCCCTTCCCTTCTATCTGCACATGAGCGGCACAAGTCATTGTAAGACCAAATCCACCTTCGGCACGCTTGGTCAACCAATGAAATTCATCATCAGACAAGCTGCCATCCTCATGACTTTGTGAGTTGGTCAAAGGTGCCAACATAAAGCGATTTTTCATCGCTGGACCACGCTTAAAGCTAAGACTGGAGTACAAATCATTCATAGTGAAACTCTATATATACTTAAAGAACTAGTGGAGGATAATGTGTCTTAGAACAAAAGCCAAGTAAATAAATATTCAGCATTAGATCTCAGATTAGATGTTCAATTTCGTACAACGTTATAAGCTGTATAAGCCCTACGATATCGTTTTTCCAAAGAGGGCTATACCTAGTCAGGTTAAGTGCTTTGGGACATAAATTAGCCGCTGCCTCCGAAAGAGAAGCCTCCGTAAGGGCACCGCGTATCCTAAGGATAGGCGTCCCATCGACTAAGTCTTGACTTATATCTAGTTTACAAACATTTTCAAGATTAGCTGTTAAGTCTTCAGAGTATCGTTTGTTCTTTTTCTTTACTTCAAGATATAGAGATAAATCTTCCTCGCATGAATCCCGCCCTAAGGCTTCGAAATTATCGCTCCTAATAGAAAACACAACATCTGCGTACTGTGCCTGCGGTCGAACAAAGTCAATCGAATCCGCTTCACGCCGCTCAAATGTCGCAATAACTTTATCTAGCTGATACCCTCTCTCTCGAACATCTCGTTTGATTTTAAATTTCCGCCTAATATCCTCATCTACATCCAAGTAAATTTGCAAGTCGTACCGGGACCTCATTTCCACCGAATACAAAGCGTGCAAGCCTTGAGCCACTATGATTTGTCGGGCCTCGATTACTGAAAGTTCGCTACTCCGGCCAAAAGAATGATCATATTCATGTACTTCAACGCTGTCCCCTGCTGCAAGCGCAGCGAGATCACGGGCATACCGAGACAGGTCGTTAGCCATAGGATTTAGATGGGTAACCACTTCCCACGCCGGTTTCTCCCGATCCCAGAAATGATAATTGTCGCCTGAAAGAACAGTCACTGCCTCAGAACCTAACAGCTGGATCACGGCATCCGCAAATGTATCTTTGCCAGAAGCTGAGTCTCCGGCTACGCCAATACATATTGATTTTTTTTCGAAATTCTTTGTTGCCATAAAATAATCTAATAAAAAGCCCTGTTGGACAATTATACACTCTGTTAGTGCTGAGACTGCACAATATCCTTCCGGCAGGGCAAGGATAGGGGTCTACACCACCCATGATTGGTTTATAAATTATCTTAACGTCGAATCAAACCATTTGTACCACTAAATCATTTACTGATCTTTCCAGACAGGCTTACGCTTTTCAAGGAACGCTGCAAGCCCCTCTCTCCCATCATGAGTTTGAAAAACATTACAAAGAGTTTCAATTTGATTCTCAATATTTCTACGATAATCAAGATCATTAGCGCGTACGAAGGATTGCCGACCTAGGGCCATAATACTCGGCGACTTTTCTGCAAAAGATGTCGCCATTTTCAAGGATTCTAGCATCAGTTCTTCTCTGGGAACCGCTTTGTTTACTATGCCTAAACTTTGCGCCTCGAATGCCGAAATAGGCTTCCCTAAGAAAAGAAGTTCAAACGCTTTATGCCGACTTATTTGCTGAGGCAAGTGTACATAATGTATGGCTGGTAACAAGCCAATATCAACTTCTGGATAGCCCAGGTCAATATCATCTGATGCCAAAATCAGATCGCAAGAAATAGACAACGTCATCCCAGCTCCTCGAGCGGGCCCATTAATGGCCGCTATGGTGGGCTTTCGCATGGAGTATTGGATATCTAAAGTTTTCATATAGAACTTGTATACAAACTCTCTTAACTCTTTCACTCCGCCTTCAGCGATCATTCTAAGATCCATTCCACCGCAAAACATTTGGCGAAGACTGCTTGTGATAATTACCGCATGCACGTTTTTATCCGCATCAGCTGAAAGGAGAGCGTCATGTATTTCATCAATCATTTCATGATCGATAGCATTTACCGGAGTCCTGCTCATAGAGATAATGGCTGCACCACTATCAATCGAATATTCGATTCTTTTCATACGAAAAACACCTTTAGAGCCGTCGATACTGGGGCGTATATTAGCGAGGTAATGAGAGCAGATCCGGTCCTAGCTTATTATAACGCGCGCTTTGTGAATTTAATTGGTAGAGCCTTAAGTGGTCTAAAGTTAAGACTATAGACATAAGCGGGCTCTGGAAAATCTGCGTCAATAGAAAAATTCTCAAGACGCTCCAATAGCACCCTTATCCCTATGAGAATTTCCTGTCTGGCTAGCTGTTGACCTAGGCAGGCATGAATGCCTCCCCCAAAAGACAGATGTGCGTGGGCATTTTTTCTCTCAATATCAAACTTCCTCGGACATTCAAATTTTTCCGGATCCTGATTTGCCGCTCCAAATCTCAGAATCAACGTGTCACCTGCTTTCAACGCTACCCCTCGAAGTACCGTATCTTTCGTTACCGACCTCATAATCCCTTGCACCGGACTTTCTAACCGTAAAGTTTCATCTACGAACCGTTTCAACAATTCAGGCTTTTCGCGAAGCTTTTCATACTGCTCTGGATGCTGTATCAGCAGCCACAACCCGTGGGCAATGGCACTTGTCGTGGTTTCATAACCTCCCGTAATCAGCTGGTTCAAAAGATTTTGTAACTCATGTTCTGTAAACGGATCCTCACCGTCTTCGGCAACATGAACTAAATCAGAAATCAAATCCCCTGTAGGTGTATTGCGTCTGTCCTCAAAAACTTTCGCCAAATAATGTTGGGCATCTAGTTCTATATCAGCGATTTCACGCAATCTATCATCTGACATAATCTCATTACTGGTAGCAAGCATTGCTAGAGCCCATTTTTGAAATCGGGCGAACTGCGTCTTGTCCAGTCCTAATTGCTCACCCAGAATCATTCCCGGAAGCGGTAAAGCGAAATCTTTTATGAGATCACAAGAGCCTTTTTCAACAAATTTATCGATCAACTCATGCGCTAAAGCTTCAACTTCGGGGACAAGATCTCGAACACGCGCGGCAGTGAAAACACGATCGACTAACTTGCGATGTCCAGCATGCTTCGGTGGATCAGTTCGGTGCAGTACGTGCACATGTTCCCAACCCTTCTCTTTTAACATTTCCTGATAACGCCGACCATTATCCCCCTGTAATGCTTCCATCGCTAAAATTACATTTGAAAACGTCTCTGTATCCCTCATTATACTGGCGACATCTTCATGCTTAGTGACGACATAAATACCCGTCTCCGGCATTTTATACACGGGACATTCGGCATGTAGTTGGGCATAAAATTCCCAAGGATCTGCCAGTATTTTCTCATCAAGCAAACTTGTACTTTCTATAGAAACGGGGCAAGTTCTAGACGAAGTGGAATCATCCATGATCATGACCTGAAGAAGGAACTAAAGACGGCTCATAGGCTGAGGTTCTTAAAATTCTACCTGGCAGAGCTCCAGTGCAATCGCCATCAACAAAGGTAACCTCTCCGTTGACTATCATGTATCTATAGCCGTTTGCTTTTTCTACAAGTCTCTTTCCACCACCTATTATTGTTTCGTAATAGGGCCGGTCTGGTGTAACTTCTAGTTTATCGAGATCATAGATCATGATGTCAGCAGGCATGCCTTTTTCCAAGGTGCCAAGCCCCTCTATTCCGATAGCCGACGCGGACATATAAGACATCCTCCAGTGAGCCTCCTCCAACGACATAACTTTGTCATCGCGGACTAGCTTAGACAGCACTACCGTCGCATATTTCCCCATAGACAAGAACTGTGTATGTGCACCACCATCGGATAATCCAGGGATGATGTACTGATTTTTCATGATTTCTGCATTAGCGTCAGGATCATCTCCCAACTGATCTTCGATATAAAAATATGTCTCTAATTTTTCAGCCACAGCAATCTCACAGAACATATCTAAGGGCGATTTGCTCTCCTCTTCCGCGATTTCACTAATAAATCGATCGTTATATTTTTCAATAGTTGTTTCATAGACCTTCATCCGGTCCCAACGACCTGACCACACCCTATCTAAAACAGTATCAATGTCATTCTGAAGTTTTACCCTAATAGATGGGTCTGATAGGTTTTTAATACGTTCCTCAACAGGACAAGCCAAAGCCGCATTCCAAGCAGGCATGTCATCAAACAAGTTGTACTCAAGCAAGTTAAATAGAGAACCTATTTGGTGCACCGCAGCCAAACCATAAATACGGTGTCCTGTTTGGTTAGATGCTTCAATACGTTCTAGGGTATCTTTCCATTTATCCGGGATATGGTTTGAATGGATCACGACACTGTGGATCACTGGTCGTCCGCTGGCATCTGAGTATCTTTCGAGGAGACGCTGCTCCGGCTCGCCTAAGTGTAAGTTATGGGGCGTCACTTCTGCAGATCCTACATTGAATTCGCGTGCTACAGAAAGTAGTGCAATCAACTCCTCCTCTTTTGCTATTCCGCTAGGAAGAAGGCTTCCATCATGATCTCGGTCAATCAAGTTGTGATCGGTCGATAACCCTAAAGCTCCTGCACGATAACCGTCCCTCATCAACTCCTTCATTTGCTCTAACTCGTCGTCAGTCAGTTCTGCGCGTTTCGAATCTTCCTCTCCAAGAACATAACCTCTCAATACAGAATGAGGGATGTAACTCGCAACGTTTACTCCCAATCCATGTGTTTCCAAGGAATCCAGGAACTCTCTTTGCGTCTCCCAGTCCCAGCGAAGGCCTTCTTTCATCGACTCATAGGGGATCGCTTCAACTCGAGTCATGCGTTTCATGGCCCTTTCTCTATCCTCAGGCCTAACAGGCGCAAATCCAAATCCACAAAGACAAACGACTACACTAGTTACACCATGCCAACACGACTGTGAAGCATAGGGATCCCAATTGAGTTGAGCGTCGTAATGGGTGTGAACGTCAATCACACCGGGAGCGACCACAAGACCTGTGGCATCAATTTCTTTTTTGCCCTTGCCAACTACAGACCCACTGTCAACAACTTTTCCGTCTCTAATTGCTACGTCACCCACAAATGATGGCAGTCTAGTGCCATCAATTACACGTCCTCCTCTAATAACCAGATCAAACTCTTCGCTCATTTCGCCCCCTAAAATGCATCACGCTAACTGAAAGATATAAATTTGTACGTACTAGTTAACCAAGCTAAACTCTATAGCATGAAAAAACAAGAACGTACGTTCGAAAACAGTTAGCATTCAATTAACTAGAGCACGAATAGCCTAGCGATCAGCAGTCATCCTGAGCTCTACTTTAAGATGCTTGTATTTCCATTCCCCATCGATTTTGATGTACTCATCGTCATAACGCAGAGCCATCCATGTCTCGTTATTTCCTTCAGTCTGAGTCCATGGCCCCATGATGTACCATATACCGGTCGCATTACTCCCATTGACCTCAATAATCGGATTCATCATGTTGTGCTGAGAGAAACTAAACATTTTCTCGAACCCGCGGAATAACTCTTCAATCTCAGCATGCCCTTTCGCTACGCCAAAAGCCTCGCTCTCCCATATTCCATCTGAAGCAAAGACGGAAGCAATGTTCTTTGGATTGTGCATGTCATCACAAATATGGCTGTATCGAAACTTTAACTGTTTGATAGCCTCGATATCTTCTAAGCGTGTGATCCGTTCTTCAAGTGTCATTGTAACCATGATGTAGTCCCCTTTTTCTCTTCATTAAGATGGTCGTTAGATGATTCTAAGGTTTTTATATTAGCCTCAAGTTTTTCTATGCCGTTTAAAATACTTTAGACCTACAAACGACAGGATTTCAAGCACCATACCTGATTATTATCAAACGACCGTCATTTCAAAACAGGCAGCAAAGATATGCTTTTGCATTAGTCAAAATCTCTGCCGGCACTCACAAGTCTAGATATGTATCTTGATAACCTGAATATCCGTCTAATCGAATACCCTTGTCAGGAAGTCACTATACCCTTGCCTGCGGACCTCGAATTAGTCGGCCAGGAAGATTTCCGGTTGCAACGCCATCTAGATAGGTAATCTGGCCTGACTGAATAGTCGCTTTATACCCATCCACTTTTTGAATCAATCGTCTACCTGACGCAGGGAGGTCTTTAACAGCTTGCGGAGCATGCAAAGTAAGCTTTTCCAGATCAATCAAGTTAACGTCGGCTTTCATTCCTTTCTTTAAAACACCCCTATCCAAAAGCCCGTAAGCCTCCGCGGTGTTTTGAGTCTGCATTTTTATCACCGCTTCTAACGGTAGTCGATCTCCTCTGGTACGGTCGCGTACCCAATGGGTCAACATATAACTTGGCGAGCTTGCATCACAAATCACCCCACAATGAGCCCCTCCATCAGAGAGACTAAGAAGAGCCTGAGGATGGATGAGCATTTCGCGAATAGCATCAAAATTCGAATCTGCGTAGTTGATGATAGGGTAGTAAACAAACCCTTTACCTTCGTTCGCAAGCAGGGCGTCGAGCAATACTTCCTGTGGGTTTTTGCCCTCACGTTGAGCTAAAGCTGAAATACTCTGCTCAGGCGTCGGCTCATAATTAGGAGGGTCGCCGAGAGGATACATATTGTCAAAGTGGGTGACGAAGAAACTATCAAACTTCCCTTTTAACGTGCTGGATTCCTCCACCAACTGCTTTCGAGTCATTGGAACAGACAGAGCTTTTACCTTATCTTCCAGACTCAAGGCAGCAACTTTCAAATAAGTAGGGTGGCCCTTAAATGGATGCATCGGATTGTCAAAATTCATCAACATGCCGGCAGGACGCGCCGCAACCTGAGCCCTTAAGTTGGCACCGGCGGATACCGCTTGCTCAGTCCAATGGAGTATTTCTCGCCACTCATCGGGGTGATGGCTTGCCTGCGCTAGAATAAAGCTGATAGGCAAACCTGTCTCCTTCGACAACGCGCTCATCCAATCGACATCTTCACGAAACCGACCGTGCATCCCACCCAATCCGAAGTCACTCGATATTTCAAAAACGCCGTGTCCAGCTCGACCGCATGCTCGTCCTAAGCTCATCAATTCGTCATGACCCGCAAAAGTACCGGGCACAGGCTCGCCGTCTTTGGCTCTATGTAGCATAGTTCTAGAAGACGTAAATCCTAGCGCCCCAGCTCCCAAAGCTTCCTCAACTATCAACGACATCTTTTCAATATCGTCAGGAGTCGCTACTTGATCGCTGCGTTCCCCCATCACATAGGCACGCACAGCTCCATGAGGAATTTGAGTCCCAATATCAATCGACCGGTCAAATTTCTCCAACGCATCTAAATATTCTGGGAACGTTTCCCAGTCCCAGTTAATACCCTCAGCTAAAGCGCTGCCTGGAATATCCTCGACCCCTTCCATAAGTTGAATTAACCAATCGTGTTGATCAGGTCTTGCTGGCGCAAACCCAACCCCGCAATTACCCATAACAACAGTCGTCACCCCATGCCAACCAGTTGGAGTCAAATGCTGATCCCATGTTGCCTGACCATCATAATGAGTATGAACATCAACGAAACCAGGAGTTACTAACAATCCGCCGGCATCTAGCTCCTTTTCACCAGGACCAATGTCGCCTCCTACCTGAACTATTTTCTCTTTCTCAATCGCCAAATCACCCACGAAAGATGCGTCGCCCGTACCGTCGACAATTGTGCCGCCACGAATAACTAGATCGTACATGTATGTCCCCAAAAGTAGATGCTCTTGATGCTATTAAAGCTCAGAACTAATTAAAAGCCAATATGAAGCGCATTATCTTGTGTCCGAGCAATAAATTGCGGAGCTCTTTTTGATGTAGCTACACGAGTACACCTTTCAGTTTAACACTGCTATGGTAGTGCCTCCCTATAATACAAAGTTAAGGACGCATGGCTATGATTTTCAAAGAATATGGTAATTATGACGGGATAGGACTCGCGGAACTTGTAAAGCGAAAACAGATTTCTCCTACGGCCTTAATTGATACTGCCATCGATGGGATCGAACAGGTCAATCCACAATTAAACTGTGTGGTGCAGACTTTGCGCAAACAAGCGATGTCTGATCTGAAAGTCGCACCAAAATCGTCACCTTTTTATGGGGTTCCTTTTCTCGTAAAAGAATTTGGTATGCATTTTAAAGGTATGACTTCCTCTGCTGGCTCTAGATTGGCAGAGGGAGTCAAATTTCAGTCTGATTCAGAACTAATGACCCGTTGCCGCAATGCCGGCCTCCTAACTGTCGGCACTACCACAACGCCCGAAATGGCGTTTAACGCAAATTCTGAATCCGTACTTTACGGTTCGACCTGTAATCCTTGGAACCTTAACCACTCTGCGGGAGGCTCATCTGGGGGCGCGGGGGCCGCTGTTGCATCAGGTATTGTTCCTATTGCACACGCTAATGATGGAGGCGGGTCTATAAGAATACCTGCAGCCTGCAACGGGCTCGTTGGCATGAAACCTACGAGGGGGCGCACTCCTACTGGGCCTGATGGCGGAATTTTTCTCTGGGGATTAGCGGTAGAGTTTGCGCTGACTCGAAGTGTACGAGACTCAGCAGCTCTACTAGATGCAGTCGCAGGGCCAGATGATGGGTACTTTTACACAGTAGAGCCTCCCAAAAGTAGCTTTTTGTCGGCGGCAATGTCACATCCAGGGAGCCTACGTGTAGGTATCGTTGAACAACTGCCAGGATGCGCGAAACCTAAAAAAGAAAGCGTAGACAAATTAAATAAGACTCGAACTTTACTAGAAGACCTCGGACATAAATGCGAGACAGTAAAATTAAAATATAGTGCCGAGGAACTCAATGAATCGACAATACGAATATGGGCGACCACTCTGGGCTTTTATATGGAACAGTTCTCGAGAATGACCGGAAAAAAGATCAACTCTAAAACTGTTGAAGCGGTAACGCTAGAAACTTATCGTTACGCGAAAAAACTAAATGCCATGGAATTAGAATGGGCGATGAGTGCACAAAATACTATTTCTAGATCTATCGGGAAGACTATGCGTGATTATGATGTGTTGCTATCACCGGTGCTCGCGCGCGACGTTGCCAAACTTGGAGAGCTAAATCAAAATGCTAAAGGTGTCGACCTACTGTCATGGTGGAACCAACTGATGTATGACTACTGTATATATACACCACTATTTAATACCACTGGCCAACCAGCCATCGTCCTTCCCTTGTGGCAATCAAAAAGTGGATTACCACTCGGGATGCAGTTTGTAGGACGACTTGGCGGCGAGGAGACTCTTTATAGTTTGGCCAATCAGCTAGAGACAGCACTTCCTTGGGCAAACCGCAAACCACCAATTTATGTTGGAGACAAGTCTGAGCCATAACCGACTATTTACAATCGAAAAAGCACTCGGGTACTCAACCTAGTCTGCAAAACTCAGGAGTCTTCTGTGGATGATGTCATTTGCTTCCAACATAATTCCATCAATTAATTGACGGCACGTCGGGATATCATGAATTAATCCGGCCACCATGCCGCAACTCCATGCACCTGCATCCATAGCTCCATCTTGCATTATTTTAGGATAAATACCTGCGACTTCATCAATTATATCGTCAATTTTCAAATCACTCCCCATCTGTTTTTCTTTCTCTATGACCCGATCAACAGCAGCGTTCTTCAACACACGCTCTGTATTGCGCAGAGGCCTCATAATAAGTCGTGTATCTAACTCAGATGCCTCAACCAAAGCATCTTTCACGTTCTGATGTATGGGCGCTTCTTGGGTCGCCATAAACCTGGTCCCCATATTAATTCCGTCAGCACCTAACGCTAGTGCTGCGACCAGCTGTTTTGCATTTCCAATACCTCCGGAGGCCACAAAAGGGATACTAAGCTCCTCTGCTGCTCGGGGTAAGAGAATCATATTAGGGATATCATCCTCTCCCGGATGTCCCCCGCACTCAAATCCATCAACGCTTACTGCATCACAGCCTATTCGCTCAGCCTTGAGTGAATGGCGAACTGACGTGCACTTGTGTATTACTTTGACATCAGCCGCTTTCATCGCCGGCATGTAAGCTTCAGGGCTGCGACCCGCGGTTTCCACTATCTTCACCCCACCATCAACGATAGCTGCAATATATTCATTATACGGCGGGTTCTCAAAGCCTGGCAGAAAGGTAAGATTAACTCCGAAAGGCTTATCTGTCATATCGTGACAACGGGCAATTTCAGCGGCCAGATCGGCAGGTGTTTTTTGTGTCAGGCCTGTAATAATTCCTAGGCCACCAGCGTTTGAAACAGCCGCTGCCATTTCCGCGAAGCCTACGTAATGCATACCCCCCTGAATAATAGGGTGCTTAACTTGGAACAGTTCTGTTATCCTCGTCTTCATAATTTCAATCCTGATAAATTAATGACCCCCTATGAAAAATAGTAACACAATTAGTACCGATTAATTATGGCAAGCCAGTCTATATATTTTCTCTGGTCGAGCGAGAAACGCGGTAAAAAAAACATTTACACTCTTCGTATTTCACCTAATTGGTAATATAAATTTGGATAATAGAATGTCGAAAACTAGAATAATAAAAATGGAAGGTGCCATGAATTTTCGAGATCTAGGCGGTATCCAGCTAAAAGGAAATAGTCTCACACGCAACGGAGTCCTTTTCCGCTCGGACGGACTATCACGGTTGACCGTCAGAGACCTAAAAAAGTTTGAAAGTTTAAATATAAACAGTATTCTCGATTTGCGTCATTCTGAAGAAATAGTAAAAGCTCCCGACAAATTACCTGAAGATATGACGGTCCAATCGATTAAATGTGGGTTCTATGCCAAAGGGACAATGCAACTTTTTCAAGCTGTAAATTCTGGTAAAGCAGATGTGCGTGAGTCAAAATCTTTAATGAGGCAGGTCTATGCAAAAATGCCTATCGAGCACATAGAAGAGATTCAAAAAATCATCAGATATATTCTTCAAAGCGAAAAGACACCCTGTCTCATCCACTGCATGAGCGGGAAAGACAGAACAGGGCTCATCATAGCAATAATTCTGAAAGCTATCGGGGCACCTATGCCTGCTATAATCAGTGACTACGAGATGAGTAATGGTGAATATCAAACAGTCGACGTCTTTGACGAAGGGGCCCAACAAGAGAGTATTAAGGCGGTCATGGCGGCCGATCCCAGCTACCTATTAGCAAGCTTTTCCGCCATAGAAAAAGTATACGGTTCTTTCGACAACTACATAACTGAAGCACTTATACTGACCGACAGCGAGCTTAATCAACTCAGTCATCTTTTGAGTGAGTAAATTACTTTCATTCGAAGCCCAGTCTCTAACTTTCCATCAATCGCTCTTTTACTAGCCGTCTCAAGATTTTATTTGCTGCACTTTTGGGTAGATCTTCCCAAACCTCAATGCTTTTAGGCTTTTTATAATTGGCCAGATTGGCTTTAGCATAGCTGAGCAAAGCTTCTAAATCGAAAGTTTCAGGATCACGCACTGCTACAGCTGCATGAATCCTATCACCCCATTTTTCGTCGGGTAAGCCAACTACTGCGGCTTCAAGTACTCCATCATAAGCCATTAAAACATCTTCAACTTCTCGCGGGTATACGTTGTAACCACCGGAAATCAACATGTCATTCTTACGATCGACTAAATAGTAAAATCCATCTTTATCTCGATACCCTAGATCTCCAGTATGCAGCCAGCCATTACGGAAAACTTTTTCTGTGGCCTCTGCTCTGTTCCAATAATAAGCCATAGTCTGTGGCCCACGGCAGACGATTTCGCCAACCTCTCCATCGCCTAAAGGCAAGTCATTTTCATCAAAAACGGCACAGTCCACGAAAGAAAATGGTCGACCACAGGCGCCGACGCGATCGTGGTCTTCGGGTGCCAAAAATGTGATCACCATAGGGCTCTCAGCTTGACCATAACACTGAGCAAAAATCCTACCGAACTGTTTTTCCGAACGTTCTAATAAACTTGGTGCTATCGGCGATGCACCGTAACTGATTTTTTTGAATGCCAACTGAGCATCGTCCAGCGATGGCTCCTCCAAAATCATAGCTAACATTGTCGGGACGAGAAACGTATGCGTGGCCTGGCTTTCCTCAGCCAGGAGAATAAACGCGCCAGGGTCAAACTTCTTCATCACAATCGATCGCACACCACGAACTAACGCAGGTAAAAAGAATGCGCCGGATGCATGAGCTATAGGGGCTGCATGCAAGAATGACGATTGTGGTTCGAGATCAGGCACCAGATCCATCAAAAATGCCGACATTTCGGCTAGCTCACCGCGAGTGGTCAGCGTCACAGCTTTAGCCTGTCCTGTCGTGCCGCCGGTATAGCCTAATCGCAAAGGAGCATCCAAAGAGCGATCAATAGAACAACAATCATCATCAGAGTGAGTCAACATCAAGGCAAAATCAGCTTCATTTATATTAATTTCAACGGGGAAATCACTAGAATCGCAGTGTATTACTGCTCTAGCCCCGCTATCTTCGAGTTTATAGTGATGGTTAGCAACAGTCTCTCGGGTATTCATTCCTACTCGAACCAAACCAGCTTTCGCCAGAGCATAATAAGCAACTAAACAATCAATACTATTGGGTAAAAGAACGCCTACCCGATCACCTGGTTCAAGTCCGGATGCAATTAAGGCGTTGCCTACCGCATTTGTCAGCCTGTCGAACTCATTGAAAGATACGTCTCTACTTCCTTCAGTAAGACAGATTTGATCTTTGAAGTACCGTGCCGAACGGCTAATTAAAGTGCTGATTTGCATCGTTGTGCTACCTTTTATCTACTCACAAAAGAACTATTGCTAACAATCTGTTGCTACGAAATAGTTTATCTCCCTATATTATTAGATTCTTAAGTGATCGCGAAAGAAAAATTCATTATAGTTATCCAGCTACCCTGTGTTTTCTATAGTGGTATGCTCTTAGTCAGCACGACTAAGGGACATATCTAATGCCTGAGCATATAAAAAATTTACTTTCTGAGCTTATAGGACGGCCCAATACAGCGATCAGCATTGGCGGCTTGGGCGCGATAGCTGAATTCGACGGCGACCAAAAGAAAGTCTCTTTCGATAGTAGAAATGAATTACAGATTTGCAATTCCAAAGGAGCGTTTAGGGTAAAAATAGACAGCGGTGAGAGCGTGCTCGCATACGAGACTCTATCTCAAACACCAAAATCGTGGCAATGGGGAATGGCCGTGCTCGCAGATAGAAATCCCTACTTCGCAAACTTAAACAATGGACTACATGAAATAGGGCCTGACACTGACGCTATTTCTGAAAACGATAAGGACGCTCTTTTGTTTAGCCTCGGTACTGGACTCTCAAATAGCAACTTTACTATCCGAACAAAGGACCCTGCTTTACTGCGCATCCTGAGATCTAATGAAGGTATGCGTATTACTGAAGGCAATAATCCATTACTAGATGCATTAATAGACTTCAGCCCTCATAGAGTCGTCTATTCAACAATTGCCAGAATCGAGGTTTATCAAGAAATAAGCCGCATGGAAACTCCAATGGGGCCACATACACATCTGCTCCCTTCCCTACTGAAAGCAAGACGAACTCATGTAGCTGCCATACCTATCCCAGCTAGCCAAAGCCCACAACTAACACTCCATCCTGAAAACCCGATGTTTGATCAATACGGGCATTCCCGACCATTTTCTAAATCTGCATACGATAGTTTTTCTCCAGTAGTAGAGGCTCACTGCGCAGAAGAATTTCGCTTTGAAAAAAAGAGACTAAAAGTCGCTTTCAAAAAGCAAGAAAAGGCTATAGATTACGTTTTTCCTAGCACTCGACTTGGCCGGTTAGCATACAAAGTAACTCTTAGGCAGCTTTCACACACGTGCGAAGATAAGGGTTATCTAGATACTTGGTTGAAGGCATAAAGGCAGCATGGTTCAAAAAAATTATAAATATCTTCACTTTATTATGGCGGGATTCGTCACGGTTCTCTTGTGCTCAAACCTCATCGGACCGGCCAAAATATGTGCAATAGAACTCCCCGTGGCCCTCCCTCTTATTGGTAGCTTATTAGTGTTTGGTGCAGGGAATCTATTTTTTCCAATTAGCTACATATTCGGTGACATCCTGACCGAAGTATATGGGTATGCTCAAGCAAGGAAAGTTATTTGGGCCGGATTTGCAGCGATGATTTTTGCGACTTGCATGTCGCAGATAGTAATCCATATGCCCAGTCATAGCGCTGAACCTTTTAATGCGACTTTGCAGCCTGCTTTAGAAGTCGTATTCGGTTCGACTTGGCGAATTGTTATAGCCTCAATGATCGCTTTTTGGGCTGGAGATTTTGTTAACGCCTACGTGTTGGCTCGAGTGAAAGTATGGACTCAAGGAAGACATCTTTGGTTCCGAACAATCAGTTCGACAATATTAGGGCAAGGTGTTGATAGTCTAATATTTTACCCCATTGCTTTTTACGGAACTTGGTCAAATGAAGGCTTAATCTCGGTGATTTTGTTTAACTTTTTTTTCAAGGTCTTAGTAGAAGTTATAATGACCCCAGGGACATATTTTATAGTAGGCCGACTAAAAACGTTTGAGGATGAAGACCACTTCGATACTGAAACAGACTTCTCCCCATTCTCTATTAGCGACAAATAATTTAAATAACTACTGCTTTGTAGCGAGCCACGCGGTAAATTCTTTCGCTAGTTCTGGGTGCTTAAGCGCGTAATCAACATTCGCTTTCAGATACCCTATTTTAGAACCGCAGTCATATCTTTGCCCTTTAAACTGAAATCCATCAATGCGGTAATCTCCCAACAAAGCGGATATACCATCAGTAAGCTGAATTTCATTTCCAGAGCCTTTTTGCGTTTTCTCCAACTGGCCCATGACTGCTGAAGGTAAGATATAACGACCCACGACACCCAACAAACTAGGGGCAAACTGCGGATCAGGCTTTTCTACAATACTAGCTATTCTATTTGAACCGCCAACCTCATCTTCATATTCAATTATCCCGTACTGCTTAGTTTCTTCGAGGGCAATTTTTTGAATTCCAATGGCTCCACAGCCATTTTTCTCATAATGTCTTACCATTTGAAGCAAGCATCCACCGGCTGCTGCCCCATCGATCAAGTCATCCGGCAATACAACTGCAAACGGCCCAGCCTCGATTGTATCTCGTGCGCACCAAATTGCGTGACCCAGACCCAGTGGCGCCGACTGTTCAATATAGATAGAACTTACATTAGTGGGAATAATAGCCTCTATTTTTAGCTTTTCATCCAACTCGGATGTGCTTTCAAAGTGTTTTCTTATAGCATTTTTATCAGGAGAAATAACGAAAACCAGCTGCTCGAAACCAGCTTCTATTGCTTCTTCTACCGCATACTGAATCAAAGGCTTATCAACTATCGGAAGCATCTCTTTTGGGTTGGCTTTAGTAACAGGTAAGAAACGGGTCCCCAAACCAGCAGCTGGAAATATAACCGTCTTTAACTTCTTATAGCTCATAATTCTTATTACCTCTGGAATCCTCAGTAGCAAAGTCTGAAAGCTCAGAACTAGTCTCTCGAAGGCTCGGGCAAAAAGAAGACAACAACGTAAAGCATTCGTCCTCATCATAACAATCCACCGCATCTTTGAAGCCATCTAAAAAGCCAGACATTAATTTCTCTTCTAATTTTTTATGTGACGCTAAAAGCAATTTTTCATGACTCGTCTCATCTGGACTTTCATGCTCGTAGAAAAGCTCTTCATCGATTTTTTCACCACCACGCAAACCTGTATAAACGATCTTAATGTCTTTATTCGGTACATGTCCGGAAAGCCGTATAACTTGCTCGGCCAAGAACGTTATATTGATAGGGTTGCCCATATCTAGAACAAAAACCTCTCCCCCTGAACCAACTACACTTGCCTCCAAAATCAACTGGCAAGCTTCCGAAACTGCCATAAAATATCGCGTTGCCTCAGGATGCGTAACTGTCACGGGGCCACCTTCAGATATCTGACTTTGAAACAAAGGCACAACACTGCCCGTAGAACCAAGAACATTACCAAAGCGGACCGTGATGTAATTAGTCGTGGATTGCTCGTTTTTATGCACGCACAACATTTCGGCAAATCGCTTAGTTGCTCCCATGACACTAGAAGGGTTGACGGCTTTATCCGAAGAGATCAAAACAAAGCTATCACAGTTGTGAGCACTGGCTAGATCCGCAACATTACGCGTACCTAAGATGTTATTGCTGATCGCCTCTCGCGTATATTTCTCAAGTATAGGTACATGCTTATATGCGGCTGCGTGAAAAACATGTTCAGGACTGAATTTTTTAAAAGCAAAGTCCAATGCCGAAGTATCGCGCACATCTCCAAGCATAAAGAAAGACTCTATGCCTGGATAATTATTCCCGATCTCTCTTTCTGCTTGGTATAAATTTAATTCGCTGTTATCAAACACAACTAGCCGAGAGATTCCTAACCTACATAGCTGGCGACATAATTCAATACCCACGGATCCACCACCACCCGTAACCAAAATGACCGAAGAAGACAGTGCATTCTGCATTTTATCCCAATCCAACCGAATTTTTTCTCGGCCTAATAGGTCGTCTATGGCTACCTGCCGAACTTTTTCCAAACCAACTTTTTGATCTACTAAATCTAATAGCTTCGGCAAGGTTCGGTAGTCTGCTCCGCTTAAAGCACAGGCTTGTACTATCTGCTGCATCTCTTGAGCGTTAGCCGACGGCACTGCAATGATCACCAAATGAATGTCGAACCGAGTAACTATGTTAGCAATGTTTTCGACTCCTCCCAAGACAGAGAGGCCGTGTATGCGAGAACTTAGAAGCGATGGGTTGTCGTCAACGAACCCGACCACCAAATACTGCTGGCTTCTCCTAAGTTCTCTTAGCAATCCTTCTCCAGCATGCCCTGCACCGACGATCAGGACTCTCTCTCCAGAATGCATGGAGAGAAGCCCCAGCTCTCGATCCTTCCACAAGCGGAAAACTAATCGAGACCCTCCTAAAATAAAGATTAAAAAGACAGGAAAAAGCAAAAACATACTGCGCGGGATTGACTGTACTTGGAAAAGTAAGGCCGCTAGCCCCAAAGACATACTTCCTAACGTGGCACAGCCTACAACCCGGATAAGATCTTGAACACTGGCAAATCGCCATTGCCCTCGATACAAGTGAAAAGCATTGAAAATCAGTCCCTGTAGAACAATGACCGCGGGCAACGTCTCAAGGTTAGCATCAATAAATCCAGCTGGAGGGACTTCAAAATTGAACCTCGCCCAAAGAGCACCCACCCAAGCCACCGAAACAGCCAGCAAGTCATGTATGGCTATTTTAATCTTAGGGCTCATGGGTCGTTCAGAAAATGGTTCAAATGAATTTCTACTGATTGTCTTCAATGCTTTTGGGGGCATAGTACCAGATGATTATGAGAAAAGCGTATACGCATCCAATCCCCCAAGTCGAGTCAACTACACCTTCCGTCACTAACCATGCTACTGGCCAACATATACACAAATTCATAACTACCAACCACAGATTGAGAGCTCGCACACCCATACCACTGAGCACAAACCTCTGGTAGGCGTGCTCGCGATGCGCAGACCACCACTTCTCTCTTTTAATTATTCTTTTAAGGAGGGTCGGTAATGCATCACAAATAAAGGGGGAAAGTAAAATGAAAGGTACACCTATAGGTACACCTTCAGTTGTTCCGAAAATAGAAATTGCGATCAACTGGAATCCGATGAAGTAGCTGCCAAGATCTCCTAGAAAAATACGAGCAGGATGAATATTAAATAAGAGGAACCCAAAAATTGCACCTGCTAAGACCCAGCACAACGCTAGAAGCTCTAGGGAGAAAAAAGTCGATCCACACAAAACATAACCAAGGATAAATAAGATTGCTTGACTACTCGCATAACCGTCTGCTCCGTCCAAAAAATTAAACACGTTGACCTTAAAAACAATGAGGAAAACGACGCCAGCCAAGAGGAGACTATCGATGGGGAAATGGGAGGGCAAACAAAACGACACGAACAAAATGGACAGCAACACTTGTCCTGTAAGTCGCCATAAGGCACTCCGCGGCTTCCAGTCATCCAGCCCACCTATCATAGCAAACGATATTCCACAGATTAACCATACTAAAACCGAGTTTTGCTCTTGTGTAGAAAAGCTGAATCCGCCTTCAGAAGAAAAATCAAGGAATACTATTTGATAACTAAGAAAGACTACTGCTATAGCAATCCCTCCGCCTCTCGGCACGACACGTCGATGCAAACTTCGCTCGTTAGGCACATCGACAATTTGCATTTTGTTTAAAACGAAACATGACAAGGCAGTTACTAAAATAGACAGGAAAAATGGAGCGATAAAAAATTCAAATAAAAAAATATTACTCATCTAAGTAGGAAGCTCCTGTCAACTGGACTGCTTCTGCAAAAGAAATTTCCGGGCTCCAACCCAATATCGCATGAGCATCTGACGAGTCAACTAGCAACGATTCAGTTAGACGAGCATATTCCGGAGATTTGTTAGCGACTGCGGCTAGCACTTTAAGAAGTCCAAGAGGAAAAGGAAAAAGATAAGCACGTCGGCCAAGAGCTTTGGCTAATGCGGAGATCAGCTCGGGTGTAGAAACGTGAACATCTGCTAAAGTGAACACTTCAAATCCTGAGTTCGTTCGTTCCACTGCTGCTGCAACTGCAGTCACGAGATTCTCTACATATATAAAGCTCCGTTGGTTGTCTATCCTTGCTAAAGGCATAGGAACTCTTTTCAATATTGCCTTACAGAGGCTATCTAAATTGCCTTTTTGCCCAGGTCCATAGACAAGCGATGCTCTCAATATACTTCCGGTAAGCCCAGGTATAGAAAGAAGGCTTTTCTCAGCCTCCCACTTTGTTACCCCATAATAATCTTTAGGATCGGGCGCCCTTTCAGGGCTCATTGGATCATTAACTGATTCTGTTATGTCACCGTTAACCTTGATAGAGCTCATGAAAATAAAACTTTTGACGCCAGACTCATGAGCCTGTTTGGCAAGCCCAAATGTGCCCCCTACATTTATGTCACGATAATGCTCAAGCAAGTTCCTGTCTTGGCCATAGGAGGAGTGAGTCACTCCTGCCAGGTGGATCACAACATCGATCTCACATAAGTCATTATCCCAGTCTTTATTAGCATTAATCAGGCCAGAAACTAATGTTTTCGTAGCTCCTAGGCAGACTGCACCATTGCGGCTAACAGCAGTAACCGCATGTCCTCGCTCAATTAAATCCCTGCACACGCACCGGCCTATAAAGCCATCCGCTCCTGTAACAAAAATACGTAAAGACAAGTTTAATTTCCTCTCCAACATCTAGCATTTCTATCAGCATCCATTGCGTACCCCAAGAATATTTGCAATAGGTTAATCAGCAAGGAACGCAGTTACAGCAGAAACAACAGATACTTGATCTGATTCAGATAAATATGGGTGCATAGGCAAACTAAGAACTCTAGCGGCGACATAGTCAGCTACTTCAAATTTTTGCTGCGCCCAATCTTGCCCAGCAAACACAGGCTGTCGATTGACCGCGACAGGGTAATGCACTGCTGACGGGATATTCACGCTACTTAAATAGGCCTGCAGTCTGTCGCGATGATCGACCTGAATAGTGTACTGAGCGAAGACACTGTCATTGTGGTCTTGGATATAAGGCGTCACGAGTTTCTCAGCACAGCTGCTGTTGAATTTTTGAGAGTATGACTTTCCTACTCTAGCTCGACTAGCGACCTCATCAGGGAAAGTGGTCATCTTGGATAGTAATACTGCTGCCTGAATAGTATCTAGCCTGCCCGTTAACCCTAGGCGTGTGTGATTGTATCGGCTCTCTTGCCCGTGAGCACTTATCTCTCTTAACCGCTTGGCAATATCAGCATCGTTAGTAAAGCAAGCCCCACCATCCCCATAGCATCCAAGGGGTTTGGAAGGAAAAAAGCTTGTGCAACCGATAGTCGAAAGAGAACAGGATTTCGACCCTTTATACGCAGCACCAAAACTCTGCGCGCCATCCTCAATGACTACTAGCCCATGCCGAGAGGAGACTTCGTTTATTTTGTCCATGTCAGCGCACTGGCCGTAGAGAGACACAGGCATCACAACTTTCGTCCGTTTTGTAATAGCCTTCTCAATAAGAGAAGGGTCTATGTTATAAGTATGTTTATCTATATCGACAAAGACGGGAACGGCACCAAGCCTGCTAATGACTTCCGCAGTAGCAAAAAAAGTGAACGGACTAGTGATGACTTCATCATTGGCCCCGACTCCTGCCGACATTAATGCTATCAAAAGAGCATCAGTGCCGCTGGATACCCCAATACAGTGACTAGCACCTGTATAGTCCTCAAGAACCTTCTCTAGCTCAGCTACTTCGGGACCACAAATATATTGGCCATGGCTTAGGACTTTTTGGATCCTCCGATCGACATCCTCTTTAAGCTGTTCATACTGACCTTGCAAATCAACAAAATTCATTGTGCTTAGATTGCTCCTGTATTTTCGCCTTATCGCCCTTAATGACAATATTGAAACCCTAAAGACCCGAGAGTATTACGCCTGTAATGTTTTATTATTTACCTGTTAAGACTCTCGGCAAAATTAACTTTTTTTTACTCTGTTATTGGTCCCATGACATCTGCCACTGTGAAAACATCATACATGTCAGAAGAACCGAACAATAATTAGTAACCTTATAAAAAAAATAGAACGTTATAACGGTAGTATATTACGCAAACGCGAATAACTAACAATAGGTTTCAAAACTGAAGGCCGTGTTAACATAGGTCCCAGTATTTGTAACCGGAGGATCAAGAATGGTTGATGATAGCCCTAATGGATTAGACACACTAACAATAGACACTGCCAATTTATTTAGAGAAGAATCGATTACTGACACTCAGTCAGGCAATATAAAGCAGCTCATCCCTATAACCTTAGATGGGACGGAAGACAGTAGCCGCGATCGGCAGTTTGTCGGTGATACAACCCTTATGACTCAAATGGGTCCTATTCCCGTGCAATTTCCAATTCCGGCAAAAAACTTACAAGAAGCATTTACGATGTTCCCTGAGGGCGTTCAAGGTGCTGTAGAAAAACTTCAAGAAAGAGCTCAAGAAATGGCCAGAGAAGAGGCATCACGAATCGTAGTCCCAGGACAAGAACCAAACCGAGGAGGGTTCGGAGGCCGAGGTTAGCCAAGATAGAAATATAAAACCATGTCGAAGCCTATACTAGAAGTCACAAATATCTCCCTTTCCAGAGCTCAAAATCTTGTTGTTCGCGATTTAAGTCTCTCGGTTTCAGGTGGTGAAATACTCCAGCTCTCAGGCTCTAACGGCAGCGGAAAAACAACTATTCTGCGAGCGCTGGCGGGGCTTATAATGCCCGACAATGGGAGAGTCGCAAGGCTAGAAGAAAAAGTGGGTAATATCACTACTTCTAGCAATTCGATGGTCTACATTGGGCACCGACATGGTTTGGAAGAAAATTTAAGCCCACTAGAAAATCTTAATTTCTTGTCACAAGTATCTACTCCATCTCCTGTCCGAGATGGAGTCAGTGTGCTTGGAACATTGGGTCTAAAAACATCAATGCATGTCCCTACTGCTCGACTTTCAGCAGGGCAGAAACAGCGGGTGTCTCTTGCTAGGCTACTGATGTTTGACGCTCCATTATGGCTCCTAGATGAGCCCTTCACAGCCCTTGACACAAGTTCAAAAAAGCAACTAGAAAACATGATTGATGCGCATCTAGATAGGAAAGGAGCCGTTGTGCTTGCCACTCATCAGAAATTTAATTGCAAAAGCCACGTAACAAACTATTCGCTCCCATTGATTGTATGACTCCGTTTCCCCGAACAGTAAACGAAACGACTTCGCGTGAGCTACGGAAAACTTTCCGTAACCCAAGCGAAATCTTTTATCCTTTAATATTTTTTGTCCTTGTGCTAACTATGTTCCCATTTGCCATACCGCCGGTACCCGGCCTATTTAATTCGATAGCAAGTGGTATAGTGTGGACCGCGGCTCTTCTAGCAATCAGCCTGTCTCTCGAGACACTTTTTAAAGCTGATTATGGCTCTGGAGCCCTCGAGATAATTCACCTTTCTGGCGCTGATCTCGTTCTCGTAGGCATTGGGAAATCTCTAGGGCATTGGATTATTTCAGGACTGCCAATTGCCTTACTTGCATTTCCAATAGGTTGGGCGTTAGATTTAAACTTTCTAACCCTCTGGGTGCTCGTGCTGACCCTGATGCTTGGAAGTGCGACGATGAGCCTTACAGGCGCGTCAATAAGTGCGCTAACCGTTGGGTTAAGAGGTGGAGGATTCCTACTGGTTATGCTCACTCTGCCATTTTTTGTACCGCTACTTATATTTGGAAGCTCTGCTGCCACAAATGCCTCTTTAGGGATAGTTCCTGAGGCGGAATTGTACTTTCTCGGGGGCATGTTTGTTCTCTCACTGACCGTAGCTCCTTGGGCTACGGCGCATGCCATAAGGATAAGACTAGGCTGATGATGACGAATTTATTACACAAATATGCCTCACTAAAAAACTTTTACTTTTTAAGCCTAAAATTGTCTCGGTGGTTAGTTTTACCTTTCGTTTTTACCTTGGTATATGGCTTAATCGGCGCTCTCTGGATTGCGCCCCAAGACTATCAGCAAGGCGAGAGCTTCAGGATAATGTATGTACATGTGCCAAGTGCTTGGCTTTCTATGTTTGTATACATGAATATGTTTGGTGCCGCGATACTCACTCTGATCTGGCGGGTTAAACTATCTGAAATAGTTCTACGCGCCTGCGCGCCCCTTGGTGCAATTTTCACTTTTCTTGCGCTTATTACAGGCTCCATTTGGGGCAAACCGATGTGGGGAACTTGGTGGGTGTGGGACGCGCGCCTTACTTCCGAATTGCTTTTACTTTTCATCTACTTTGGAATAATTGCGCTCTTCCACGCGATTGAAGATAGACGCATCGCCGCAAAAGCCTGCGCTTTGATGACAGTAGTCGGTGCAGTTAACATCCCTATTATTCACTATTCGGTACAATGGTGGAGTACACTTCATCAAGGGCCAACGGTGTCTAAAATCGGCGCGCCGTCGATTCATCTGGACATGCTTATTCCTTTAATCGTGATGAGCGTTGCATTCACACTTTATTTTATAATCATGTGCTTGGCGCGCATCAGAATAGGTATACGAGAATATGATAAGAATTCAACCTGGGTCAAAAATTTAGTGACCTCCACTCTGCAAAAAGAGCATAACCAGTGAACAATTTTTTCCTAATGGGAGGTTACGCCTTTTATGTCTGGTCAGCGTATATTACAACAGCTATAGTGCTTGCCGCGTCATATNNGTACTTGTAAGAAAACACGAACGACTTCAATTACAACGGCTTATAAAAGCTCAGAACTAACTAGTAGGAAACAATGTCCCCACGAAAGAAAAAAATGCTGACTTTAGCCCTCGCTATTGCCGGACTAGGTTTAGCAACAGCGCTAATTTTGACCGCCTTTGAAAAGAACTTGATGTATTTTTACAGCCCTAGCGAGATCGCCGAGGGGAAAGCACCCGACAATCGACCTTTCCGAATTGGAGGAATGGTCGTAAAAGGCAGTGTTATTAGAGAAAAAGATACTCTAGGGGTGTGGTTCAACCTTACCGACTATGCACACGAACGAATGGTTTATTACAAAGGGATACTTCCTGACTTATTCAGAGAAGGTCAAGGTATTGTCGCCAAAGGTGGCCTCAATGAAACAGGCCTCTTTGTGGCTACCGAAGTACTAGCAAAGCATGACGAGAACTACATGCCACCG
>DGOV01000014.1 GCA_002390205.1 Proteobacteria bacterium UBA4457 | reverse complement strand
AAAGCAGTAGCTAAGAAGAAAGCAGTAGCTAAGAAGAAACCACCTGCTAGAAAACGATAACCTGCTTGTAAAAAAAGGTTTTAATAGCCGGTTATATGAGTGTTAGTAAAGAAAAAGCTGCGTTTCTTTCGCACCGATAGCGCCTCTTAAGTAGAGGCGCTATTTTTTAAAGACTCGACTGCATCTCAATCTAGGCAATTCATCAGGCTCATAATCCTGCAAATATCTGTTAAATTTCTACTGATTTGGTTACATTTCTGTAACTGGAGGATACAACTTAATCAATTAGAATAATATTCTAGAAGTTATTTGCAAGTAATGAAGATTAGGTGAAAACATTTGAAATGGAGAACTCCCCATTTGCAAGGACGCGTTAAGTATCGTGTAATCTTTACTCTTGTGTTTTCGGTTCTGGCAATTTTAGGGATTCTAAGTATTGCTGTGTATTGGACTTTATTGGATCGAAAGATTGTCGATACTTTCCAGACCAGCCGGTGGTCGATACCAGCTAAAGTTTACGCGCGCCCTATGGAACTATACAGCGGGGCAGAGATTAATTTGGTGAAGTTCGTGAAGGAACTTGATGGTTTGGACTATGTTGAAAGTCAATCGCTTGATGGGACTGGACAATATGTAATTGATGGTGCCTCAGTAAAACTGTGGCACAGAGGTTTCTCGTTCTGGGATATTCCCGAACCATCACGAAAAATAGAATTGACGTTCTCTTGGAATGAACTTAAGTCGATCAGTTCGATCGAAAGTAACGAAATGATTCCGGTGATGCGGATGGATCCCGTCCTTATTGGAAAAATTCATCCTAGACGTTTTGAGGACAGAGAGCTCCTTAGGTACGATCAACTCCCTAAAGCTTTTGTTAACGCCTTAGTTGCAGTCGAAGATCAGAAATTCTTTATGCATAAAGGAGTTGATCTGTCTGCGATCGCTCGCGCAGCCGCCAATAATTTACAAGCTAAAAGGTATAAGCAAGGCGCAAGTACTTTAACCCAGCAGCTAGTGAAAAATTTTTACCTTAGTCCTGACCGAACGCTGAAACGTAAGGTCACTGAAATCATGATGTCCATATCTTTAGAACTTAGGCACTCTAAGGAAGAAATCCTAGAAGCATATATCAATGAGGTATTTTTAGGTCAGGAAGGAAACCGTGCTATCCATGGCTTTGGATTGGCGTCTTTGTTCTACTTTGCTAAACCGCTTGACGAACTTAATACTCTGGAGATTGCTACTCTTGTTGGTTTGGTCAAGGGGCCATCAGTCTATAATCCAAGGAGGCATCCGGCTGCGGCTTTGAAAAGACGAAACATTGTCTTAGATGTTATGTCCTCTGCGAATTTACTCAGCGAGGAAGAGGTAGTAAAGCTTAAAAATTCGGTTTTATCTATATCGGTAACAGAGAAGACTGTAAAAAGAAAACATTCATCTTTCATGAACTTGCTTCAACAGCAATTGTTAAGAGATTACTCATATCAAGATCTAAATGAATCAGGCTTAAATATCTTTACAACTTTAGATATTCAATTGCAAAATCACGCAGAGATCGCTATCCCAATATCTTTGGATAAGATTGAGAAAGATCGAGGCAAGAAAGACTTACAAGCAGGCGTGGTCATCGCCGACCCGCGCAGCGGCGAAATACTAGCGCTTGTTGGGGATCGGTACCCGAATCGAAATGGATTTAATCGAGCTGTTGATGCATTTAGACCAATCGGTTCAGTAGTGAAACCTTTTGTTTACAGTTATGCCTTGTCCAAGCCGACTAGTTACTCGTTAGCAAGCATATTAAAGGATGAAAGTATTCGATGGACTGATGTTCATGGTGTAACTTGGACGCCTAAAAACTATGACAGTGGAGAATATGGGGAAGTGACTTTGCTTGATGCGTTAACTCGGTCATTGAATCTAGCGGCAATTTCATTAGGCTTCGAATTAGGGTTGAATGAAGTTAAAAATTATTTGGTCACTCTCGGCGCACCAGATAATCTGACTTCTGTTCCTTCCATACTGCTTGGTGCTGTAGAAATGTCCCCTTTATCATTGACGGAAATGTACACGCCTCTTGCCAATCAGGGTTTTCGTACACCACTTCAGGCTATCAAAAACGTTACGACAAATGATGGAAAAAAATTGGCACGCTATGGATTGAAAATGACTAAAGTGATGGAGGCTGAGACAGCTACGTTAGTCAGGCATGGCTTGATGAGAGTTGTCTCTACTGGGACAGGGAAAAGCCTCGCTAAGGCGCTGCCAGCCTTCCAGCCGCTGGCTGGCAAGACGGGTACTTCAAACAAGAATAGAGATAGCTGGTTTGTGGGGTTTGGTCAGAATTTACTGGGAGTCGTTTGGGTTGGGAGAGACGACAACTCAATCACTGGCCTGACTGGAGGCAGCGGTGCTCTCCCGTTATGGACCGCGATTATGTCAGGTACGAAAGTCCAACCGATTACAGAGCAACTGTCTGATGAACTAGTTTGGGCCAATATAGACCTAGAGACCGGAGCATTAATTCCTGATTCTTGTGATAGTGGTGAGTTGGTGCCGTTGCATAAAAAATCGTGGATACGGAGAACTAGCGATTGCACTAGTAAAAGCAACGGTGCCTTTGTCCCTGTTCCTAGGGAAGGTTTCTTGGATCGATTCAAAAAATATTTTCATTAATATTATGTATTGCTATAGCTGTAAGTTAGTATGTTCTCATGATCATCTTCTTTAATGTCACGCAAGATATGCTAAAGCCGCTGTCCTTGACGAGTATCATTTTCTTGACAAGCTGTTCTTTAACAGTGCCCAGTTTGAGGTTGCCGTTTCTAGAGAACGAAGAAGCGCTTGTATCAGAAAAGACCAAAGTAATAGTTGAAGATACCAAACGTGCAATGCCCCAGTCTGATGAAGAGTGGGAAGCCGCACTGTTTCAAAAAGCGGATGAAGTCTGGCCTGATCCAACGATTTTTGATGAGGAAACTCAGGCAAGCGAAGAAGATGAAAAGCGCAAACTAAATCCGGCTATTCAAAGTTTGAGTCGAATTGCCTCCCAAGCTTTTAATCAAGGTAACTGGGACCTCGCCGAGTCAACGCTAGAGCGCGCAATAAAAATTGAGCCGAGCCACGGAGCTCTTTGGCGTCAACTATCATACACGCATATGCAAGCGGGTAATTACGAGCAAGCATTGGCACACGCTCAACGCTCCCTTCTACTTTCTAAGGATAGCGAACTACACATGAGCACTGGGTTGTTAGACAAGATTTTAAAAAGAATTGCGGACAACTAAGAAGAATTAAGCTGTTCATATCTGTTTTCTTAGATCTTGCGTAACTTCGCCAGTTAGATAAAATATGGTCATAAATAAATAGGATTACTCCATGTCTCTTTTATCTGATCCCGCTTTTCAAAAAAAATTCATCATTGCATTAAATAATAATGCTGATTTTGTGATGCAAACCCAAGTTTTTGATGGTTCTATCCAGTTGGAAATAGGCTCTGATTGCCTTTGGCTTAAGATCTATAAAGGTACCGTAATTGACTATTCTCCGCATCCTTCTGTATTCGGTTATACGTTTAAATTTAAGGGATCAGAAGAAGCCTGGAACTATCTTCTGTCGGGAGAAAGACTTTGGGCTGATTTGACTTATCCAGGGAAAAGACATTTTTCTGATGACCCCGATTTGAAGAGAGTTGGGGAAATGTCAGTTGAGATAGCCACGGAAGGAAACCTTGTTGAGGCAGGGCGTCTGACAGAAGCGATGTTCGAGTTGGCTTACACGTTGAAAGCGCTTGCTAGGTAACCTTGGAAAGAACAAATCTACGGAGATATAAGTTATGAGCACACCCGAAGCTATTACAGGTCATTACATCGATGTGGAAGGCACTCGCACTTTTTACGACGAAATTGGCGATGGGAAACCATTAGTATGCGTCCACACAGCAGGCGCCAGTTCACTAGAATACCATTTGGCATTGCCCTTATATGCAGCCCAAGGATTTCACGTGTTTGCTTTGGATTTGCCTGGGCACTCTCGAAGTTATCCCGTTAATTGGACGCAGCATCGTAGCATTCATCAGCACGCGGAGTTTGTTCATGAGTTTGTATTGGCTCTTGGGCTAGAAGCTCCAGTCATTACAGGTTGCTCTATTGGGGGCGATATAACCTTTGACTATGCTGCAAACCACTGGCGAGATATGGCCGCAGGCATTCCAATGGAAGGATTGGGTAGGTCGCCAACATTCCCTTGCCCGGATTCGATGGTGCATCCTGCGTGGGCTCCTGGCTGGCAGGATATGATTGAGCGGGCGGCAGTCGAGTCTCTTGGCCGTAACGTATCCGAAGAGAAACAGAATGAGCTTAGGTGGCAGCATAAAAATGCTCAAGTGAGCGCTGTAGGAGATCTAGAAGCTTGGTCGCAACATGATGTTTTGGCTTATCTTGATAAAGTAGAGCGTCCAATGCTTGTGATCCGGGGTGATGATGACTTTTGGGTCCCTAAAGAGTTGGTTGAAGAGTCAGTCAATAGATTGCCTAATGGGGAAGCAATCCATCTCCCAAACGTGGGGCACTACCCGATGTTTGAAGATCCTCAACTGATAGCTGATATCACCGGTGACTTTTGCCGAAGACATGGAGTGTTATAAGGACTCTTTAAAAGTTTACAAAAGGTTCAGTGGTATTGCTGATTTTGTTTAGGAATTTTAGCGATTTACAGATAGTCCTTGAACAATTGGCTCAGTATCATTAAACTTCTGCCACATCAGTTGCGGGGTGGAGCAGTCTGGNNAGCTCGTCGGGCTCATAACCCGAAGGTCGTAGGTTCAAATCCTGCCCCCGCTACCATGTTTTTCAAAGGCCCCGGGTGATCGGGGCTTTTTTGTTTCAGAATGGAGTGATGATATTGTCTGATAAGTTGCTCGAGTTGTTACAGCCCATAGTCTCAGGGCTTGACTATGAATTGTTAGGCATTGAGAGACTTAGAGGAGGGGAGGGGTTATTGATAAGGGTTTATATAGACCACGATAACGGTATTTCCGCGAAAGATTGCGAACTCGTGAGTAGGCACGTCAGTGATGTGTTAGACGTCGAGGATGCTGTTCGAGGAGGTTATACTCTAGAAATGTCATCGCCCGGTATAAATCGCCCGCTGTTTACATTGGAGCAGCATTCAAGATATGTTGGCGAATCCGTTAAAGTTAGGATGAGAACTCTAGTAGACGGTAGACGGCGAGTAAAAGGCACACTATCTTTAGTGTCTGACAATGCAATTTCAGTCACTGTGGATGGCGAGATTCTAGAAATTCCTTTCGAGGAAATAGAGCGGTCAAATTTAGTGAATTATTAGGGTAGTGACGATTAAGCGGGCTTTCATGCCCTAATCGATGCAGGTTAATTAAATATGAACAAAGAAATTCTTACAGTTGTTGAAGTGGTATCCAACGAGAAGGGAGTGCCGAAAGAGACGATATTTGAGGCACTAGAAGCCGCGCTTGCGATGGCTACAGCTAAGCGCTTTTCTGAAGACATTGCTTGTAGGGTTGCTATAGACCGACAAACGGGGGATCACGAAGCGTTCCGTATGTGGGAGGTTGTTGACCCTGAGAGGGTTGTGGTTCCAAACCCAGATTCGGAGGATTTCCAAAATGACCTTTCGCTTGCCGAAAGCTTGCGGGATGGAGAATTATTATTCTCTGACAAACAGATTTGGCTTGAGGATGCTTTGCAAAAAAGCTCTAGCTTGGAAGATGGTTCTTTTTATGAAGAGCCACTTGAACCAGCGGAGTTTGGACGTATAGCAGCTCAAACCGCGAAACAAGTGATCATTCAAAAAGTTCGTGAAGCCGAACGTGTCCAAGTCTTCGAGGCTTACAAGGATAGAGTTGGCGAACTAGTTATGGGCGTAGTGAAGCGGATCGAAAGAGGGAATGTGTTCTTGGACTTGGGAGGCAGTGCTGAAGCTATTATTACCAGAGAAAACTTAATTCCTCGTGAGCTTGTCCGTGCAGGAGACCGCATTAGAGGCTACCTTGCTGCTGTGAAATCAGAAAAACGCGGACCACAATTATTTGTTAGCCGAACGGACGAAAACCTATTGATTGAGTTGTTTAAGCTGGAAGTTCCTGAGATTAGCGAAGGAGTGATAGATCTCTTGGGAGCAGCAAGAGACCCCGGTATGCGCGCAAAGATTGCAGTCCGCAGTAAAGATAAAAGGATTGACCCTGTCGGTGCATGTGTTGGTATGAGAGGTTCTAGAGTCCAAGCCGTATCCAATGAGATTGGAGGAGAAAGAGTAGATATAATCTTATGGGATGAAAATCCTGCGCAGTTTGTAATGAATGCTATGGCCCCAGCTGAAGTAGTGTCGATTCTAGTTGATGAAGACTCTCAGACAATGAACGTTGCTGTAGTGGAAGACCAACTATCTCAAGCTATTGGGCGAAATGGGCAGAACGTGAGATTAGCGAGTCAGCTTACTGGCTGGGAACTTAATGTGATGACCGAAACTGAAGCGGAACAGAAAAGTGAGGAAGAAGTTGTTAAGCATCAAAAACTATTTATGGATTATTTGGACGTTGATGAAGAAGTAGCCATTATCCTAGTGCAAGAAGGTTTCACCTCTGTAGAAGAGGTGGCATACGTTCCTGAGCAAGAAATGCACGATATAGAAGAGTTTGACGAATCTTTGGTTGCTGAGCTGAGGCAGCGAGCAAAAGATCTGCTTTTGACACGCGCTATAGTGAACGAAGAAGCTATCGGTGATGCGAGACCTGCAGCGGAACTATTGGAAATGGAAGGTATGGATGAAGATCTAGCCTTTCGTTTGGCAGGAGCTGGTATCACTAGTATGGATGACTTGGCTGAGATGGCCGTCGATGAGTTGTTAGAAATAGAACCGATACCTGAGGATAAGGCGGCAGCCTTGATAATGAAGGCTAGAGAACCGTGGTTCGCTGGCGAGGAAACAAGTGGAGTTGAGGTGGTTACTGATGCCTGATGTTACAGTCCGTCAATTTGCTGATGTGGTAGGGATTTCGGTTGACAAGCTGGTGCTTCAACTGGAACAAGCAGGAATCGCTTCGAAAGGTGCGGACGATAGGATCTCCGATGACGAAAAAAGTTTGCTACTTACGTATTTGCGAAAAATGCACGGGAAAGATAAAAGCAGCGGTGAACCTAGCAAGATTACGTTGAATAGAAAAACTGTTAGCGAACTTAAGGTTGCCCCCGAGCGAAATAAGCTGAGAGCCCGAGGCGCGACACCCGGAAGCACTAAAACAGTTAGTGTTGAAGTTCGCAAGAAAAGAACTTATGTGAAAAGGGCTGCTGCGCTAGAGACAGTACCAACGTTGAATGACGAGGATAAGGAGCTAGTAACGGAAGCTCAGATATTGGAAGAACAAAAGAGAAAAGACGCCGTAGTTATTGCAGAAGCTGAAGCACGATTGCGGGCCGTTGAAGCAGAGGCTAGGCTGGAAAAAGAAAGAAAATTAGCCGAGGAAGAAGAACAGCGTCTTTTAGCGGAAAGAGTAGCTGTTGAGAAAACTGTCGCTGAGGTTCAGAAAGCGACCCCTGCACCCGCTGAAAGTCCCAGTTCTCCTGATGTAAAAAAAGGATCCACCAAAGGTAAAAGCAGAGATAAAGATAAAAAATTCAATGACGGAGGGAAGCAGGGTAAAAGTGATTCAGGTCGAAAAGAATTGCATGTGGCAAGTGATAAATCAGGGCGTAGAAGGAAGAAGAAACCGACTTCACGACGTGTAGTTGCACCCACCAACGGGAAGCATGGATTTGAAATGCCAACTGAGGCAGTTGTGAGGGAAATAACTATTCCCGAGACGATTACTGTAGGTGCTTTGGCTCAACAGATGTCGGTTAAAGCTGGCGAAGTTATCCAAGTAATGATGGGATTGGGTAGCATGGTTACCATTAACCAAGCCTTGGATCAAACCACCGCGCAACTAGTGATTGAAGAAATGGGACATGAGGCCAAGCTTTCGACGGAAAGCGTAGATGTTGGCCGACACTTATTTGATCAAAATGACGACGAGCAGGATCTGGAGAAAAGAGCACCTGTGGTAACCATAATGGGGCATGTTGACCATGGTAAAACTTCTCTTTTAGATTATATTCGCAGTTCTAAAATCGCATCTGGAGAGGCAGGAGGCATCACTCAGCACATAGGTGCGTATGGAGTTGAGACCAGTCACGGATCTATTACATTTTTGGATACTCCCGGTCATGCGGCTTTTACTTCCATGAGAGCTCGGGGAGCGAAGGCAACTGATATCATAGTGCTAGTTGTGGCAGGTGATGACGGCGTAAAACCTCAAACTGCAGAGGCTGTTAAGCATGCTAAGGCAGCTGAGGTCCCAATAATAGTTGCTGTGAATAAAAGCGACAAGCCGGAATTTCAACCCGATAAAGTAAAACAAGAGTTAGCAAATCTAGAAGTTATCCCCGATGATTGGGGTGGAGAGACGCAGTTTATTTCAATCTCCGCGTTGACCGGCGATGGTGTGGACGATTTGCTTGAAGCTATCTCCTTACAAGCAGAGATTCTAGAATTAACGGCCTCTAAAACAGGGGTCGCTCGCGGTTTAGTTATAGAGTCAAGACTTGATAAAGGCAAGGGCACAGTGGCAACGGTTCTCATCCAACGTGGAAAGTTAGAGCGCGGAAATATATTACTTGCTGGCAGTGAGTACGGAAGAGTCAGAGGGATGTATGACGCCAAAGGTCAACAACTTGAGTCCGCAGGCCCCAGTGAAGCTATAGAGATCTTAGGTTTGTCTGGAACGCCTAATGCCGGTGACGAAGCAATGGTAGTGACGGATGAGCGTAAAGCTCGCGAGATTGCCTCATTCAGGGAAGATAGAGATCGAGAACTCAAATTGGCTAGACAGCAGGCTTCGAAACTAGAAAACATAGAAGCGGAGATGGGTGGTGGCGGAAAGGCATTTGTGCGAGTTGTACTAAAAGCCGACGTTCACGGCTCTAGTCAAGCATTGGTCGATACCTTGAAAGGCTTGAGCCATGAAGAAGTAGAGATTGATGTCGTAGCAAGTGGGGTAGGTGCGATAAGCGAGTCAGATGTAAATCTGGCGCTGGCGTCTGGTGCAACTATTTTTGGGTTCAATGTGCGTGCAGATAATGCAGCTAAAAGATTAATAGAGGACGAAGGTATAGAGCTTCGTTATTATAGTATTATTTACGAATTGATCGACGACGTTAAAGCTGCGATATCCGGTTTATTGTCTCCCGAAATCAGGGAGACGATACTTGGTGTTGCTAGAGTCCAAGATGTCTTTCGTTCTTCGAAACTAGGCGCTATTGCAGGTTGCTTGGTAGAGGAAGGTGCTGTAAAAAAGAGCAGTCCTATAAGAGTTCTGAGAGAAAGCGTTGTTATTTACGAAGGGCAGCTTGAATCCTTGCGGCGATTTAAAGAAGACGTAAAGGAAGTTCGTTCTGGTAGCGAATGCGGCATCGGAGTAAAGGATTATAATGATGTTAAAACAGGCGATCAGATTGAAGTCTTTGAGCGAACAGAAGTGGCCAGAACTGTTTAAAATCAAGATAAAACATTGAACGAGAAAGGCTACAGTCGTATAGATCGTGTCAGCGCGGCAATCGTGAAAATCTTGGCTGTCTCCATCAGCGATATGGCGCGAGAATCTGGAGCCGGTATGGCTACAATAAACAGAGTTGTTGTGAGCCCTGATCTCCGAAAAGCTACTATTACTATTAGCTTATATGCCGGAGATGATGCCAAGGCTATGTTTAAAGAGCACCTTGAACAACAGGGCTACCTGCTTCAAAAACAATTAGCTGGACATTTAAAATCTAAGAGAACTCCAGTCATTCATTTTGAAATTGATGAGGAAGCTGAAGCTATTGATAGAATCGCCCGTTTATTGTCGGATGATGACATCATCAATTAAAGTTGTGACAAAACAGAAAAAAAGCTGTTGAGCCTGTGAAGCCGCTGCAAAGAAAGGTGAATGGAATATTACTTTTAGACAAATCTAAAGGTGATAGCTCCAACCGTGCCTTGCAAAAGATCAAACGACTTTTTAACGCAAAAAAGGCCGGACATACAGGCACTCTAGACCCTTTGGCTTCAGGTCTTTTACCTGTGTGTTTTGGTGAGGCTACTAAAGTCGCACAATATCTTTTAGATTCAGACAAACGATATCTTTCAGAATTTATTTTTGGATCATCAACTACAACAGGGGATGCTGAAGGTGAAATTTCGGAAAATATATGCTGTTCTATGATTGACGAAGCAGACGTCGCGCGACGCATGTTCGATATGACAGGGGAACTCTACCAAATCCCACCCATGTATTCAGCAATCAAATCTGGCGGGAAGCGATTATACGATCTTGCCAGAAAAGGCCTGACCATCGAGCGTGAAGCGAGAAAAATTAATATCCGCAAGTTCGATTTACTGTCATACCAGGCGCCCATCTGTAGTATCGATGTGACTTGTTCAAAAGGGACCTATATAAGGGTGCTAGCTGAAGATCTAGCTAGAGCGCTTGGCACGGTGGGCCATGTTGCGTCTTTACGACGAACTCAGAGTGGCGCATTCCATGTGGAAGATGCCTATACGATGAGTGCTCTGGAGCTCTTGGCTGAAAAAAATGGTGTCGAATTTTTAGACAGTGTACTTTTACCTTTGGATCATGCGCTTACTCATTTAAATAAAATAACTTTGTTACCTGAGATAAGTAAGATGTTCGTGAATGGCTTGACTTTTGTCGCAGCGTCAGAATTTCCTGAAGGTGAATTACTTCGTGTTTATTCCAAAAGCAAGTTTTTAGGTATTGGGAAAGTTGATGAAAACGGACGGATTGTGCCTAAAAGAGGCTTTAATGTTTAAAATATTGGTAATGTATGCGTCTTAGTTAAGAAATCTGTTGTCGTAGAATACCATGGCGGTTAGAATTAGCGCCGGTTCTATGGTCTATTCATAAAAAGTGCTTAGGAAAATATTAAATGGCATTGTCTAGCGAGCGCAAAAGCGCAATTATTAGTGATTATCAGAGAGAAGGTAGCGACACGGGTTCACCTGAAGTGCAGGTTGCTCTCCTGTCAGCTCAAATACAAAGTTTAACTTCCCATTTTAAAATGCACACACACGATAATCATTCCCGGCGTGGTTTGATTAAAATGGTAAATAGTCGTCGAAAGATGCTTACTTACTTAAGAAACAAGGATGGCGGTCGATATCTTGAGCTCATCGGTCGTTTAGGTTTGCGGAAATAAAAAAGAATTTAATCAGGTTAGCATCACTTAGTACTTCAGTGTGCTGGCATTAACTAAGTAAAATTATTTACACAGGTATTAATCATATGACGGCAAAGGCTGTTTCATTCGAATATGGAAGCGCGACGGTAACGCTTGAAACTGGAAAAATAGCGCGACAAGCGTCGGGATCAATTATGGCATGCATGGGCGACACGGTAGTCCTTGTTACGGCGGTGGGTCGTAAATCAGCTAAGCCAGGGCAAGATTTTTTTCCGCTAACCGTCGACTATCAAGAAAAAACTTATGCAGCCGGAAAAATACCTGGAGGTTTCTTTAAAAGAGAAGGAAGACCGACTGAGAAAGAGACACTCACTTGTCGACTCATAGACAGACCAATTCGTCCTCTTTTTCCTAAAGGATTTACGAATGAAGTCCAGGTGATATGCCAAGTGCTATCACTAGATCCCACTGTAGACCCGGATATTCCTGCGCTCTTAGGAGCTTCTGCTGCACTTGCTATATCAGGGATGCCTTTCGATGGTCCAATTGGCGCAGCAAGAGTAGGTTATAAAGACGGGGATTATATTCTTAATCCTAGCTTTGCCGCGCTGGATGATTCGGAGCTTGAGTTAGTTGTCGCAGGTACTGCATCCTCAGTTCTAATGGTTGAATCTGAAGCGGAAGGCTTAAGCGAAGAAGTTATGCTTGGGGCTGTGACCTTTGGCCATGAAAAAATGCAAGCAGCTATATCTGCTATCAACGAGTTAGCTGAGATGGTCAATCCCGAAAAATGGGAATGGTCTACCCCTGAATTAAATTCTGCCCTCGTCTCTTCTATCAGCGAGAATTACAAAGCTGCTATTACTGATGCGTACAGCGTAGTTGATAAGATAGAAAGACGCGATAAGTTAAGTGTGCTCAAAAGCGAAGTTCTGGCGAGCCATTCGGATTCTGAAGATTACGATGGAGCAGAGGTTGAAGCTGTGTTCTATAAGCTAGAACACGACGTGGTTAGACACAGTGTGCTAGACGGCAAACCGAGAATCGATGGTCGGAGAAAAGACGAGATTAGAGATATCTCAGTGGAAGTTGATGTATTACCTAGAGCGCATGGCTCGGCCTTGTTTACTAGGGGAGAAACGCAAGCTATCGTAGTCGCTACGCTAGGGACAGGCAGGGATGCTCAGGTGATAGATGCTATTGAAGGGGAAAGACGGGACCCTTTCATGCTTCATTATAATTTTCCTCCTTTCTCCGTAGGAGAAACGGGACGGGTAGGTACTCCGAAACGAAGAGAAATAGGACACGGACGTTTAGCTAAAAGAGGTATCCAGGCGATACTTCCTTCGCTCGAAGAATTTCCATATGTCTTACGAATAGTATCTGAGATAACCGAGTCAAATGGTTCTAGTTCAATGGCCTCTGTATGTGGAACAAGCCTCGCTTTAATGAATGCAGGAGTTCCAACGAAAGCGCCTGTTGCTGGGATTGCGATGGGTCTCATCAAAGAAGGTGACCGATTTGTTGTGTTGTCCGATATTTTGGGTGATGAAGATCATCTTGGAGANNAGATATGGACTTTAAAGTTACTGGCACTGCAGAAGGCATTACAGCTTTGCAGATGGATATAAAAATAAATGGTATTACTCATGAAATCATGGCGGCTGCTCTAGAGCAGGCCAAGGGTGGACGAATTCATATATTAGGTGAAATGA
>DGOV01000053.1:9933-47207 GCA_002390205.1 Proteobacteria bacterium UBA4457 | reverse complement strand
GCAACCTACCCGAATCCAGCGTGGGCCACGCCAAAGGATTCCTATTCGGTCTTGCTCCGGACGGGGTTTACCCTGCCATTCCTGTTACCAGAAATGCGGTGCGCTCTTACCGCACCTTTTCACCCTTACCGGGCCACCCTGAGGTGACCAGGCGGTATATTTTCTGTGGCACTTTCCGTAAGCTCTCGCTCCCCAGGCGTTACCTGGCACTCTATCCTATGGAGCCCGGACTTTCCTCTACTACTGCATCGAATTACGTTATAAGTAGCAGCGGTCACCCGGCCAACTTGCAGATGCGAGTCTCTACTTAATTCGACCACTTTGCAATAGATTAGTTCTTTTCACGCAGACCAATAGCTAATTTATAGACTAAATTACGTTTAGAGCCTGTAAGTTTACAACACAGCTCTATTGCGATCTTTAGGTCTACGGACGCTAAAAGAACTCGCAAAACATCTTCTAACTCGGCATCAGAAGTAGATTTTTTTGCCCCCTCCAGCGCCACAACGAATTCACCTCGTACGAACTCAGGATGGGATGCCAAATATTTTTTCGCATTACCAATAGTACCCCTATAAATGGACTCGTAGAGCTTAGTAAGCTCTCGAGCAACAACCACACTTCGATACGATCCTAGGACATCTATAATACTGTCTAGCAATGCAAGTATTCGATGCGGCGCCTCATAGAAAACAACTGTGCGTTCTTCTTTTAGCAAATCATCTAACCTCGATTTACGTGCGCCCTCATTACTCGGTAAAAACCCCTCAAAGACAAATCGATTGGTAGGTAAGCCGCTTATGCTAAGGGCGGCTATAATCGCGCATGCGCCAGGGACTGGGAGTATTGGAACGTGTCTCAGACCTGCTTGCCGGACAAGTGTATAGCCAGGATCGGAAATGAGGGGCGTTCCTGCATCACTAATTAATGCGATGACTAAATCTTTTTCTATAACCTCATCTAGAATTTTTTCAGTTATCTTTTTTTCATTAGGATCATTGTACTGTCGCATCGGAGTAACGATTCCATAGTGCGATAATAGCCGAGAGCTGTGCCTTGGATTCTCCGCAAGGATACCATCAACGCTTTTGAGGACATTGTGAGCTCTATAGGTTAGATCGTCGAGATTACCTATTGGAGTAGACACTAGGTAAATAGCTGGTCCTGCATTAATATGCACCACATTGATGTTATCTTTTTTATGAAACTGCATCTCACACCTCGTGTTAATTAAAGTTTGATACTAGAAGTAACAGTCTCCAATAATCTTGAGTTTTGAATTAAAAATTCAAAATGCTATGTGATGACATGCTAACAGTAGAATAACTTTTTAGACTAAAATCTAGTCTATAGGAATATACCTCAGTATCGTGTAACTTTTGTAGGACTCCAGCTGAGAACGGAAGCATAACCAAAAAATGCTCCGAACGTATATGAATAACAACCGTCAACGTGAGACAACGTTAGGTCTTACTACTTCTGAAAATATGAACCATGTACTGGAGCGTAATTTTTACACATGATAAAAAGTAGGATAGTAAAGAAAACATTACACTCATTGCTACTCACTCTCTTGATGTTAGCCATAGCTGGATGCGCAGGAAAAAGTCGTACTATAGGGACATTTATCGAAGATCAGGCAATAACTCTCAAAGCAAAGCACATCATAAAGACCAACAAAGAAACCTATCAAGGCTCTGCTGTTAAAGTACTGAGCTATAATGAAGTGCTCTTATTAACTGGGACCGCTTCAACTGAAACTGCCCGATTGAAAATTCTTAAAGATACAATCTTAATTCCTAAAATTAGGCAAATACATAATGAAATTACCGTCTCAAGAAAACCAAGTTTTTTGTCATCGCTAAGCGATAAATATTTGGCTGCAAAAGTACGTATAAGACTATTAGCAGACGCAGGTATAAAGTCTTCGGAGATAAAAATCGTCTGTTCGAAAGGCACAGTTTATTTAATGGGAATAGTTAACGACACAGAACAGAAATTAGTAAGCTCGGTGGTAAGAAAAACTAGCGGTGTAAAGCGTGTGGTCACCGTGTTTGAAAGTAAGAGTGTTGATGCCTAAGAAGATAAGCCTACTTCACAATCTTTAGACTAGGCTTAGACTTAGCCTTACGTTGGGTATCGGTATCAGAGACAGACACGTTCTTTTCTTTCGATGACTTATCACCAGCCTCATGAGACTGTTCCATATCAAATTGTGCAAGAGACAGTCCTTGGTTGCTTTCTCGCGCATATATGGCTTGAACACAACTAATCGGCACTGAGATTTCTCTGAATCTACCACCAAAACGAGCGTTAAACATAATATATTCATCCCCTAGCACTAAATCACGCACAGCTGTAGGACCTATATTTAAAATAATATGACCGTTCTCGATATATTCTTTAGGTACCACCACCTCAAGATTATCAGTATCTACCAGAATTTGTGGAGTTAAGTTAGTGTCGCAAATCCACTGGTATACAGCTCGTAAAATATAAGGATGAACAGATATCATAACTATCTCGTGCAATAGAAATGCTTTAAGACTCGTCTCTAAATATCTTATCGGTTTCGGCCAAACTTTCCTGAAATGCATTTCGACTAAACACCACGTCTGCATAATTCAATAGTGATTTTCCGGGAGGACCTAGTTTTATCCCATAACTCGGTAAGCGCCATAAAATAGGAGCCAAACAGATGTCTACTAAGGAAAATTCGTCTGACATGAAATAAGCCTGCTGCAAAAATAAAGGACTAATCGCCATTAAGTCATCCCGCATAGCTTTTCTTGCAGTCGCCGCAGCCACTTCATCTTCACCGATTATATCTCTCGCAAACTCATATAAATCTCTAACTATTCTATAACGGAACTGCCTATTATTCGCGCGAGCAACCGGATCTACTGGCATTAATGGCGGATGCGGATAGCGCTCATCCAAATACTCTAAAATAGTATGTGAATCGTAAAGCACTAGGTCTCTATCTACTAGGGTGAGCGTAGTGTCATAGGGATTAAAATCATTCAAGATTTCAGGCCTGGTTCCATCTGGCACCAGCACCACATTCGAGTTAATATCTTTTTCTCGAAGAACCAATCTAACGCTATGTCCCAAAGGATCACTAGCGTCAGCATATAACGTCATTACCGATCGTCTATTTGATAAACCTGTCATACTAATGGACATCCTTCCAATACTCTTTTTTAACCATACAAGCCACCAAGAAAAGAACAAGCAGAAATGCAATGACCCAAAAGCCTATCTTATATCTAACTAGCTTTGCAGGTTCTCCAACATAATCTAAAAACGCTACTAAATCTCGCGTAGCTTGTTGATACTGAACAGGAGTCATTTCCCCATCCGCAGATGTTTGATATGCGTCTCCATGGTTATCTAGCAAGCCTTGCAATTCCCACAATACATGTGGCATTGCTGTATTAGGGTAATAATGGTTATTCACACCAGTAGGGCGAGAAGGGTCAACATAAAATCCATTTAGAAAGGAGTAAAGATAGTCAACACCTTTCGATCTGGCAATAACCGATAAATCAGGGGGCCGAACGCCAAACCACTGTTCCGCGTCATCCGGCGTCATGGCGATCGTCATCGTATCTCCAATCTTATCGGAAGCAAACATAAGATTTTTTTTGACCATATCATCACTCAATCCCAAGTCTTTCGCCATACGGTTGTAGCGCATATACTCGGCAGAGTGACAGCTTACACAATAGTTGATAAACAACTTCGCTCCATTTTGAAGAGATACGGTATTTGCGATATCAACGTTCGCCTGCATCAACTTCGTACCTCCCTCAGCAGACATCGAAAGCTGAGCCCAGAAGATTAATCCAAGGTATGTAATTATTTTAACCATGACTATGTCACTCTCTCTGGTACAGGCTTAGTTTTATCCCATTTGGTGTAAAAAGGCATCAACAAGAAAAAGAGAAAATAGATCACGGTACATACCTGAGCTAACGCTGTTCTCGCCGGAGTGGGAGGTAAAAGCCCAAGATACCCGAGAATGAGAAAAGATACGACGAAAAGGCCTAATGCAGTTTTGTATATCCATCCACGATAACGTATAGAACGGACTTTCCCCTTATCTAACCAAGGAAGCAGAAAAAACACCATAGTCCCTAGGCCCATAAAGATTACACCCCAAAGTTTGGCGGGGACCATAAAGAAATTAACGGTATTAGCCCTCAATATCGAATAAAAAGGCGTAAAATACCACACTGGCGCGATATGCTCTGGTGTTTTCAAAGGATCAGCGGGAACAAAATTATTATGCTCTAAGAAATACCCTCCCATCTCTGGAGCAAAAAATATGACCACCGCCATTAGTATTAGTAATGCAACGACTGCAGGTGCATCCTTAGTCGTGTAATAAGGATGAAAAGGTATCCCATCAACAGGTTTTCCCTGAGCATTTTTATTGGCCTTAATATCAATGCCGTCAGGATTGTTGGACCCCACATGATGTAAGGCTAAGATATGCAAAACAACCAATCCGGCAATTGCAAAAGGTAAAGCGATCACATGAAAAGCAAAAAAGCGATTCAACGTAATATCAGAAACAACATAATCTCCTCTTATCCACAAAGACAAGGTCTCTCCAACAAAAGGAATGGCGCCAAAAAGTGAGATTATAACCTGAGCGCCCCAATAAGACATTTGTCCCCAAGGGAGTAAATACCCAAAAAAAGCTTCCGCCATAAGCGCAAGATAAAGGCACATTCCTAAAATCCACAGCAACTCACGAGGCTTTTGGTAAGAACCATACATAATGCCTCGAAACATATGCAAATAAATGACTATAAAGAAGAAAGAGGCCCCAGTCGAATGCATGTAGCGAATCAACCATCCCCACTCAACATCTCTCATGATGTACTCTACAGAGGCGAACGCAACATTTGCGTCTGGCTTATAGCTCATAACCAGCCAAATACCCGTTACTATTTGAATAACCAAAACGACAAGTGCTAGGACGCCAAAGTAGTACCAAAAGTTGAAATTTTTAGGGGCATAATACTGGCCAACATGCTCGTTCCAAAGCTGCATTAGAGGGAAGCGTTCGTCAACCCAGTTTCTCAGTCCGAGCAAGTTTTTCACTATTACCGATTTCAAGAGCCTGCCTCCTCTGATTCTCCAATCAATATCCTTGTGTCAGTCAAGAACTTATACGGTGGCACATCCATATTAGTAGGTGCAGGAACACCCGCATACACTCTGCCAGACAAGTCGAACTTGGACCCATGGCAAGGACAATAGAAGCCTCCTTGCCAATCGGCACCCATAATCTCATCCGACAATAACGGGCGAAAACTAGGAGAACAACCTAGATGAGTGCATATCCCGACCAAAACTAAATATTCTCTGTTCAATGAACGCCATGAATTTTCTGCGAAGACAGGCTGTATTGACTTAGCCGACTCCGGATCAGCAAGAACCGCAGTAGAGTCCTCCAGCGCTTTCAATTGCTCTTCAGTCCGCCGGACGATCCAAACAGGCTTTCCGCGCCACTTATAAGTGACTCTCTGTCCCGGTTCAATCTGATCAATGTTTGCTTCAACGGGCGCACCAATAGCTTTCGCGCGCGCGCTAGGCTGAAATGTAGAAACAAAAGGAATGGCAGCTACACTGGCACCTACGCCACCCAGTACCGTTGCAGTTCCAGTGAGAAACTGGCGTCGTTCCATATCAATAGAGTCTGAACTCATCCTCTCTTTCACTCCCTAACTAAAAAATATCAAAGAACATGCAGGTTCTTCTTAGTAATGAAATTGCTTCGCTGTTTCACTGAAGCTATATCCCACACCGACCAACCATGACACGCTTAAAAAGAAAGCTCGTAATTTAGCATGGTGGGCAGGTTTTGTTCCGCGAGATTATACCATTAAATACGCATAACAGGGACCCAAGTATCGTAAATAACTAAATATCTGAAACCTAAGTGCTCAGCTTAGTCGAGCAAACTCAACTGGCTGACAAAATCATAAATAACGCCTCTAAAAACCTCTCGTTTTCGGACGGCGTGCCAATAGTTACCCTTAGACAGTCTTTCAGGGGTATTCCCGAACTACTCATATTCTTTAAAAGGATACCAGCATCCAGCAACCCGGAAAAAACCTCATCTCCAGTCATTTCTAGTGATTTAAACAAGATAAAATTTGCACTGCTTGGCCAAACACGTAGGCCAGGCATGCCGAGCAATCGCTTAAACATTTTCTGTCGCTCTAAAACAATCAGATTAATTTGATTATCAATATAGCTAGCATTTTCTATAGCAAAAACAGCACCCGCTTGAGTTAAAGAATTGATGTTATAAGGCATTCGAACTCGTTCAATGACTTCTATCCAAGGATTGGCAGCAAAGAGGACACCTAATCTCAGTCCAGCAAACCCAATTTTAGAGAAGGTCTGTAGAACCAGTAGGTTTTCGATAGAAAGCAACTCTGCTGAAGCAGAACCATTAGCAAAGCGAAAGTAGGCTTCATCTAGTACCACTACTCCAGGAGTCTGTGAGCAAATTTTTTTTATGTCAGAAATATTTAAAAGATTTCCTGTCGGGTTGTTGGGGCTTGCAAGGAAAACCAAACTCGGCTGTTTCTCACAAACGGCCGCTTCCATCGCTGCCAAATCCAGAGAAAAGTCATGTCTTTTAAGAGGAATCCCAACATAGTCCATACCAACCGCTGTCGCCGCTAATTTATAAACTGAAAAAGTAGGTTCCGGACAAAGCACGACAGATGATCTATCCTTTGCAAAAACTAGGCATAGCAAGTGGATCAACTCATCGGACCCATTACCAAAGGCCATCTCTATTGCATTATCTAGAGCGTAAAGTTTACGAATCTTCTCTCTTAGGATGGCGGCACGCGGATCAGGGTATCTATTTATGTCAACTGCGCCGAGAGCTTGTAGCCATTTTTCGGATAAGGCTTCGGATATCGGATAGGGATTTTCCATCGCATCAAGCTTTATACTGCCCCGGAAAGTCTCAGCAGGATAAGGAGTCAGGTCCAATATGTTCTGTGGTATTAATCTTTTTATTCTTGCTCCCACACTCATTTCTTAGACGCCCTATACTTGGCCGACAACGCATGTGCATCGAGACCTTCTGAACTAGCAAGTTGAAAAGAGAGATCAGCTAACTGAGAAGCCCCATCAATCGAACATTCTAAAACTGAGGAACGTTTCTGAAAATCATATACGCTTAAAGGCGAGCAAAACCTTGCTGTCCCGGAAGTAGGTAATACGTGATTCGGCCCCGCACAGTAGTCTCCAAAAACTTCTGGTGAGTAGCGTCCTAGAAAGATCGATCCCGCATGTTGAATACTACTTAGATAGTTTCGGGGGTTTTCTACAGACATCACCAAATGCTCTGGTGCTATACGATTCACAACCTCCATAGCCTCATTCATGTTATCAACGGAAATGAAGGCACCATTTTTAGAAAGGGAGGAGACAATAACGTCTCTCCTCGACATAGTAGGAAGCAGTCGTTCAATACTCGCTTGTACTTTACCTAAAAAACCAACACTAGTAGATACTAAGATGGCTTGAGAGCGCTCATCGTGCTCTGCCTGGGAGAAAAGGTCCATCGCTATCCAATCGGGGTTAGTCAACCCATCGCAAATCACCAAAATTTCAGAAGGTCCCGCAATCATGTCAATTCCAACTTCTCCAAACAACATTGCCTTTGCTTTAGCCACAAAGATGTTGCCTGGCCCCACGATTTTATCAACACGAGGAATCGTTTCAGTCCCAAGGGCAAGAGCGGCAATAGCTTGAGCACCACCAATGGTGAAGACTTTATCTACTCCGGCTATAGCTGCTGCTGCAAGAACAACATCCTCAATAAACCCATCTGGGGCAGGAACTACCATAACGATTTCGGACACTCCAGCCACTTTAGCTGGTATTACATTCATGAGAACCGACGACGGATAAGACGCCTTTCCCCCAGGCACGTAAACCCCCACTCGCTGAATTGGAATCACGCGTTGTCCTAAAGAGTTCCCCATCTCATCTTTGAACTCCCAAGAGCTCATTTTTTGTTTCTCGTGATAGCTCCTAATTCTATCCGCAGCAATCATTAAACTTTCCTTTAATGACTTATCGAGCTCCAGCAGAGCACCCTCAAAATCTAAGACCTCTAACTCAGCAACACTCGACTCCAAGCGTCTATCCAAGTCATTGGTATACCTTAGAAGCGACGCATCACCTCCAGACCGAACAGACGCAACAATCTCGCGCACCACCGATGAAACCTGTTGTTCATCTTGTAGTTCTCGTTCGAGTAACAACTTCAATTGAGAATCAAAGTCCCTATCAGTCGTGCTCAGAATTTTGAGTTTTGGAGGCACAGCAAGCTACCTTAAAGAATCTTCTATTGTAACTATGAGTTGTTTGATCAAAGCATGTTTCGTCTTCATGGCAGCTTTATTTACTATAAGACGAGAACTAATTTCACAAATGTCCTCCATGGGCACCAGCCCATTAGCCTTCAATGTATTGCCAGTATCCACGAGATCGACAATTCTTTCCGACAATCCTACTAAAGGAGCAAGCTCCATGGAGCCGTACAACTTTATGATCTCAGCCTGAATCCCACGTTTGGCATAATAATCTCGAGCTATTTTCGCATATTTAGTCGCGACTCTTATTCTATTATTAGATACTTCAACTCCCGGCAAACCAGCTACCATCAATCGGCATTTGGCAATCTTCAAATCTAATGGCTCATAGTAATCGCTACTATCATGCTCCATCAGAACATCTTTTCCTGTAATCCCTAAATCGGCAGCTCCGTATTCAACAAAAGTCGGCACATCAGTTGGCCTGATAACCACAAGATGTAATCCTGCTCTAGTAGTTTCTATGACTAATTTCCTAGATTTATTTACATCTTCTTTAGGACAAATACCTGCGCGTTCAAGCAGAGGAAGGGCCTGATCCAAGATTCGACCTTTGGAAACTGCCAAAATTATCCCTTCCGATTCTGGTATTAATTTGTTGTTCATATGCAATCCAGTTAATGACATAGTAGCAAGAATCTCGCCAGTCCTTGAGTCCGCAACGATTAGTTTAGCGCGGGACTCTTTTTATATTTGCACCGAGATTCGTAAGTTTCTCTTCAATTGTCTCATAGCCTCGGTCAATGTGATAAATTCTATCAACTACAGTTTCTCCTGTAGCAACAAGTCCCGCAAGGACGAGACTAGCAGATGCGCGCAGATCCGTTGCCATTAGCGGAGCTCCAGTCAAATTGTTCACGCCCGTCACGATAGCTGTATTCCCTTCCAACCTAATACTAGCTCCCATGCGCATTAGCTCTTGTACATGCATAAATCTGTTTTCAAATACTGACTCAACAACTACTCCTACTCCTTCAGCGACTGCATTCAAAGCAGTGAATTGTGCTTGCATGTCTGTCGGAAACCCAGGATACGGGCCAGTATTTATGTCGACGGCCTTCAGAGTTTGTCCTTTCATTTGTAGTTCGACCCAATCTAGTCCGCGAGTCACAGTTCCTCCTGCCTCGGTTAACTTCGAAATGACGCTCTCCAAAAGTCCAGGACGAGTGTCTTTAAGCTTTACATGTCCTCCGGTCATTGCCGCAGCAACTAAATATGTCCCTGTCTCGATTCTGTCAGGTAAAATATCATATGTCGTACCCATGAGAGATTTCACACCTTTAATCCGAAGAGTATCGGTCCCCGCACCAGAAATATTAGCTCCCATTTTCTGAAGGCAACAGATAAGGTCTACCACTTCCGGTTCGCGGGCAGCATTTTTTATCGTGGTAACACCGTCGGCCAGAGTTGCTGCCATCAAAAGGTTCTCAGTTCCAGTGACGGTTACTTTATCTAGAATAATGTCCGCACCTTTTAAACCAGTAGTTTTAGCTTTTATATATCCACCGGAGACTTCGATTTCAGCCCCCATTGCAGCTAAACCGTGCAAATGCATGTCAACTGGGCGTGAACCTATGGCACAGCCGCCAGGCAGCGACACTTCTGCTTGTCCAAACCTCGCAAGCAATGGGCCTAGAACCAAAATTGATGCGCGCATAGTTTTAACCAGCTCATATGGTGCAAAAAAATTGGAGATAGTCCCGCTATCAATTTCAACTTGAAGTCGAGCTCCCACGGTTAGGGTCAGACCCATACTCCCTAAAAGCTCCATAGTAGTAGTTATATCTTGCAAGTGGGGCAGGTTGCGTATCTTTAGTGGCTCGTCTGCTAAGAGACTAGCTGCCAAGATAGGTAATGCAGCGTTCTTAGCTCCAGACACGCGGATTTCTCCGACTAAAGGGTTACCCCCTTTTATTATAAGCTTCTCCATTTTCAACTCAAGAGAGGACTTGGAACCTCTTAGCTTTCTTCCAAGCCTCAATGGTATAAGTTTGGATGGATAGTGCGTGGATTGCTGATTCCATCCGGTCGCCAAGCGATGCATAGACCATCTTATGCTGTTTAATAATTGTCTTGTTTGCAAATTCATCGCTAACAACATGCGCAACGAAATGGGATCCATCTCCATCGACAAATGCCTCGCAGCTTTGGATTCCTGCTTCAATCAACACTTTAATTTCTTCGGGTGTCATTTTCTTAAAATTCCCTGATCAGACTCATGGACTAACCTTTCCCTACTGAGAAAGCCCAGCGTTCTTTTCTTGCAATATCTCTATTAATCCATCTAATCCTTGATCTGCGATCATAGACCCGAAGGAAGCTCGATAAGTTTTCACCAAACTCACGCCATCGACAGACACATCAAAAACTTTCCAAGCTCCAGCCTTCTTATACAGTCTATAAACAATAGGAATTGCTTTCATATTTGGTGTACTAATAACTTGCCTAACGACTACAGCCCTACTTCCAGCTTTCTGGTCGACCTCTGGATACTCTATGGTTTGATCAGAGAATTGTAGCAAGGCTGTAGCATAGGTGCGCACTAGCAACTTGCGAAACTGATCGATAAATATCTCTCTGCTCTCGTCGTCAGCCGAAATCCATGCCTTACCCAAAACCCATTTGGAGATAATTTGAAAATCAAAAAAAGGAAATATATATTCAGACACTAAGTTCAACATCTCTTTCGGATTTGCTTCTAGGATACTCTTGTCTCTTTGGACTCTATCCAGAACAAGCGCCGTAGTACTTTTCACAAGCTCAGCAGGGGTCTCCTCAGCGTGGATCACTGGGTTGATTAAAACAACAATTAAACTAAGCAATAAACCAAGTATTCTATTCATTTCTTATATTTCTCTAGATTCAATATCGTTTTGGACGAACCAACAACGGGACAACGAATGAGCCTTTCAACAAGACACCCCTAATGCAGGCTGAGTTAACAAAAATTTAATTATTAAACAGCGTGGAAGGCCTTTCCGTCGGAAAGTCCTTCACGATGAGAATGTTACCATAAAGGAAAGGAAATTCTACTTAACCTACCCTAATAACAATTTTTGCTGCACTGGCTCTAGCTTTCCTTCTCGCCTTCTCTATGTTTTCAGAACGAGCTAAAGCGACACCTAGTCGGCGCGCTTCCACCACCTCGGGTTTCCCAAATAAACGTATATCGACGTGATCATCAGAAAGAGCATCGGCGAGTCCTGTGTAATCAAGTGTAGAACCCGTCCCATAGCCTAAAATCGCGCAGCTAGCAGATGGTCCTCGCGAGGAAATAGAAGCTATTTTCACACCAAGAAGAGCTCTCACGTGAAGAGCAAACTGAGTAAGGTCTTGCGATATCATAGTTACCATACCCGTATCATGAGGTCTCGGTGACACCTCACTAAACCATACCTCATCTTCTAAAACGAAAAGCTCTACACCAAAGACACCCCATCCGCCTAAGGCATCGACCACAGCAGACGCTATCTCCTTAGATTTATTGAGAGCAGATATGCTCATGGGCTGAGGTTGCCATGACTCCCTATAATCACCTTCTACTTGCATGTGCCCGATCGGAGCACAAAATTCAATCCCTCCAGCATGCCTAACGGTTAATAAGGTAATCTCATAATCAAAGTCAATCATTCCTTCAACAATAACTCTAGCCTGCTTTCCTCTTCCTCCACTCACCGCAAACTGCCAAGCTAAAGACTTATCTTTTTCAGTCTTCACCAACATTTGCCCCTTCCCAGATGAGCTCATCACGGGCTTAACGAAACACGGCATTCCTATCTCTTCTATTGCACTTATACAGTCCTGCTCTGTTCCTGCAAATATATATTTGGACGTGGGGAGCTTTAATTCCTCCGCAGCCATCGTCCGGATACCTTCCCTGTCCATGGTCAAACGCGTGGCAGTAGCTATAGGGATAACTCGTAAACCCTCTCTTTCTAAGTCAACAAGCACCTCTGTAGCGATGGCCTCAACTTCCGGGACAACAAAATCGGGGTTTTCAGCGATTATCAGTTCTCGAAGTTTCACACCATCTAGCATATCGATAACGTGAAACCGATGGGCAACTTGCATAGCGGGAGCATTTGCATACCTGTCTACAGCGATCACTTCAAGCCCTAAGCGGATCGATTCCAAAGCGACCTCTCTACCTAGCTCACCAGATCCAAGGAGTAATAGGCGAGTGGCGTTACCACATAGAGGCGTCCCAATAGTGTCGGAAGTCATAGCGTATAAAATCTCCGGAAGAAAAAATAAGGTTTATTTGAAACCTAAGGTTTTTATCATGTCGATAATAGCATTATTCAATTTTAAAGGCTCAACACTATAAGCCGAAAACTCGCTCCTCAGCCCATTTTTCTGCCGTATATTGTCGAAATAAGCCTTCTTATCGCTCACGGCCATTTCCAAGAGCCCCTTAATTTTATTTGTATAGGCTTCTAGTGGGCAAATGTTCAGGAGAGCATCACAGATAGTCAGGTCCGCATGACCCACAAGTTCTCTACTCGGACAACTGCTCTTAACCGAAGGGAAAGCAAGGACATCAACATTCAGCCATTGGCTGAGAGAGCCATAGAGTATCTCTGCAGCTCTGTGCCTCGCCTCAAGAGAGTGACCAGCAATATGGGGTGTCCCTCTCCAAACCAAAGCCAGCAGCTCAGAATTAATGTCAGGCTCATGCTCCCAACAATCTACAATTGCATACAAATTCTTTGTCCGTTGAATCCGGCTCATTAAAGCTTGTTCATCGAGCACCCCTCCTCGGGCAGAATTAATGATTAATTGACCAGACTTCAGCTTTTCCAAATACTCCTCATTAATCATTCCGGCAGTTGGAAATTCGCCCTGGAATGTCAAAGGGACATGCAGTGTAACAACATCACATTCAAAGATTTCATCAAGCGAGTTCGCACGTTGCGCGATATCTATAGCTTCGTTTATCGGATCGTAAACAACAAATTCTACTGACAAGTCGTCTAACATCTGACCAAGAGCACTTCCAACACATCCAAATCCAATTATTCCGACAGTCAGTTCATCTAGTTCTGCATCAGTTGACTGACAGTAATCAAAAAGACAGCAGACAACATATTCCGCGACGGCTCGGGAGTTACAACCTTTAGCATCAAAGAACTGAATGCTGCTTTTTTTCAGGAAAGATAAGTCAACGTGGTCAACCCCTGAGGTGGCACTAGCCACAACTCTTACACAGCTGGAAGACAAGAGATCTGCGTCAACTTTTGTGACAGATCTGACAAGCAGAGCTTCCGCTTTCCCAAGATCGGCAGAGGAGATATCTCTGCCGTCAAAAAGCCTAACAGACCCTAAGCGAGAGAATATTTTTTCGGCACCAGTAATTTGTCGATCTATAAGTAGTTCCATACTTGCATCTGCAGGCTAACTCATGGGCGGTTATCTAAGTCTTCGCCATCTTTCTCAACAGGCATAAGATCGATGCTATTGACACCTAGGAAAATCAGCGAAGTACTCGCTACAAAAATTGAGGAATAAGTGCCGACTAATATTCCAATGATAAGTGCCGTAGCAAATCCATGAATCAGCTCCCCACCAAGGAAAAACAGCGCAAGCACAACAAATAAAGTCGTTCCTGAAGTAACCAAAGTTCGAGATAAGGTCTGATTGATAGATTGGTTAATTATATCTCGCGAATTCTTATTCCGATAAGATCTAAAGTTCTCTCTAACTCTATCGTAAAGAACAATAGTATCATTCAGAGAGTATCCAATAACAGCTAAAACTGCTGCCAAAACAGTGAGATCAAATGCGAGACCAAATACAGAGAACAGACCAACAGTGACAACAACGTCATGGACAATGGCAATCACAGCACCTAACGCAAACTTGAATGTAAACCTAAGCATCACATAAATTAATATTCCGCCGAATGCATATAGCAATGCTAAAAAACCGTCTTCTGTAAGCTCACTACCGACTTGAGGACCAACAAACTCCACCCGTCTCATATCAGTATTTGGTAGAGCCGCTAAAATACGTTCACTCACATCCGAAGAGTTCACTTCTACCTGCGCGGGCAGACGGATTAAAACCTCTCTTGGAGATCCGAAAATCTGTGCACTTGCACCTGCGTAACCCGACTCTTCTAATCTGTCTCTTACGAAGTCAAGATCTGCGGGCTGTTCAAACCCAAGCTCGACTAAAGTACCACCGGTGAAGTCGATACCAAGGTTCAAGCCTTTGTTGAAAAAAGAGAAGGAGCATAGGACCATTAGACCTAATGACAAATAGAGCGCCGCATTCGCTTTGGACAGAAAGTCTATTTTGGTGTTAGAAAGTAAACTCATGATCAGTCCTCTAGACGGAAACTTTTAGAAGCCTACGCTTCCCAAAAAACAAGTTAACAATCGCCCGAGAGCCCGCGATCGCCGTAAACATTGAAGTGAGAATGCCTATGCAGAGGGTCACAGCAAAGCCTTTAATTGGCCCTGTGCCAAAGCTAAATAAAACTACGGCCGCGATAAATGTAGTAGTGCTCGCATCAGCGATAGTTGAGAATGCTTTATCATAACCCGCACTTATACTCGATTGAGGTGAGTTTCCATTGGCTACTTCTTCTCTAATTCTTTGAAAAATTAGCACGTTAGCGTCTACCGCCATACCGACAGTCAACACTATGCCCGCGATACCAGGCAAAGTGAGCGTTGCCTGCAACACAGACAGCAAAGCGACGATCAAAATGACATTAAAGGTCAGTGCAAAATTAGCGACCAATCCAAGCCCTCGATAGTAAACAGCCATAAAGATTAGAACTAAGGAGAGCCCAAAAACCATCGACTGAAACCCGCGGTCGATATTGTCCTTCCCAAGAGTTGGACCTACCGTACGTTCTTCTATTATTTCGATTGGCGCAGCTAAAGCACCGGCCCGCAAAAGAAGCGCTAGTGTCCGTGCTTCTTGGGTGCTGTCTAAACCAGAAATTTGAAATCGCTTGCCCAGCTGCCCCTGAATCGTGGCGACACTGATAACCTCTTCAACAGCCCGACCTTTCCGTTGCTCTATATAAACCACCGCCATAGGTTTCCCAATGTTCTGACCGGTGATGCGACTAAAAACACGAGCGCCCTTCCCATTAAGCGTTATAAAAACTGCAGGGCTTCCTGATTGAGCCTCAAGCCCTGAGGAAGCATCAATAATGTATTCTCCGGTTAATATGACAGTTTTTTCCAGAAGAATTTTACTTCCGTCACGCTCCGAGTAAAGCTTCGATTTAATAGGCACTTTCCCGCCAACTGCTGCCTGAATATCGCCAGTCGCGTCGACCATACGAAACTCCAACGTTGCAGTGGCACCAAGAATTTTTTTAGCTTCAGCGGTATCTTCCACACCTGGCAACTGCACCACGATACGATTAACGCCTTGCTGCTGAATAACGGGTTCAGAAACGCCAAATTCATTAACTCTATTTCTGAGAGTTTGTAAGTTTTGCTGTAGAGCGGTTTTCTGAATATCAGCTAAAGTATCAATACTAACGGATAACTCAACCGTATTTGACTCGGCATTTTCGCTCAATTCCAAGCTCGGGAATTCATTACTTAGCAAAACTAAACCGCGTTCTTTCATATTCGCATTAATAAAAATAACCTGGATTCCAATCCCTCCGCGAACGATGGAACGATATCGTATTTTATCCTTTCGAAACGAGTTTTTAATTTCTGATATAAATCGACTTTCCGCTTGCTTGGCAACAGCTTTAGTATCTACTTCCATCAAAAAATGGACGCCACCTCTCAAATCAAGGCCCATCGACATTGGTTTCCCGCCGATAGCCTGCAACCATTCAGGACTGGCGTTTGCTAGGCTAAGAGCCATTACGTAATTCTGAAAACCTGTCGATGCATTCATCAAATCACGTGCCATATCACGCTTGTCTGAATCAGAGAACCGCACCAAGATCTTACCAGTATCAAGTCCTATCGACTTAAACGGTATTCTGTTATCAATCAAAATATCGTTAACCTGCACTATAACTTCATTACTTAAGGAGTTTCCTCTTAGAGAGGAAATCTGTAAGGCAGGGTCATGTCCATAAAAGTTCGGTAACGCATATAAACATCCAAGCACAAATACTGTGAGAATGGCGATATAGCGTAGCTTGGAATATTGATTCATTTAAGACATCCGTTCAAAATCAGTGATAATTCGACCAAATTACTAAAAGACTTCCGAGCCTCATAAAGCCTTATCCGTTCCAGCAGGCATCACCTGTGCGACCGCGCTCTTTTGTATTTTAACGCTTACATTATTCGCGACTTCAGTCTGCACGAAGTTATCCCCAAGAGCAGTGATTTTCCCAAATAACCCACCCACGGAGACGATTTCATCGCCTACTGCAAGACTATTTACCATTTTAGCGTGCTCTTTCGTCTTCTTCATCTGAGGACGTATCAAAAAGAAATAGAACACTACAAAAAGTATGATCAACGGTAGAAAACTAGCCAAGCTTGGCTCCTGGCTTGCCGCCGCGCTTTGCGCGAACGCATCTTGTACAAAGTAATTCACAAAAAAACACCTCTCAGTTACGAGCAGCGAGTATGCCATATTTGGCCAACAACATGTTAGACCTTTGAACCCCTATACTCATCTAAAAAATTATCCCGAAACAGCGAGAATCGACTTAGCTTAATAGCCGTCCTGGCATCTTGCATTAACTTAAGATAAAAAAACAAGTTGTGAATGGTGTTTAGACGTGCGCCCAAAATTTCATTTGTGCGGCTCAGGTGATGAAGGTAATCCAAGGAATAGTTACTGCAAGTGTAACACTCGCATTTTTGATCAAGGGCCTTAGCTGATAACTTGTATTTAGCATTGCGGATACGGACTACACCCGCTGACGTGAAAAGGTGACCATTACGAGCATTCCTGGTTGGTAACACGCAATCAAACATATCAACTCCAAGTTGAACTCCCGCTAGTAGGTCTTCTGGGGTCCCGACCCCCATAACGTAACGAGGACAAGTGGGCGGCAATAGACTCACTGTCTGCTCCATAACCCGCTGCATTTCATCTTTCGGCTCACCAACGGATAAGCCTCCGACGGCATAACCATCAAACCCAAGTTCCATCAACCCGTCCGCAGATCTAACTCTAAGATCATCATACATGCCGCCCTGTACAATACCGAATAAGGCGTTAGAGTTACCTTCATGAGCAGCTTTACTTCTGGCTGCCCACCTCAATGACATTTCCATGGACGCTGCAGCGCGACTATGTGAGGCGGGATATGGTGTACATTCATCAAAAATCATAACGATATCTGAGTTTAGAACCTTCTGCATCTGCATAGATATCTCGGGCGATAGGAAAACGGAGTCTCCATTTAGAGGAGATCGAAAAGTCACGCCCTCTTCCGTGATTTTGCGCAAAGAATCTAAACTAAAAACCTGAAACCCCCCAGAATCTGTCAAAATAGGCTTTCGCCAATTCATGAAGTCATGCAATCCTGCATGAGCTCCTATGACCTCATCGCCCGGCCTAAGCATTAAGTGAAATGTATTGCCGAGTACTATTTGAGCACCAAGCTCCGAAAGTTCTTCCGGGGTCATCGCTTTCACAGCTCCATACGTGCCAACTGGCATAAAAACAGGTGTCTCTATTATTCCATGGTGTAGTTCTAATCGACCTGCACGCGCTGAGCCATCTTTCGCCTGAACCTCAAATGCGAAATTCACCGTTGCCCTTCTGTAACTTGGTAATTATTCATATACTTACTCGTTAATTATTCCTTTCCAACCACATCGCATCTCCATAACTAAAGAAACGATATTCTTTTTCGATAGCATGATGATAAGCTTTAAAAATATATTCATAACCAGCGAAAGCGCTTACTAATATAAGTAATGTCGAGCGTGGCAAATGAAAATTTGTCAGTAAGACGTCTACTGCACAGAAGTCAAAACCATCTCGTATGAAAATATTGGTCTCGCCTTGAAATTTCTGAATACAATCTTTCCCCAACGCGGCCGCCTCCAGCGCGCGCACTACAGTCGTTCCAGCAGCAACAACTCTTCCTCCTCGTTTGCGCGTCTCCCTAATCGCCAAGCAAACAGAGTCTGATACATCAACTCGCTCAGAATGCATCACATGCTCATCAATATGAGATGACTTTATAGGCTGGAAAGTTCCAGCACCAACGTGCAACGTTACGTATTCAATGTCAACCCCGAGCTCTTTCAGATCGAGCAGTAGTTTCTCATCTATATGAAGACCGGCTGTAGGCGCTGCAACTGCCCCTGAATTCTTTGCAAAAACAGTTTGATAACGACTTTCATCAAGTACAGTGGGGCTCCGCGTTATATAAGGAGGTAATGGCAACTCACCACAGTGCAACAAGAGATCAGTAAATGTCATTTCCGTGGCGGTTTCTAAGATGAACAAACTACCTTCTCGTCCTAAAACCTTAACTCGTCCGTTACCATCAAGAATAAGTAACGATCCGCTTTTAGGAGTTTTATTAGCTTTCACATGGGCAAGAGCGCGGGAATCGGAAACTATCCGTTCAACCAGAATTTCCACGCGACCGCCTGTACCTTTTCGACCTCTTAGCCTAGCAGGGATAACTTTAGTGTCATTTAAAACTAACAAATCCCCCGCACGGAACAAACTCAATAAATCCAAAACTCTCCGGTCTTGAAACTCTCCGGTCAAATTATCGGACACTAATAACCGTGCGTCTCGCCGATCCTTTAAAGGAGCTTGCGCAACAAGGTTTTTCGGTAAGGAATAACTGAATTTTTCTAGTTCCAAAGCGACATCCCATCAATTTTTTTTAAATACTATGTCGACCTATGGCAGTTGTTTCACTATACTGCTTCGCCACCTACTCTGTGCCGGGATGGCGGAACTGGTAGACGCGCCAGATTCAAAATCTGGTATCCGTAAGGATGTGGGGGTTCGATTCCCCCTCCCGGTACCATTATTTTTTAGTGATTTTAGACGCACAGCGACCATGCTGTCGCCTAATTTACTTTTTTAAGGGATTTCCAATCAGAAATTTGACTGTCAAACCTCATTTTGATTCAGGCTAGTTTACGAAGCTTGAGGTTTACGAGGCTTACCAATAACAATATGCTTGGTGCCTTTCAAACCTCTACGTTCATTCATCTCTTTGGCCAGAGAAGTCGCATGAGCACTCACATCTTCTTTCGAACCAATACGGAAGCCCGTGATAGGTGCATAGCCGCCTTCTATCGTATAGCGATAGCCTACAGGCCCAGCATTGTCTAATTTAGTTTTTTCTAGCCGACTGACATGGTATATCGCCAATTTCGCTGAAAGTTCAGCAGCTGCGATAGCAGCAGCTTCAATCGATTCTTTAGTTTTCGCTCCAGCAACCATGATCTTTCTCCAAAAGAAAACAAAATATCGTCAGCCTGACGCCCAATTTAACCTCTAAAAAAACGAGGAGCAAAACGTGCAAGACATTTCTCACGAAGCCATGCCTGTGTGAACCGAAAGCGCTAATTAAAGACAAATAGGAAAGTTCGAATGCTAAGTCTAGCATAAAAAACCTTTAAAAACTCAGCTGCTAAGGCTTCAGACTGACGAAGTTTTACTTCAACATAAATAGCTCAACTTTAACTTATTAGCGACATTATACTCTCAGCACCAGAAATCTGAGACTCTGCTCGCACTAAGTTGTGCTCACCTCTAGTTCTATACGTCGAAGCATCCCAACCAAAATAACGTTCCTCCAACGCGTCAGATAAAAATCGAGAAGCCAGCTCAAGGAATATCTGAGTAGTGGCAAGTAGTATTTGCTGGGATGAAAACAAACGGTATCTGTCGCCGATCGAACCTTGGTAACCAACTAGAGCTGCCTGGAAAAAATCTCTATCGAAATACGCGGTCGGATCGTCCTCGCCAAGGGGGTTACACCAAGATCTCATTGCATCTCCAAGCTCAAGCAAAACCGGCGCTCGCGCTACCGTGTCAAAATCTAATAGAGATATAGCCTCAAGGGCTGTCTCAGAAAACATAATATTAGATATTTTAGGATCTCCGTGCACTATCCAATTAGGTCCTACATCAAGTGGGGCCAAGGCATTGACCAGATACTCTAACCTCCGATAAAGAGGCTGCATGTCTGCAAAAAGACGATGGTTTTTAAGTCTAAAACGAGTAGACCTAAGGTGGTCAAAATACTTTTTAAAATCATGGACTTGCGATCTATCAGCTAGCGCCGCCGGCTCGAAATCATGCATCAGCAAATGGAATTTAGCGAGAATTTTGCCCGCTGATGCAGCAATTTCGGGGCTGTCGACTTTTGGGAGCACTACACCTTCAACGTAAGTGAAAAGTCGCCAAATCCTCTGTTCAAAGTTAACCGAAATTTGATTATCAGTCGTCAGGACTAGACTGGGAGCCAAAAACCCCTTTTCCTTCAGAAAGGTAGTCACCGAATGCACAGCCGCGTTAGTCGACTCATTAAAGATAGGATTCAATCTCTGTAAGACATATTTCTCACCTAAGGCCGTCTCGAGCTTAAAGGTTTCATTAACTAGCCCATGGGGAATTCTTTCTACTTTCAAAGGAAGTAATGAATATTTCTCAGAAACAAAAAATATACTATCTAGAGGTTTTTTCAAAAGTAAGCGCCCACTTATAGAGAATGTTTAGACACTATAAAAGCTCCCCAACCCGTAGACCCAGAGTAGTCAGTACTTGCTCGTTCCCAGATTTACAAAAAACACCTAAGCCAGCGTCATCGCTTAAAAGATATTTCTCACAAACTTCCCTTAGACTATCGTGGGTTACCGCAAGGACACTATCCCTAAAATCCTTTTTGAACTCATGACTGCGACCAAACAACTCATCTGAAAAAGCACGCTCAGCCTCTCCAGAGGGAGAAGACGGCTGGTCTAGAGCGCGAACTATGCCTAGGATAGACTCTTCCAGACGACTCTCGCTACGATCATTCAAAAACCATTCCACTGATCTAGTAAAATCGTTAAACGTCTCTGTCAATCGTGGGTCACGGTAGGAATAGAATCTGAACGACCTGCTATCGGCATCATAGGCTGCACCACCACCATACGCTCCTCCTTGCTCACGAATATGCTGATGTAGAAAACCATCTTGTATATATCTCGCCAATACAGAAAGTGGCGGCGCGTCTTTTTGGTTGTCATCTCCGGCTTGGAGAACCTTTGCACAAAAATTTACTTGAGAATTGATCACCCAAGCATTTTCGTCTCTCGTCTCCATTCTTGACAGATCTAGCTTTTCTAGCTTCAAGTTTTCTAACGCCTTCTCAGGTCGTATTAGGGAGACATCCAAATCAACATCTAAAAGCGATGCGCCCTCTCCGACAAAGGCGGTACGAAAAGAAGTGCCAACTAGTTTCTCCCGAATAGATTCAAAAGTCTGGAAGATTAGGGTCGCCTCAGCACTTCCTGCTTTAGTTTTCGACAAAGCTTGCAGAAGCTTCACTGAAGTGGCTCCATCCCATAACTCAGCAAGCATGCCCATTGGTGATCGTGAGGCACCCGCAGCTAAAATCGCCATGTGGTGAGCTTTGTCAGTTATCGATTGTTCAAGCTCAGCCTTTGACTGCATTAAAAGATCTTTGAGTCTTAATGATTCATCAAATCGCACGTTTGGTAGGATACGCACTAAAATATCTAAGAGTTCGTGTCGCTTACGGGCAAGGCCTTTAGCGCCCAAAATAAGCCAAGCGTGGTGAATTTTGCTATCCGATGGGTCCGGTCTAACCATCCCATATACCGAAAAGTCTCCAACCATAGCTCTTCGAGCTTGCGTGGAAGCATATCCGTCAGAAGAACTCCCAAATTCAGTTAAATACTCGCACCAGAGAGGGAAATAGGAAAGCTCTAAGGGTGTCAAAAATGGAATTTGATAGGCAATTTTTGCTCGAAAAATACCATTTGAGGCAACTGCGTACTCATTGACAAGACAATTTTTGTAGTTCTGAAAGACCCTCGCGCTAGAAGGGTTTACAACCTTAATTTCTGACGGCACATCTGCAAGAGTGACTTGCGGCAAAATATCTGGATCATCTTCCGCGCCCTGCCTCTGCTTTAATGCATCAGCGCTTTTCATCACGACATTTTCCTCTAAGGCAGAAAGTTTTCCTCTGAGTGATGACAATTGGTCACTCTCAACTCTCGACTCCCTCGCTGACTTATTTTCTTCCGGGAGCATACTAATTCTCGAAGCATGCTGATTTTCAATAAGAAGCTTTTTAAATAAACCTTCTATGTAATCAGCCCTGTTGACCGATTTTCTCAATTTATCAATCGTAGGCTCGAGATTCAATAGATCCCAGACATTGGCGCTATGTATCGCTGCAGGCAGGACTCGACTCATAAGCTGCAAGCCGAAAGGGTACGATCCCCCTCCGATATCTCTCTGTGCCAGCTCCAAACGATCGATAATCCCATTTATTTCCGCAGCTGAAATACCATCAGACGCCACCTTGTTGACCACGCGATAGATCTCTTCTTCTATCTTATCAGCATTATCCGCTTCACTTCCTTCAACTCCGCAAAAGAAAACCAGTTGCCTGGCCGAGTCGTCTATCCCACAAAGCTCTGATGGTGAGTTTGCCAGAGACGTCGTTTCTAAAAAGTGACGTAAAGGTGAACCGCTATGCTCTAGAAGAATTGACGAAATCAAGTGAGCTTCCATAAGTTGGTCAGGATCTGTGGCATCTCCCACGACCCATGCCCAAACTAAATGAGTCATTCGATCATCTTTGCGATCAACGTTGTAAGACGTCACCAGAGTTGATCTGCTCGAAAAGCTAGGCTGATGCAGGGTTTTTGTGTTTTTTGTACCCTTGCCACAGCGATCAAGCACTAACTCTTGAAAACGAGTTTGGTGTTCACTTGCTGAAAAACTTCCGTAGGTCATAAAAACTGCGTTCGCGGGACAATAATGCTTTGCATGAAATGCCTTCAATGCTTCATGAGACAAATTAGGGATCTGTGAGGGGTCACCACCACTGTTATGTCGATATGGAGTGTCGGGGAAAAGAGTGCTATAAACGTGCTGCCACAAATTTGAAGAAGGTGGACTCATCGCCCCTTTCATTTCATTGTAGACAACTCCTTGATAAGTCAATGGGTTTTTCACATCATCGCTCTCAAACTCGATACGGCAGCCTTCTTGAGCAAAATCTAAAGGATGAAGAATTGGGAAAAAAGCGGCGTCTAAGTAAACTTTCAGTAAATTATCGAAGTCTTTTTTGTTTTGAGTAGCAAAAGGATAGGCAGTAGTGTCACTGCCAGTAAAAGCATTCATATACGTATTAAGAGATCGTCGCAGCATCATAAAGAAAGGGTCACGCACTGGGTAATTAGAGCTACCACATAGAGCTGTGTGCTCTAAAACGTGTGCTACACCAGTCGAATCCGTTGGAAGCGTCATAAAAGCCACCATAAAAGCATTGTTAGTATCATCACAATCTAAATGGTAGTGCCTAGCTCCTGATGGCTCATGAACATATTCTGCCAAACGGACACCAAGGCTTTTTACTAAACGCTTGTTAATACATGTAAATAAACTTTTTTTACTCAATCCCACTTAATTTACCTTAAACTTTACGTTAATCAGGGTACACAATAATCTAAAACTAGAAACCTCGGTCTAGGCGAGCAATGTTAACACCTTCAAAAGGTAAACAATTTATCGGTATATTAAATCATCAGAGAGACAAAAATATCATATTTTAAGCCAACTAGATGATTGTTTCTAACAGTTAACAGATAATAGACAATAAGCGTAATTAAAAGGTTAGTGTTCATGCCAAGTTTTGATATCGTGTCTGTATTCGAGAAACAAGAACTAAAAAATGCGGTAGATCAAGCAAACCGTGAACTAGCGACACGCTTTGACTTTAAGGGTAAAAAAGTAAAGGTTGAATACAACGATAGTGAAATCGTGTTGATTGCAGAAGCTGAGTTTCAGACACGACAAATGTTAGAAATATTGCAGTCTAAGCTAGTAAAGAGAGGAATTGATGTGCACTGCCTAGAGCTAAAAGCATTAACCTCTAACCTAAGTGAGACCAGGCAGCACATCTTAGTAAGAGAGGGTATCGATAAAGATTTAGGGCGCGACCTGGTCAAAATAATCAAGAAATCTAGACTGAAAGTACAGGTGCAAATGCAAGATGAACAACTTAGGGTAACGGGGAAAAGCCGAAATGTTCTGCAAGATGCAATTAGCGCCGTCAAAGAAAGTCAACAAACTTATCCATTACAGTTCAAAAACTTTCGCGACTAGGCGTGCCACCTAGTTCTAATAAAGATGAATGAGAGTGAGGCCAACAGATTATGTGATGCTCTTTATGATTTAGAAACTGAGCATCGAGATCTAGACCTCGCTATCGAGACTGTCATATCAGCCAAGCAGAGCGACCAACTACTTATCAAGCGAATGAAGGTAAGAAAATTAAAACTGAAGGACCAAATTGAGCGTTTAAAAAGCAAGTTGATTCCCGACTTAAATGCTTAGTTAACTCTGAGCAACTCCTGCACAGTCAAAGCGATGGGAAACAGAGGAGCGCAAAAGCATTAATGTTTGGGAAACGTGCCGACATCCTTTAAACTATACACAACTCGCTGTTAATCATACAAAATATAAAGTAGCAAATCATGACAAAAAAACGCTTTGAAGGAACTGATAACTATATCGTAACTGAAGACCTAATGATGGCCGTGAACGCTGCTATTACTCTTGAAAAACCTCTAATCATTAAGGGCGAACCTGGAACGGGAAAAACTATGCTAGCGGAAGAGGTTGCTGCATCTCTCGGGAAAAACCTAATTCAATGGCACATTAAATCGACAACAAAAGCAGCACAAGGTCTGTATGAATATGACGCGGTGGCGCGGCTGAGAGATTCGCAGCTAGGGGAAGAAGCAGTCCATGATATCTCTAACTACATTGTAAAAGGGAAACTTTGGGAAGCATTTGAAGCGGAAGAACAAGTCGTTCTGCTGATAGACGAAATAGATAAAGCGGATATTGAGTTTCCAAATGACTTACTACAAGAACTTGATAGGATGGAATTCTTTGTATATGAAACTAAAAAGACAGTCAAAGCGCGTAACAGGCCAATTATTATTATCACAAGTAATAATGAAAAAGAGCTCCCAGATGCATTCCTAAGAAGATGCTTCTTTCACTATATCGCTTTCCCTGAGCCTACTACGATGGAGGCGATTGTCGCGGTTCACTATCCAGACGTAAAAAAACGTCTGCTAGCGGAAGCGTTAAGCTGTTTTTTCGAGCTAAGAGATCTACCTGGGCTTAAAAAGAGACCTTCCACTTCTGAGTTACTAGACTGGATTAAACTGCTTGTAGCGGATGACATTCCCCCCGAAACCCTAAGAGACAAAGACACAGGAAAAGCTATTCCTAAGCTGTACGGTGCTCTTCTTAAGAACGAACAAGACGTTCATTTGTTTGAACGTCTTGTTTTTATGTCAAGAAGAAACCGTGCTAACTGATTTATTTTACAAGCTCCGAAAGGTTCAGATCCCTGTCACCATTACTGAGTGGATGACTTTACTAGGGGGCCTTGAAGCAAAAATTGCGGACTATAGTGTCGATAATTTTTATTATTTGGCGCGTACATGTCTAATCAAAGATGAGCGTTTTTTTGATCGGTTCGACCAGGTTTTTGGAGAGCATTTCAAAGGGCAGGAGATGCTCTTCGACGAAATTATAGGGGATATCCCTTTAGAGTGGCTTCAAGCACACAAAAAACTCCATCTCACTGAGGAAGAAAAAGCAGAAATTGAAGCTCTAGGCGGCTGGGACAAGCTCATGGAGACGCTTAAAAAGCGTCTTGAGGAACAGAAGAAAAAACATCAAGGTGGAAGTAAAATGATTGGCACTGGGGGCACATCGCCATTTGGTGCGGATGGCTATAACCCCGAAGGGGTTAGGATAGGCCAAGAGAAAGGAAGGCATGGTCGTGCGGTTAAAGTGTGGGATAAGAGAGAGTATCGAAACCTAGACGACAACGTAGAACTCGGCACCAGAAATATTAAGCTTGCCCTCCGTAGACTTAGAAAATTTGCGCGAGAAGGTGCTCAAGATGAACTTGATCTCGACGATACTATAAATTCCACTGCGCGAAACTCGGGCTTACTCGATATAAAAATGGTAGCCGAAAAACGTAATGCTACAAAAATGTTGCTATTTCTAGATGTGGGTGGCTCTATGGATCCTTATGTGAAGGTCTGTGAAGAACTTTTTTCAGCAGCAAAAACTGAGTTTAAGCATTTAGAATATCACTACTTCCATAACTTTTTGTATGAGACGGTGTGGAAAGACAATACAATGCGCTTCCACGCTAAAATACCAACACAACAATTAATGAGGACATATGGAGCTGACCATAAAATAGTGTTTGTAGGTGACGCGACGATGAGCCCTTACGAAATAATGAATGCCGGCGGCAGCGTTGAACATTGGAATGAAGAAGCCGGCGCGACATGGATCGCAAGATTGTTAGCGATATTTCCTTATGCTGTATGGATCAATCCTCAACCAGAGGAGTATTGGGGCCATATCCCCTCGATTGGCATGATAAAAGAGCTACTCTCAGATCGCATGTTCCCACTTACCATAGACGGCCTTGAACGAGCGATGAAGACACTTAAGAAATCCCATTAAGCCCTGTTTTTAATTTACGAATGGGCCTTCTTTTAATATATTTAATTTTACTTTGCTTGGGTATCCCTTGGTATTGGCCTGCAGATAGCACGCTAGTCTGGATGGGATTTCCTGGCTGGGTCATCAGCTCAATTGTCGTTTCCATCCTAGCTTCTATCGTTACGGCTATTGCCTTGCATTCGAAAGCTCGCGCGCCCGATGAATAATCTCGTCCCTTTAAGTTTAGGAGCATGGCTTTTTGTCAGCTGTTACCTAGGTTCTCTTCTACTAATAGGTTGGATTGCAAAAAAAGCCAGAACCGAAAATACAATGCGGGATTTCTACTTAGCCGGGAACGGATTCGGGACTCTAATGTTATTTATGACTCTGTTCGCCACTCAATACAGTGGAAATACATTCTTTGCTTTTACCGGAGCCACCTATCGGATAGGGTACGCATGGATCGTGAGCTTACACTTCATGACCGCTGTAATTGTCGTCTATCTTCTATTCGCTCCTAAGCTACATTTACTGGCAAAAAAAAATGGGTTCTTAACACCCGGAGATTATATAAATAACCGATATCAAAATAAATTACTGGTGCTTCTTGTCACTCTTGTAATGGTAGCGGTGCTTGCTAATTTCTTATTAGCACAATTAATGGCTATGGGACGAGCTATGCAGGGGCTTAATCCTGAATCAGGGGCAACCTCTTATAATGTAGGGGTTATTATTCTTGCACTCATCATGCTCGCCTACGGCACCTTAGGGGGTATGCGCGCGGTTGTATGGACCGATGCACTGCAAGGCGGTGTGTTAATGATTGGCTTCGCAGTCTTAATAGTGATGTTGTTCGACCGCTTTGGTTCTCTTGGAAAAGCAACCCAAATGCTAATGCATGTCGATTTAACTACTGGCTCACGAAAAGTCTTAGTCCCATCGGCGGACCAGTGTCGCCAGTGGCTATCCTATATACTTGCTGTTGGTTTTGGTATATGCCTCTACCCTCAAGCGATACAAAGAATCTACGCAGCAAGTTCCCTGAAAACGCTAAAACATAGTATGACTTTAATGGCTTTCATGCCTGTACCCACGATGCTTATTTCTTTGATCGCGGGCATTATGGCTCTAGCTTATCTTCCTGGTCTTGAAGGCGCTTCATCCGATCAAATTTTTGGTCAGGTGCTTAGGGAAGTACAGCTGCACTCTGTGCTCGGCAATATGCTTGTAGTCCTCATTCTTTCTGCAATTCTTGCCGCGATGATGTCGACGGCTGACTCTGCCTTGCTCTCGCTATCGTCCATGCTCACCAAGGATGTTTTCGCTAAACTCTTTCCTCAAAGTCTGTCGGAAGAAGGACTCACACGTTTAGGCAAAGCTCTGTCTTGCCTCATGCTCGTTTTTCTGGTCGTTTTAGCAATAACACTTAAGGATAAATCATCATTGGTTCAACTCCTTGATCGAAAACTAGATATGCTCTTGCAGTTAGTTCCTGCTTTTATTATGGGCATAAATTGGAAAAAGCTTGACGGCCGAGCGGTAATGGCTGGTCTGATAGTGGGAGTCACGTTAGCTTTAATTATAGCTTTTGGTAATTTATCGTTTGTCACTAATGGCAAAGTTTTTGGTTTTCACCCAGGTATAATTGCGCTAGGACCTAACCTCGGCGTTACAATCCTACTTTCTCTCTGGTTTAATAGTAAAAGAAAATTAGTAAAAAGCAACCATGATTTTAGCGTCAAACGTAAGGTCCCCTAACTCGTGAAAAGCCCGTACTCAAAAGGAAAATCCAGTACTTACCTCCGAATCCCCATAACTCGAAGAGTGCTTTCCGATCTCGACACGCCCCTAAGCATATATACAAAATTAGCCTTGGGGAAAAATTCTTTTCTTCTAGAGTCAGTGGAAGGTGGAGAAAAATGGGGAAGGTATTCTATTATCGGATTACCAAGCCCTAGACACCTTACCGTCAACGGACTTGATATCACTCTTTGGTACAAAGGTGAAAAAGTTGAGCACCATACCTGCGAGGATCCACTCTCATTTATCGAGGGATACCATTCACAATTCTCACCGCCGACAGGTGATCTGCCAAGATTTTGTGGTGGACTTGTCGGTTATTTCGGTTACGACACAATGAGATATGTTGAACCAAAGCTGGCGAACACCAGTCCACCTGACCCTCTTAATTTACCAGATATATACCTTCTGCAAGTCGATAACTTTATAGTGTTCGACAGCTTAAAAGGTGAGATGTTGATAGTAAAATATGTAGCAAAAGGAAATCAAACAGCTGCGGAATTGGCTGAAAAAGAAATCGATGAACTAGAGATCTTGCTTGACCGAGGGATTCCAACCAGCCAGCAATCAGGTGGCCAGCATACCTTAAAGGATGTCACACCGAAATCCGAATTCAATAAGACGGATTTTTTAGTTGCCGTCGAAAAGGTAAAAAAATACATTGTCGATGGTGACGTTATGCAAGTGGTACTTGCTCAAAGGATGTCAACACCGATCGATATTAACCCACTTGATATCTATCGAGCGTTAAGGCACCTAAATCCTTCCCCTTACCTCTATTATTTCGACTTTGAAGATTTTCAAATTGTGGGATCTTCCCCTGAAATACTTGTTCGCGTCGAGAATAATACTGTAACAACGAGACCTCTAGCAGGTACTAGACCTCGCGGAAGTAACGCAAAAGAAGATCTCGAATTGGAAAAAGAACTACTTTCCGATCCGAAAGAATTAGCTGAGCATCTTATGCTCATTGACCTTGGCAGAAACGACATTGGACGTATTGCAAAAACGGGTAGTGTTAAAGTTACACAAAAAATGGCGATTGAAAGATACTCCCACGTTATGCATATTTCATCTACAGTAGAAGGCACACTAAAGTCTGGAAAGACCTCTATGGATGTTCTTAAAGCTACGCTACCAGTCGGAACCTTGTCTGGCGCGCCTAAGATCCGAGCCCTAGAAATTATTGACGAATTAGAGCCCGTGAGACGAGGGATATACGGAGGGGCGATAGGTTACTTGTCGTGGCGTGGAGAAATGGATACGGCCATTGCTATCCGAACCGCAGTAATTAAAGACAGTCAACTATATGTACAAGCTGGATGCGGGATAGTTGCGGATTCTATTCCAGAGATGGAATGGGAAGAAACTATAAACAAAGGGCAGGCGATATTTAAGGCACTCTCTCTGGCCCGCAAAAACTTAAAGCTCGACAATTAGAGCTCCATCAGCTTACGGAACAGAATTCACCTGACAGTCCTTACATAGAGTATTTATTTGTCGCGCTCTCATCTGGGCTTCTTCCACTGAAATAGATTTAAATCTAAAAGTCTCTCCTGGTCTAGCTTGCCCAAGTTTCCATAGAGCACACTGCGGCACGGTATAGGGATTAATAAACCCTCCCATACTAGGACCGTCATTTAATAGAATTATGGGTGTCTGGCCGGCTAGATTAACTGCACCGATAGGGTAGCCATGATCGATGATGTTTGCTGGCTCTGATCCGTTTTCAGCGAGTTTGTCGTAGGCCTTATTTGTGAACGTCCAATCTGGACCCTCTAACCTCATTCCCATCCGGTTACTTTTTGCAGAAACTCGCCACTCTGAAGATAAAAATCGGTCATGCCCTTGCTGATCTATCCAGTCATCGTTGGGACCAGCTACCGCCTCCACCTCCCAGGTCAGTTGCTGTTCTATATGAGGACGCGCAACTAACGGAATTCTTCGACCCGCTTCCCCATGACCAGGTTCTACAGGCAAAATATCTCCTATTTTTAAAGCATTTCCGGTAAGGCCGCCAACCCCAGCCGCAGCAAATGTAGACCGCGAACCCAAAGTCTGCTCTGCGGCAATTCCGCCACAAAAAGCAATGTAACTTCTCGCACCCGATATTGCATAGGACATTTCAATTGATTGCCCTGCGTATACTGTAAAGCTTTCCCAAAGAGGGCACGTCTGTCCATTTACCTTCGCCTGCATATCGGCGCCAGTTATGGCGACGACTATATCCCTGTCAAATTTCAAAGTGGGCCCCATGAACTGACATTCCAAGGCCGCGAACCCTTCTTCATTGCCAACCAAAATATTGGCCAATCTAAAAGACCAAGAATCTAGAGGGCCTGATGGAGGAAAACCCTTATTATAAAATCCTACTCTTCCAGGCCAGTCTTGGATCGAAGTTTCAAGCCCAGCCTCAATAACACTAATCATTAGTAACTCACCTCAAAATCTACTCGTTAAGTCTAGCGAAGCGACCCAGCGCTTATAATTCCCTACAGAGAAGCGCTGATAATCGACTATGTTGAATTTAAAACTTCCTTCCGTTACCTGCCGCTCGACCTCTAGATATTCTTCCTTTGAACAAGGAACATATTTAATTCGATCTCCCGGACGAAATATACAAAGGTCTCCTTCAAACTCGGGGAATGTTTTTTGAGGATCCCAAATAGGCACTGGAGTTCTACCAAACAACTGGTACCCCCCAGGACTAGGTACAGGATAAATCGCAGTGGACATCCCACCCATAGACACAGCCCCTTGAGGAGTCCACGTACGAGGAGGATTATATTTTGGTGCAGTCAACCTACATCTTGGATCTAGCGGCATCATAAAGGCGAGGCCAGGCCAAAAGCCAAGACTCGCAGCCCAATACTCTGTCCCGGAATGCACGCGCACCAATTGACGAACATCGCTAAGCCCATTTATTCGAGCGACAAATTCTGGATCTTGCTCTTTTTCCGGATTGATTTTGTCACGATAGTCATTGATACAGTCAGTAGTCCATGGATCTAGATAGAGTGTGGGAAAGTAAAAAAGACGACTATCGACTATTATATCATCACTAGAACCCAAAGATTCGAATAGTCTTAGTAATTCAACCTTCAAGTCAGAATAGGAGATTAAATCGGGATCATAATGCACAAGTGTAGTTGCGAAACAGGGCGCCGTCTCGATCACACCATTGATTCGATCTTCCCCAGTGAGAGCGTTAGCCAATCCTTGCGCTTTAAAGTTCAAGTCTAAGTTCATTTCATTCCCAAACTCGACTAGTAAATATCGGTCTCCGCCAGGACTAACTTTGGGGACATCGTAGATCATACAAAAATTCCATGAACAACTTAAAACACGAGAATACTATTATAGAGAGCAAAAGAAAAACCTACTATTTCAGTTTACTACTAAAATAGTAGTATTCTGTACCAGATAAAAACCAAGCACAGCATTGCGTCAACGAGGATAATTTTTTGATTGATAAGTTACTTGAAAAACGTCTAGACGGACTGCTAACCGCAGGTGGGGTTGAAATACTCAAAGGTGGAAAAAAGGGTTTAGAAAAAGAAAGCTTGAGAATAGACACGAATGGTTCTCTTGCCCAGACACCCCATCCACACGAGTGGGGCGCACCTCTTACGCATCCTTATATCACAACAGACTATTCAGAGGCATTACCTGAACTCATCACTCCCGCATTCTCAGAAATGCATAAAACGATTGATTTCCTAGAGCAAACACACCGCTTCCTATACCAACACCTATCGTCAGATGAGTTACTTTGGGCCGCTAGCATGCCTTGCGCGGTGTCAGACGACACGAGTATCCCAATCGCACGCTATGGGACATCTAATAATGGGAAAATGAAACATATTTATCGGGTGGGTCTCGACTGGAGATATGGTAGAAAAATGCAAGCCATAGCAGGAGTCCACTTTAATTATTCTCTTCCACAAAAACTTTGGCCTATCTATCAAGGGCTGGAAAAATCGAAAGCACCTGAACAAGAGTTTATTAACGAGAGTTACTTCTCTTTGATCAGAAACTTTAAACGATTAGGGTGGATGGTCCCTTTCTTATTCGGGTCATCGCCGGCCGTATGTAAATCTTTTCTAGCTGGGAGAACCACTCGGTTCAAACAGCACCAGCACGGCACATACTACTTACCCCATGCTACAAGTCTGCGGATGAGCGATATTGGCTACAAAAACAAAAACCAATCCTCATTAGTCGTGTCTTATGATTCACTTAATGATTATTGTGCAAGTCTCGAAACAGCACTCCGCACTCCCTACCCAGAGTATGAAGCCATTGGTTTACACAACGACGGGTCTCGGATACAGCTAAGCACCAGTGTATTGCAAATAGAGAATGAGTATTATAGCTTCATTCGACCCAAACGGACTGGGCAATCAGGCGAGAGATCTTCAACTTCCCTAAAGTCCCGAGGAGTTGAGTATGTCGAAATCCGCGCATTAGATCTCAATTGCTTATCCTCTACAGGAGTAGATATCGAACAACTCTGCTTCTTGGAAGCTTTTTTGATTTTCTGCCTGTTGGAAGAAAGCCCGCTATTAACACAAAGCGAGCTTGGAGAAATAGAATACAACGAACTCACCGTCGCCTTGAGGGGACATGAACCTAATTTAAAATTAGTAGAACAATCTCGAAGGCACACAATAAAGTCTTGGTCGCTAGAGATATGCCAAAGAATGTTACCCATTTGCGAGGCACTCGACGCGCTTTCAGTGAACAGGGACTATAGTATGGCGCTTAACAAACAGATACATGCTATCCAGTTCCCCGAATTCTTGCCCGCAGCAAAGATTCTAAATGAACTACTAACGAATCAACAGCCCTTCCAAACTTATGCGATGAACATTTCCAAGAACCATGCTGCGCAATTCAGAGATTCGCCTCCGCGTGACGATTTTTCACAGGATTTTTCGCGCCTAGCTGAAGTGTCCCGCTCTAATCAAGAAAAGCTAGAAAATGCAGAAGAGGGAAGTTTGAATGAATATATTGAAAAATATCTGGCCAATTGAGCCTCTTATTTTTTCAAATGTTTAAATTAGTAAGCTCATGTTAAACCGACGAAAGTATTTGATCTCAAGTATCTCCGCTTTGATAGCCGGAATATCTTCTGCACCTTATTCTATTTGGGCAAAGAATCTATCTGTTAGAGAGACTGACGTAGCCATAGAGTCTTGGAAGAGGTATCTCCCAACAGAATTCGAAAACATTAAAGTAGAACCCAAATTCACTCCTGATAGGTTTCGGCTGAAGCAAGTTCTTTCTCCACTCGAATATGATGTGCTACTAAATGAAGGCACTGAAGCCCCCTTCAGTAGCGACCTAAACAATGAGCATCGAGTTGGTGTATTTATCTGCAGGCTGTGCAGCCTTCCTCTCTTCTCATCAAAAATGAAATACGACAGCGGTACAGGGTGGCCAAGCTTCACCGAAACCATTCCCGACCACATGTCAACCAAACGGGATTTTTCTCTCCTCTGGCCTAGAACCGAATATCATTGCGCAAAATGTAGTTCGCACCAAGGGCACGTTTTCAACGATGGCCCAATGCCTACAGGGAAGAGATGGTGCAACAATGGCATAGCGTTAAAATTCATACCAAAAGCTTCTTAAAGCCATACCGATCTTTCTTGCGGGAGAACTCTTAAAGCTCGCCCCACTCATTCCTGTCAAAAGAATAGAATAACTTACCTAACAAGTTGTCAGCACTTTGGGTTCCTACCGGCGGATTAAGATGGGACTGGGTCAAGAACACCAATCTACTATCTATAACACTTACGGTAGACGCAGATATCTCATTTAAAGAAGATTTATTAGGAAGAGCAGATAATTTGATCGGTTTCAATCGATACTCTGACCATTCATAGACGTCTAAATATATCTCCTGCCCCATGCCACCCTCACTGACCACCACCACATCACAAAAGCTATCTCCTAGAAGATCGGCAGCATAACTAACTAGCGTATCTCCAACGAGAGGGGCATTAAGTCGTGACACGGTCAAACCATCAATAGCCACATCAATTTGATAATCGCGCGCCGTCATAAACGACTCACTATCAACCGCAACGCCGATAGTCATTGATCCGCATGCGTGCTCCTCTGCAATCACTGATTGAAAAAAGGTAGCAGCAAATAACAGAAAGACGACATAAATCGCATGTAAAAAAACAACTACTCTAGCCATGGCTGTAGCGCTCCTAACGTTAAATTTACCCCTTTAATACTTATATTTAAAAGGTTTTTGTAGATAACCACCTACCATTAATAGAGAATTTTCTTGACATTCTCAACAACTTCTCTATATTTCTAGCACTACTCGAGTGAGAGTGCTAACAAAAATAGTCAAATCAGCTCGTTTAATTCGTAAACAAATCCTGTTGGAGGAGAATTAAAATAATGAAAATTCGACCGTTGCATGATCGCGTGATCGTAAAACGCTGGGAAGAAGAGAAAACCTCACCCGGCGGCATAGTTATACCTGATTCAGCTACAGAAAAGCCAAGTAAAGGCGAAATTGTTGCAGTAGGTAATGGAAAAATTTTAGACAGTGGAGAAGTTCGTGCACTGGACCTTAAAGTAGGAGACAAAGTTCTTTTTGGGAAATACTCAGGCACTGAAGTAAAAGTTGATGACCACGATGTAGTCGTAATGAGAGAAGACGACATCATGGCTGTTTTCGATTCATAGAAATTAGAAACTAAGCTAAATAAGTAAGAAACCAGGAGGTTTTTCAAAATGGCTAAAGAAGTCCGTTTTTCTGATGACGCCCGCCAACGTATGGCTAACGGCGTTAACATATTGGCCAATGCGGTCAAGCAAACACTTGGCCCAAAAGGTCGTAACGTTGTTCTAGAGAAAAGCTTTGGTGCACCTACCGTAACTAAGGATGGTGTATCTGTAGCTAAAGAAATTGAACTTGAAGATAGATTTGAAAATATGGGTGCACAGATGGTCAAGGAAGTTGCTTCCCAAACATCTGATGTTGCTGGTGATGGAACCACGACAGCCACAGTACTTGCGCAAGCAATTGTGCGAGAAGGTCTAAAATCGGTCGCCGCAGGCGTTAATCCGATGGATCTTAAGCGTGGTATCGACAAAGCAGTAACAAACTGTGTCACAGAGTTAGCAAAACTCTCAACTCCATGCCTAGACAGTAAAGCTATAGGCCAAGTAGGTACTATTTCTGCCAACTCTGACAGCGCAATCGGTGAAATTATCGCTGAAGCAATGGATAAAGTCGGTAAAGAAGGCGTTATTACTGTAGAAGAAGGGTCTGGCTTAGAAAATGAGCTGGATATCGTGGAAGGAATGCAGTTTGACCGCGGTTACTTATCTCCGTACTTCATCACTAATGCTGATGCGCAGAGTGTTGAACTCGAAGACCCACTTATCCTTCTACATGATAAGAAGATTTCGAATATCCGTGAGCTTCTTCCAGTTCTAGAAGCAGTTGCCAAAGCAGGTAAACCATTGCTTATCATCGCTGAAGATATCGAAGGCGAGGCTTTGGCCACACTGGTTGTAAATAACCTTCGAGGGATTGTCAAAGTCGCAGCAGTAAAAGCTCCTGGCTTTGGAGACCGCAGAAAAGCAATGCTAGAAGACATAGCTATCTTGACTGGCGGAACTGTTATTGCTGAAGAAGTTGGCTTAAATCTTGAAAAAGCTACATTAGAGGACCTTGGTCGCGCTAAGAAAATTCAGATTAGCAAGGAGAACACGACAGTCATTGATGGCGGTGGTGATCAAAAAGCTATTGAAGGCCGAGTTAATCAGGTGCGTGCTCAAATCGAAGAGACTTCGTCTGACTATGATCGTGAAAAGCTGCAAGAACGAGTTGCTAAACTCGCCGGTGGTGTCGCTGTCATTAAGGTTGGTGCTGCAACTGAAGTAGAAATGNNAATGAAAGAGAAAAAAGCACGCGTAGAAGATGCGCTCCACTCAACTCGAGCAGCTGTCGAAGAAGGCGTTGTTCCTGGAGGCGGTACTGCTCTGTTAAGAGTACAAGCAGTCGCAAAATCAACTAAGGTAGAAAACCAAGATCAACAAATCGGAGTAAACATTCTAGTACGTTCGCTAGAAGAGCCGATTCGCCAGATCGTGGCCAATGCCGGTGATGAACCTTCAGTAGTCTGTGCAAAAGTAGCAGAAGGTAGTGGTAACTACGGCTATAACGCGCAAACTGGAGAATATGGCGACATGCTAGGAATGGGAATATTAGACCCAGCTAAAGTAACTCGCTCTGCACTTCAAAATGCAGCGTCAGTAGCATCCCTCCTCTTGACTACCGAAGCTATGGTAGCTGAATCTCCTAAGGAAGGCGGCGCCGGCGGCGCAGCAATGCCTGACATGGGTGGCATG
>DGOV01000053.1:0-9909 GCA_002390205.1 Proteobacteria bacterium UBA4457 | reverse complement strand
GGAATGGGCGGAATGGGCGGAATGCCTGGCATGATGTAAATCATCCTCCATATCCTAGATACCAAAAACCCCGCAAATGCGGGGTTTTTTTTAATCAGCTAGCCTGGCGCCAACCGCAGAGTAAGTGGACACAAAATACGGAACACAATAAGTCAAAAGAATCTTCCACCAAGCTGGATATGCTACCTCAGCAGTAAAAATCGCATCACCATAATTAATAAGAATAAGTAAAGTACCTACCGCACAAGATAGTTTTGCAGCACGTATCACAATGTCTTTTTCAACTGCCATTCTCAACCACTTATTCATCAGGATATCATACTAGCTGAAAGCAACTTTAGTCCCGTGTTAAATTTCTGGCGTCAAAACCTCTCTAGCCATATGATGCTGTATGTAAAAAATACTTAGTTGGTTTAAATTATTACACCTGTTATACAAGTCAATAACCTCTGGTCTTCCTACAATCGAATATACGCCTTGAATGGGATCAGCCTAACTATACCAAGCGCTACTATCATGGCAGTTGTCGGGCCAAATGGCGCAGGTAAAAGCACGCTATTCAAATGCCTAGTAGGTTTGCTCAAGCCACTCTCAGGTACAATCGAAATAATGGGAGTTGATGTGGTAGAGCATCCTCGTCATGCCTACAATAAAATAGGATACCTGCCGGAACGAGCGGGTATTTACGATAGCCTCACCGTCGAGCAATGCTTGTGGTACGCCGGTTCTATATATTCAATAAGAGAAGAAGAACTTAGAGCATCGATAGATAAGCTCTCCTTAACCTTTAAAATGCATGACCGTTTACAGCAAAAAACGGGAACTCTATCAAAAGGATTAAGACAAACTGTTGCCATTATGCAGGCTTTTATCCACGATCCAAAAATAGCGCTGCTAGATGAACCCGCCTCCGGTTTAGATCCGGAAGCTAGAGATACACTTTCAAGATTTTTAAATGAAAGGAAGAATAACGGTGTAACTATACTAATATCATCACATATATTGTCCGAGATTGAATCATACTCAACTCAATTGCTGATACTGAAAGATGGGATAGCGATAGAAGAAAAAAATATCGGAACCGAACATATTTCTAATCAGACGTTACGACTATCTATTTCATCACCGTTCCAGAACGTGGTGGAACTCCTTCAGGCTCATCCAAAAGTAGGCGAGGTTGCACAATCGAATAGCAGTATAGACTTCGAATTCAGGGGCAATGAAAGCGACAAAGCTGATTTATTTCAGAAAGTCATTCCTTTAAACAAAACTATATCTGGGCTAGAAACGATACAAAGCAAACTGAAAAAAGCCTACTTCGACTCTATACAAGAATAGAAATATGAAAAATCCCGAATTGATGAAACAGCTCTGGCTTTATGAAATAAAAATCATTACGTTATTAGTCATTGTTCTGTTCGTGAGCATCACTTGGTTCGTAAGTGAAAGTATTTTTAGCATCTTCATAACAAAATATATCGCTATTTTTGGTTTTTTGTTTTTTGGGATTATTACAGGGCCGATGAGAATTGCGGCCGCCTTCCGAAAAGAAGTGAGCGATAATACTTGGAATGCCCAAAGGATGGGGAGCATCAAACCATCTCATCTTCTACTCGGGAAGCTGTTGGGGCCTAGTCTAACGTCCTGGGGAGCGGCAATTTTATGCCTGCTAATATACATTGGGAACTCGGGGAACTTGATCGAAAGCCTTTTAAATAGCGTCATATTATGCCTTGTGGCACTGATTTTTCAGGCAACCTCTTTGAATGAATCAATCATTAAAGTCTTTCGAGAGAGAACCTCCAACCAGAGTAATAGCATTATTTTCTCGATCGCTTTAATTGCATTTTTATTACCTCATATCACCGATATCCTAATACCTACCTGGTATCAGTTGAAAACGAGCTACGCCAACCCTATTTGGTTCTCCGCGTCTTATCAAAAAGACTTATTTACTCTCTCTGTACTCACTTTTATTGGTGCTTGGGCTATGTTTGGGGCATATAGAAGCTTAAGGCTAGAAATAGATATCAAAGCAACTCCATCGGCTTATGGATTATTCGTTCTTTCACTGGGGCTATTAGTTACTGGTTTTTCAGCAAGTGATAGAGGGTTCGACGCACTTCGCATGTGGTTGTCATGCTCTGCTGTCATTGCTAGCGCGGCATCCTACCTGGCAGCAATTAGTTTTCCCTCCGGCATTGGTCAATTTGTCCGAACCATGAAGTACCTGAGAGAGAGGCAATTTAAACGCGGTCTACAAGAAGCTCCTCTTTGGCTCAGCAGTTCAATACTCGCTATAACCTTAGCAAGTTTTTCCGCAATGGCGGGAGCAGACCAGGTATTTACAAACGAAAAGCTCACTAATACTGGACCAGCAGCCTTGGCCATCTCGCTCCTAGCATTTCGAGATGTGTTATTTCTAAGCCTTCTGCAGATGTATTATTCCGCTCGACAAAGCAGCTTTTGTTTTTTGTTCTTTCTTGTCGTGCTGAATAAACTGATTCCGTTACACGCAGCAGACACATATTTAAATATGCTAACGCCTAATGTTTTTCAGGAACCTATATACGTTTGTGGTTTTAGCATGATATGTATAGGTCTAATAGGCTACATGTGGCGCAGAAAATACCAGAGCACCTTAAAAATGATCACCCAAGCAACTGCCCCACAATCCTGAACCCTGCGACATACGTTCCGATTGCAGAACCTAATGTGCCGAACACAAAAGCAAGAAGAGTGCGCGCCACTTTATTTCGCCTCCACCCTCTCCAAGTTACCGTATCTTTTCGAAGCGCGCCAAAATCTGATACTGTCGGCTTGCGAACCCAGGCCTCGATCAATCCCGTCACCATGCCTGCTCCAATAGTAGGGTTTAATGACGTGATAGGGGCCGCAAAAAAAGCGCCTAAAATTGTCAAGAAATGTCCACCGGCAATTAAAACACCTAAAGATGCGAATCCACCATTGATTAATGCCCATTCCACCAAAAGGCTTATTCCCATCTCTGGGCTGCGAGAAAATCCTAAATAGAACCCGAATAAAATGAGAGCCACTATTGCCCAAGGAATAACCGCTATCCAGTTCTTCTTTTTCGGCACTTTATCTAGTTCGTTCAAACGAGCTTCACAATCATTTGATATTTTATCTAAATACTTCGCAATACCCGTCAGATGACCGGCACCGACAACTGCTAGAACTCTGCACGGGCTAGCATTGGCGATCCTCCAAATTTTTACAGCCATAAATTCATCACGCTCATCAATAAGAGGAATGAATAGATCTCCTGCTGACTCTTGAAGCTGACTTAGAGCGCTCTCTATAACATCACGTTCTTTCAAATCTTCAATCTCGCTCTCTTCGACTTTATCATTACTCAGTACACTGCCGAGAAGCCCAAGAAATAAATGTGGCCGTTTCCACCACGCAACAGAACCATAAATTCTGCGCAAAGTGACACCGATATTACGGTCTATCAAATGTACAACTAGTTCCCTCTTTTTAGCTTCCAAGACTGCAGTGCGCATCTCCGCTCCAGGCTCCACACCGAATTGCTCAGCAATCCTTTGTTGAAAAGCTCCCATAGCCAACATAGCTGTAACCATGAGGGCTTTTCCTTTACGGATAATTTCAACCAAGTTAAGTTTGCCGAAGGCATCAGGATCTGACATCATTTCATATCGACTTTCACACAACTCGACTGCAATGTCGCTGTATTGCTCAGACTCTATTTCTGTACGAACCTGATCGACACTTATTTGAGACACATGGGCCGTGCCTAGAATCCGAACAGATGATCCATTTATGTTGATATCTATGTATGGCTTTTTTTGATCAATCATTTTTAATAGTCTTTAATCTCTCAATATATCTTTGTTTATAGTCATCTGTCGCTGATTGAGACTGCTCTTGACAGGTTATGTCAACAGAAGGTTGGAAGTTACTTGCCGGGTAAGTTTAATCTAAAACACACACAAATGCGTCCAATTCCAAGCAAAGACCCTCTCCTGCTGTAATTGAGAACGGTTATAAATGCAAATCATTTAAGCCCGTAAAAATAACTAGAAGTCAATATAGCTTCGCTAGACAGCTTTACTTAAAATAAGGCACATATCGTTAAATAAAATTAATCATAGACGGTCTTTTTTTTGCAAAATCTAAACCCTCAACAAATAAAAGCTATACGACACACTAAAAGTCCTCTATTGGTCTTGGCCGGCGCAGGAAGTGGGAAGACCAGTGTCATCGCTCACAAAATATCGTACTTGATCACCAAAGAACATATCCGCCCGAAAAAAATTACTGCCATTACGTTTACTAACCGGGCTGCAAAAGAAATGCGAGAGCGGATCAAGAAAACACTCGGTGGTAGTAAAGAAAAGCCCAGAATCTGCACTTTCCATACATTGGGACTTACGATTTTAAGGGCGGAAATCACACTATCGGATTATCGTTCAGGATTTTCAATATTAGACTCCAATGACACTGTCGGGATAGTCACTGAACTGCTTAGAAAGGAAAAACGAATTGGAGATATCGCACCAATCTTAGTGCAATATAGGATATCTTCTTGGAAATCCCTATTTCTACTCCCAGAAGAGGTGATTGTCGATAAAGAACGTCCTTTCGATGCTCTCTGCTTAGCTGTGTATGCAAACTATCGAGAAACGTTACTAACCTATAACGCAGTCGACTTTGACGACCTCATTATGGCCCCAGTAAAGATATTATCTGAGAACAATGTCGCTAGAGAAAAATGGCGATCTGAGATCGAGTATCTCTTGGTGGACGAATACCAAGATACAAATACTGCACAGTATAAGTTAGTAAGAACTCTCACAAATGGTCGTCAAAATATGACAGTAGTAGGAGATGACGATCAATCAATCTATGGTTGGCGAGGCGCGGATCCAGAAAACTTAAATCAGTTACAAAAAGATTACCCAACATTAGAAGTTATTAAACTTGAACAAAATTACCGGAGCAGCGGCAGTATCTTGAAAGCGGCTAATGCCTTAATAGAAAATAATCCTCATGATTACCCCAAGAAGATCTGGTCTGAAAATGGGTTCGGAGATCCACTCCGCATAATATCGGCCTCGACCGAGCACGACGAAGCAGAAAGGATTGCGAATGACATATTGCACCGGCAGTTACTCAAGAGAGAACCGAATGGCGCGTTCGCAATACTTATCCGCTCTAACCATCAGGGTAGACTTTTCGAACGAGCGTTACTGGAGAGAAACATTCCTTATACTCTCTCAGGCGGTCAGTCATTTTTTGACTATGCTGAAATAAAAGATTGCATTTGCTATATGCGCATAATCGCTAACCCACTAGATAATAATGCGCTACTGAGAATATTAAACGTTCCCCGCAGAGGCATTGGAACACAGAGCGTAAAGTCCCTCGTTGAAGGGGCCACAAAATTGGGGCTATCTATTTTAGAAACGACAGAAAATACTGATTTTCTTGATACCCTATCGCCTAATATAGCTAAAAATATCGTTTTTTTTGGCCGCTGGATAAAGAGCTTAAGAGAAAAATCACTGGCTTGTGACCCAGATGTTACTTTGTCAACATTGCTCGATGATATAGGTTACGAAGACTGGCTCGCCACTAATGCGGAAGACGAAAAAGAGTCTGAAAGACGAAATAAAAATGTCCAAGAATTACTCAGCTGGGTCCAACAACTTGTCAAGAAAGATACCTCAATTGATCTATCTGGTGTCGTTTCTTCATTGACGCTTTTTGATATTATTGAAAGGCAAGACAACGAGAAGAACACTGATAGTGTTTCTATTACCACACTCCATGCGGCTAAAGGTCTCGAGTATAGCAATGTCTATATAGCAGGCTTTGAGGAGGGAATTATGCCTCACAGAAACAGCACTACAGAAATTGAAATACAAGAAGAAAGAAGAGTTGCCTATGTGGGTATTACTAGAGCAAAAAAAAACCTAACGCTCAGTTATAGCCGGACACGAAAACGCTATGGTCAAATAGAACCATGCGAACCAAGTAGATTTTTGGAAGAGTTGCCTGAAGAGGAAATCCAATGGCCCAGTGGAAATTCAAGCCCAACTTCAGATAAAAAAGTCGGACTAGAAACTATAGCGCAACTTAGAATGTCGCTTGGAAACCAAAAATAAATATACTTTTATTATATTGCTTGGACTCGTATCAAAAAATTCTCTGAATCTTCACTCAGAGCCTCGTTGAGATAGCCGCCTTGTATTGATAAGGCAAATAGACCCGAGTGCTGGAGAAGAGTCAGTATTTGTGAGATCTCTAAATACCTATGCTTAACTTCGATAAGAAGTTCAACGCTAGACTCTTTTAATGTACATCGGTAGTTTACCTTAGCAGTTTTTCGTCTCGTATCCAAAACGGATTTTTCAAATATATCCCATTCTTTGCCATCGAATCGAACACTCTTTATCCAAGAGTCTTGTCTATCTTTGACTGTGATTTTGGAAATCTTTGAAGCACGCACTGGCGTGAGGTACCCGTCGAAAATAATTTTACCCCTCGGCGCCAAATGCCTCTTGGCTGTTCGTAAACATCTCATGACCTCTTGGTCAGATGACAAACAGTAAAGCGTGTTATTCGGTATGATAATTCGGTCAAATCTTTGATCAATGCTAAAATCTTGCATATCTCCAAAAATCGTAATCAGCCCTTTTTTCTCTGCCATATTAAGGCTTTCAGCATGGATATCGAGCCCCCATACCTCTGGACCTTGCGCCAAAATCGCACTTCCAATACGACCTGTCCCACATCCCATCTCAAGCACACGCTGCACGTCAGCACATTCTCGAGTATAGAATTCTAAATCCCCTTCATTACCTGAATGAATAAGTTCATATAGTTCAGCGGGATATGATAAAGCCATTTGAAACCTTGGTAAGCACGGATAACCTTCCTGTGAGGTAGAAATAATATTAAAATATAAGTTCTTCAGCTAAGGTGTCGAGTTCAAACCGTGCGCTGTCAAGGTCGGTTGACTTCATCCAAATAGTAACCTGGTCTACCCCAGCTGCCACAAATGCGCCAATATCCTTACGCGTTCTCCATTGCCCTAAGCCGCCCAAGACATTTACATTTATTTTTTTCTCTGATTTTCCTGCCACAGATGCAATTTCCTGCATTTTTCTCATTCCATCAACGACTTGTTGAACGTCCATTACAACGGGTAGCCAGCCATCACCCCATTTCACAATGCGATTAAAAACTCGCTCTGACCACTCCCCTCCCACCATAATACTTGGGAGATAAATAGGTGGATGAGGCAGACTAGATGGCTTGGGATAACATTTGACTGCAGGAAAATCGTAGTACTTACCGTGGTACTCGGTAGTATCATCAGTCCAACATGATTTAATGATTTCGACACACTCTCTCGCTTGTCCCCATCGATGATCAAAGTCTACTCCTAGTATTTCAGCTTCTTCTCGACACCAACCTGCCCCAATTCCAAAGTGAAATCGTCCATGACTGAAAGCATCCAAAGAGGCAATCTCTTTCGCCAAATGAAGAGGATGTCGTTCGGCGATCAATAAGACAGCAGTGCCGAGCTGAATCGATTCAGTAGCTGTCGCGGCTCGCATTAATGCAATGAGGGGCTCTGGCATCTTCCACAAATAGTCGGGATCTATACCATCAGCTGGCCGACCCGGATAGGCCGTCTCGTACTGAACGGGGAAAGTCGGATGATCCGCGACCCAATATGAATGAAAACCGGCATCTTCAGCATGCTTAGCAACTATAGCAGGATCAACATCTATATCAGGACAAATTGAAAAAAGACCTATCTTCATTTAGGTACCTCGCAAAATTCTACTTTGGTAAAAAAATTGAAAATATTATGACACTCCGTTATTTCAAGAACCAAGAGCTTTAAAATTAAAGGCCTGATTATCAGCTAAATGAGAAGGCGCAACGTTGCATATACTTCTAAAAACATTTTCTACCCGGCCTGGTGTTTCTTTTTCCCAAGTAGCCAACATTTGTTTTATCTTTACTCTTTGTAAATGATCATGCCCCCCGCAAAGGTTGCATGGAATAATGGGATAGTTCTGTACCTCTGCATACTGAGCGATATCCTCTTCGGCACAATAAGCTAGAGGTCTGATGACGATATGTGCACCATCATCACTTTGCAACTTTGGAGGCATTGCCTTTAGTTTTGAGCCAAAAAACATATTAAGGAAAAGTGTTTCGACGATATCATCGCGGTGATGGCCGAGCGCGATACGCGTAAAACCATTTTCCCTAGCAAAACGATAGAGAATACCACGACGCAGTCGCGAACAAAGACCGCACATGGTCTTACCCTCTGGTATGACGCGTTTTACAGTAGAGTAAGTATCTTGCTCAATAATATGGCTTTTAATACCAATTTGTTCGAGATATCCAGACATGACGTCGGCGGGGTACCCCGGTTGCTTTTGATCTAAATGCACTGCAACGAGTTCAAACTTTATAGGTGCGCGGTCTTGAAGGCGACTCAGCACATCAAGTAACGTATAAGAATCTTTTCCTCCTGAGAGACAAACCATTACTCGATCACCTTCACCTATCATTTCGAAATCACTAATAGCTTGGCCAGTGAGGCGTCTAAGTCGCTGCTGAAGCTTACTTTTTTCATGCTTTACTTTACGACGGTCCACAACCCGTTGTTCTATTGTTGATTCCAACTGCAAGCTCCTAAGGATAAAGTTTTCATTATTTTAAACGTATTAACGATTGTGGGGTCCATAAATCGCGTTCTAAAAAAGCTAGTAACCACAAATCAACAGAATATATGTAATATATTGCACTTTAAATTCCTTATAATAGTGTATTATTTTGCAATATGAATAATCCTCTCCTGCAACTAAGTACAGAGCCGACTTCCGGATATCTAACGATACTAGGGCTACGTGTGCGTACTGAGCGTATTAGAAAATCTATGTCAAGACGCAAACTTGCAGAGGACTCAGGTGTCTCCGAAAGATACCTGGCCCTTTTAGAAGCTGGTACGGCTAACCCATCCATTTTAATTTTAAAGGCCATAACGACAGCGTTGGCTTTAAAAATTGACGATCTAGTCGAAGAAAAACAAAGCCAAAGCTCGATATATCTAGAGTTCCGAGAACATCTAAGGAGCATCTCGGACGACGAACTGCATCATTTACTAACGCAAGCTAAAGGTCCGGCACTTCGTACTAAAAAAAATCATATTGCATTAATCGGACTTAGAGGAGCCGGAAAATCGACTCTGGGTAGAGGTTTAGAAAGAGAACTAGGTGTGCGTTTTATCGAACTGGGATCAGAGATTTCTAAGGCCGCTGGAATGCCAGTTAGTGAAATTTTTTCGCTAGGCGGACAAGCCACGTATCGTCGTTTTCAAAATGAAGCATTAGTAAATGTCTTAAATCGCGATCCGATGTCTGTCATAGCTATAGGTGGCAGCCTAGTAACGGAGCCCGACACGTTCAATCTTCTCTTAAGAACGTGTCATACAATATGGGTGCAGGCAAAACCTAAAGAGCATATGGAAAGAGTTATTGCGCAGGGCGACTATCGGCCTATATCAAAAAATAAGAACGCGATGGCTGAACTTGAAATTATGCTGTCTGATCGTCTCAGCCTCTATCAGCGGGCCGAGCATACTATTGATACGTCAGAACTGAACATATCTGAAGCTCTCGATTTAATAATCAACTTAAATATCATAGATATCAAGAAAGAGAGAATTTAATGCCGGCTTCGCAAGACCTAAAAAAAAGAAAAAACCATTATATAGCAAGTTTTGGTATTAACTTTCTAACTCACCCTAAGCAATACAAACATTGGGTCATAAAGATAGAAGAGGACATAGCTTGGCTTGGATTGAATGTCTCTGAGAGTGACACATTAGGAGAT
>DGOV01000060.1 GCA_002390205.1 Proteobacteria bacterium UBA4457 | reverse complement strand
AGGGAATCGATACGTTATTTCATTTAGTTTAAAAAGCGAAAATCCGATTCAGTTTCGGGTTGTCTCAGCAGAACCGGTGCCGTGAAAAGAGGTATTTGATATAATCAAATGAAGACGTGGCGGTGTTAGCGAGCAGACGATGTCGCCGCCGTCATTAAGATATCAAATCCTTAACGAAAGATTCACTTTTCTCGAACTCGTCCAATCGCTCAAGATATCGGGCCAAATTGCTATGTAAGTGATGAATCGCGGATTCAAATCGGCCGAACCTATAATGCGTGTTGGCTCCAGAGCTCATAGCGGCTTGAATATCACTCACGACTTTCGCATCCTCTTGGTTGCCTGTATCTGAAAGAAAAGCGGCGTCCTTCTTGGCGCGAGCTAATTCTTCTTCGGTAGCAGCAGAACCATTTGGTTTCGGCAGTGTGAACTTGTAGTTGAAATAGCGTGTCCTTGTTGCTGATTCTGGTTCAGCGAAGCTCACATGGCAGTGTTGTGATAGTTGATTAATAGACGTGAAAGGGAAAATTCGGTGGACTAGTGTGACCATGCGATCCAACGACAAGTTCTCTCGCGGTGCGTCGCGCAGTTTTTCAATGCGCCTAAAAGGGAAACATACACGAGAATTTGGCCCCTGCGTTTCAATAACATTTAAGTTGTCATAGCCGTAAGGATAGAAGGATTCTGGATGTGTAGGCTTTATATGATAGCCTTCCAGAGTTCCCTCGGCAGTCAGCTTCCAGTTGATGTCCTCAACAGATTCACTCGAATCGAACAGTACCTGATTCTCAGTCAGGAGATCAGGTAGCGAGTCTAAAGCACCAAGCCCGACAGGTTCATCCTGAGTAACAAATACCAATCCACTGCGGATTTCTACCTCATGAACTGGTACCAATCCGTTGCTATTTTTGTCTAGCTCAGGAAAACCATGTTCGTGAGGCACGTACTCAAGTCGACCGTCTAGTCGGTATGCCCATCCATGATAATTACATCGGAATATCTTCGTACAACCGGATCCATCAGCCAATTGCATCCCACGATGCCGACACGCGTTACGAAATGCCCTAATACTACCGTCCAGACCACGCACCACCACGAGTGGAACACCAGCGGAGGCCCGCGCCACGTAAGAGCCTGCGTTAGGTAAAGCTGCAACCGGGCAAAAAGGGATAGGTAGGCGACGCATAAGCCGCCTTTCAGCATCGAAGCGTAATGGAGAAGTGTAGTTTTCCACGGGCTCAAACCAATCCTCATCACCCAGGTCGGTTGTGCCGTTATCAATATGGTTCAGAATATGATCGAGAAGTTCTGCGTCGCTGCGCATCGTGGATCGCTCCAAAATTTTTTTAGTAACGAGGCAAGTTACATTCCATTTAAGTTGTATGCAATAAAATGCGTATACTCCTGCATATCAGTTCACCACCAGCATGCTCTACAGAAGCATGGTGGCGCCTCTGAGCAACCAGCAATTTATCTCCAACCTACGGGTTAATAAAATTAGATCTCTTCGACTTAGCTTGAAATTGATGCTTTAAGCGCGAATCTTAGCCTTATGTCAGGTAATTGGCATAAGCACTCTACTTGCAGTCTATATGAGCTGAAATTACACCAAATTGGGCTAAATATTGTCTTCATATTTGAATTCATGCTCTCACTCGCGGTCGGTTTCGACTTTAATATCAAGCCAGGGCTTTCCAGCGCACCATCCACAGCCCCCGCCGGCACATCGGTTGCATTCTAATGCTGGCTTGTAAAGCTCACTGTCGAGTGGGTCAATACCGTCCTTATCCTTGTATGAGAACTTACCCTCATTACGTTGGTTTTGACTTTGCTTTTCTGGGTTTGACTGTACTAAGGACCCGCCACTACCCCGACGGCTTACCCGCGGGTTACCCGAGCTCTCAGTTTTATCGGACGACTTCGCCTTGGAGTTGGTCTTGTTCGCGCCTTTTCGTCCTCCTCTCCGCTGCTTTTCGCGTCTTTCTTCGAGATGCTGTCGATAGTCATTTAATTCAGGACTAATAATGGTTGATTCATCTATCTGGAAAAACGGTTGAACAGCTTTTAAGTGTTCAGGCTTGACGTTTTGTCCTAACACATTAGATAGAGTGTCTACATTGCTAGGAAGCGATTCATTAGCCCAGCATTCTAAGCGCATTGTGTAAAGTAGGCCTCTTTGTGCTAGATCCATAGAACGGAACGAGATATTAGCTAGCATAGTAGATGCGTATTCTTGATAAGCTGGAGGCTTTCGATTCTCAGCCATTAGGCACCATCCTTTGGCTGAAATTCATCATTTTCGGCCTGATACTGAGCAATGATCGCTATAGGGATAGGTCTAGTCGGCTTAGCCCTTACTTCCCACAATGGACACGATTTGACGCTACAGAGGAAGACTTGCTGCCGCCAAGTGCCTACAGATAACGGGTCGTGAATACAGCTCTTACACATTTGGTTGATTGCTTTACGAAGGCTCATAGCATTCCCTCTGTTCGCGGCGAAAAATTGAGGACACGTGCGTTCTCAAGAGTACTCTGATCACAGAGATTGGTTCTGAGAGCTATAACCTCTGCGACCAACTCCTTGATCTCTGAATCAGTCTTTCCGCTAACAAGACCTCTGAGGACCATATCTGT
>DGOV01000100.1 GCA_002390205.1 Proteobacteria bacterium UBA4457 | reverse complement strand
CTACTGGCCTAAACTTTATAGTTATTATTCAATGATCTTCGATACAACGCCTGCACCGACTGTTCGTCCGCCTTCTCGTATGGCAAAGCGCAACCCTTCTTCCATAGCAATAGGGTTAATTAGCTTCACAGTCACTTTTACATTATCTCCAGGCATCACCATCTCGACGCCTGAAGGCAACTCTACAGCCCCAGTTACATCCGTTGTACGAAAGTAAAACTGTGGACGATAGTTATCGAAAAAAGGCGTGTGACGACCACCTTCATTCTTAGATAAAACATAAACTTCTGCTTCAAAATGAGTATGAGGCGTTACAGAACCCGTGTGACAAAGCACTTGTCCACGCTCTACATCCTCACGCTTAGTTCCGCGCAAAAGAACACCCACATTGTCACCAGCTCGTCCTTCATCAAGAAGTTTTCGGAACATCTCAACTCCGGTACAAGTTGTTGTCTGGGTATCTTTAATACCTACAATCTCAATTTCTTCGCCAACCTTCACAATCCCTCTCTCTACTCGCCCCGTGACTACTGTTCCACGGCCAGAAATAGAGAAAACATCTTCAATAGGCAACAAAAATGGCAAATCAACCGGCCTATCTGGAATGGGAATAAATTCGTCCATCGCCGCAACTAGCTTATCAATAGCTTGGGATCCGATCTCGCTTTCATCGCCTTCTACCGCTTTTAAAGCACTGCCGATAATGACTGGCGTATCATCGCCTGGATACTCGTATAAATCGAGCAACTCGCGGATCTCCATTTCAACTAACTCGAGAAGCTCTGCATCATCGACCATGTCAGCTTTGTTCAAGAAAACAACAACTTTAGGTACACCGACTTGGCGAGCCAACAAAATATGTTCTCTTGTCTGAGGCATCGGGCCATCTGCCGCACTACATACTAAAATCGCGCCATCCATCTGAGCCGCGCCTGTAATCATGTTTTTTACGTAATCGGCATGTCCAGGACAATCTACGTGCGCGTAATGGCGTCCTTCGCTTTCATACTCAACATGTGCGGTCGCAATTGTAATTCCGCGCTCACGTTCTTCAGGAGCATTATCAATTTGATCATACGCCTTAGTTTCTCCACCAAATCTCTTGGCACCAATTATCGTGAGCGCCGCTGTTAGCGTCGTCTTCCCATGATCTACGTGGCCAATAGTGCCCACGTTTACATGTGGTTTCGTTCGTTCAAATTTTTCCTTCGCCATGGTCGCTAACCCTCTATCTATCTATATTTAGCTAAAAACTTTATGTTCTGTTAATTACCGTTTCTGCCACTTTTTCAGAAACCTGCATATATCTCGCAAATTCCATGGCATAAGTGGCCCGCCCTTTCGTTCCCGATCTAAGATCGGTCGCATATCCAAACATTTCGGCTAATGGGACGTCGGCCTTAATTATAGCGCCTCCAGGAGAATCCTCAGTGCCAAGCACTATACCTCTTCGCCTATTTAAATCACCATTAACAGTCCCTAAGTATTCCTCGGGCGTTGAAATTTCCACGTTCATTACCGGCTCCAGCAGCACCGGATTAGCCTGCTTAGCACCGTCTCTAAACGCCATAGAGGCTGCGACCTTGAAAGCTATTTCACTAGAATCAACATCGTGAAATGAACCATCACATAACGTCACTTTCACATCTGTCACTTTATAACCGGCTAGGACACCGTTCAAAAGAGACTCTTGTACACCTTTTTCAATTGACGGAATAAAATCTTTAGGTATTACACCACCCTGCAAGGCATTTGAAAACACAAACCCTTCGCCTCTCGGAAGCGGCTCAATCCTCAAGACGACATGTCCATACTGACCTTTCCCGCCAGTTTGTCGAATAAATTTACCTTCCGCTTTTTCGACTATCTGTCTAATCGTCTCACGGTAAGCCACCTGCGGCTTCCCTACATTAGCCTCAACTTGAAACTCCCTTTTCATTCGCTCAACAATTATTTCTAAATGTAGCTCGCCCATACCAGAAATAATTGTCTGCCCAGATTCCTGATCTGTTGAAATTTTAAACGATGGATCCTCAGCCGACAGTTTCTGCAGGGCTAGAGTCATCTTCTCTTGATCACCTTGCGTGCGAGGTTCTATGGCAACAGCTATGACTGGCTCTGGAAACTCAATCCGCTCTAGAACAACAATCTTAGACGGGTCGCAAAGCGTGTCTCCAGTCGAAACATCTTTCAGCCCTACCGCTGCGGCAATATCACCCGCCCGGACCTCTTTTATTTCATCGCGGCTATTTGCATGAATTTGTAGCAACCTTCCCAACCGCTCTTTTTTTCCTTTCACGGAGTTGTAAACACTATCTCCCGTCTTCACTACCCCAGAGTACACGCGAAAAAACGCTAATGTTCCCATAAATGGGTCCGTAGCTATTTTAAAAGCCAGTGCAGAAAAGTTCGTTTCATCGGTGGGTTTACAAAGTACTTTTTCTTTTGAATCAGGCACCGATGCATGAAGACCGTTGGCATCAACAGGAGACGGAAGATAATCTATAACGGCATCAAGAAGGCACTGGACTCCTTTATTTTTGAAAGCAGAACCGCACATCACAGGAACAATTTGATTTTTAAGCACTTTATCTCTTAGCCCGGCAACAATTTCATCTTGCGTCAGATTTTCGCCCGCCAAATATTTTTCGGTTAAGCTATCACTTCCGTCGGCAGCAGCCTCAACAATCAACTCGCGAGCTCTTAATGATAGTTCCATCAGGTTCTCAGGAATTTGTGACTCCTCATGTGTCAAACCCAGGTCGTCCCCATTCCAGTAGATAGCTTTCATACGAACCAAGTCCACCACCCCAGAAAAATCCTCTTCGGCACCTATTGGCAGCTGAACCGCTACAACTTTAGCCCCTAGTCTCTCTCGAATTGATTCTATCACCCGCTCAAAATCAGCTCCCGCTCGATCCATCTTATTAACAAAAGCAATCCTGGGGATTTCATGTTTATTGGCTTGACGCCATACTGTTTCGCTCTGGGGCTCCACCCCACCTACGGCACAAAAGACACCTATAGCACCATCTAATACTCTTAAAGACCTCTCAACCTCTATGGTAAAATCAACATGACCGGGAGTGTCTATAATGTTAACTCTATGAGCTCCTAAATCATTTCTAAGACCGCTCCAAAAGCAAGTAGTCGCTGCTGAAGTAATAGTTATTCCTCTCTCTTGCTCCTGCTCCATCCAATCCATGACTGCCGCACCGTCGTGAACCTCACCTATCTTGTGAGAAACGCCTGTGTAATAAAGTATTCTCTCAGTAGTAGTGGTCTTCCCCGCGTCAATATGAGCCATAATTCCGATATTTCGGTAGTTTTCTATCGGCGTAATACGGGACATTAGGGCTTACTTCGCAATCTAGAAACGGTAATGCGAAAAAGCTCGATTCGCTTCCGCCATTTTATGAGTGTCTTCACGCTTTTTGACAGCAGAACCACGATTCTCGCACGCTTCCAAAATCTCTCCTGCCAGTCTCTGACCCATTGATTTTTCGTTTCTTTTTCTTGCAGCGTCCACTAACCAGCGCATTGCTAGAGTAACGCGTCTACTAGAACGAACCTCAACAGGAACCTGATAGGTGGCCCCACCAACCCGTCGGGATTTAACTTCAACTTTTGGCTCAACATTTTCTAGAGCCTGCTTAAACATGTCTAATCCGACGCCTTTTGTTTTATCTTCTACCTGAACTAATGCACCATAGACAATTTTCTCAGCAACTGCTTTTTTCCCTGACGACATCACTAAATTAATGAATTTGGCTAAAACCCGATCTTGGTATTTCGGATCAGGTAGAATTTCCCGTTTGGTTGCTACTCGACGTCTTGACATTATATAAACCTTAAATACTTGCTATTAAGTCTTAGGACGCTTAGCGCCATATTTAGAGCGCCCACGCCGCCTTTCAGAAACACCAGAGGTATCTAAAGTCCCTCGAACAGTGTGATAACGCACACCAGGTAAATCTTTCACTCGCCCACCTCGGATCAAAATAACTGAATGTTCTTGTAAGTTATGACCCTCACCACCTATGTAAGTAGTCACTTCTTGCCCATTCGTTAACCTAACCCTCGCTACTTTTCTCAGCGCTGAGTTTGGCTTCTTTGGAGTTGTCGTATAAACACGAGTGCAGACGCCTCGCTTCTGAGGACAAGCCTCCAAAGCAGGGACTTTACTTTTTTCACGCACCCGTTTTCGCGGGTTTCTTACTAGTTGGTTAATTGTAGGCATAATTCACTTAACACATTTTTTTTATTTAAAAAACATCACTCAGGTCGAGTCCTAAAACAACGAAGACAATAATACTTATGACGCATTGCATAAGAAATTGCTCGGGAACACGACTGAAATGATAATAAAAACCTAAAGTGAGATGACACGGGCCCTCTCCATCCTAGGCGGCGAATATTAGAGTCCTATGACTCCTTTGTCAACAAATTTAGGCGCTTTTCGACTCGGCATTCTCCCCTGCATCATTCTTTAGCTCTGTCAGCAACTCAGCATCAATCTCAGCAGCGAGTGCTGCCGCCACTGCCGCCGGATCGCTGCCACGAGTCAGCTTTCTTTCCTGGTGGTATGCATAACCAGTTCCAGCAGGAATTAATCGTCCCACGATCACATTCTCCTTAAGCCCCCTCAGCACATCTCTCTTCCCTGTAACCGACGCTTCTGTCAGGACACGTGTAGTCTCTTGGAACGAGGCGGCCGATATAAAAGACTCTGTAGCAAGGGATGCCTTAGTAATGCCTAATAACATCTGATTGTAGGTAGCCTCCAGTCCATCCTTGGCCCGTACTCGATCATTTTCTTCTCGGAGCTTTTCTTTTTCAATTTGCTCACCCTTCAAGAAAGAAGTATCCCCACCATCAACTATCTCGACTTTTCGCAGCATCTGCCTAACAATAGTTTCTATGTGTTTATCGTTAATTTTGACACCTTGCAACCGGTAAACCTCTTGTACTTCGTTTACGATATAGCGAGTCAACTCAGTAAGCCCTCTTAGACGCAAGATATCCTGCATGTCAGGCGCACCATCACACACCACTTCACCTTTCTCTAAGAACTCACCTTCATAAGCGTTCACATTGCGAAATTTTGGAATTAACAGTTCAGTAGGAACTCCATCTTTGTCAGTGATAATGAATCTTTGCTTACCTTTTGTATCTTTCCCGAAAGACACTGTACCGGAGGCTTCAGCGAGTATAGCCGACTCTTTAGGCTTCCTAGCCTCAAAAAGATCAGCAACTCGAGGTAATCCGCCAGTAATGTCTTTAGTCTTACTTGATTCTTGAGGCATCCGTGCCAACACATCGCCTACGCTGACTTCCTGCCCGTCAACTGCGGTGATAACTGCATTTGCAGGTAAGAAATGGTGCGCCGGAATGTCTGTTCCCGGGATATTCAACTGGTTCCCTTTGCTGTCTACCAATTTAAGCATGGGTCTCAACTCGCGCGCACTGCTGGAACGCTGCTTAGAATCAATCACAACCACGCTAGACAAACCAGTAATATCGTCAAGCTCTTTAGAAACCGTCACACCCTCAACAATATTTTCGAACATAGCAACTCCGGCTACCTCTGAAATAATTGGGTGAGTATGCGGATCCCAAGTCGCAACCAGTTGGCCGGCATCTACCTCAGAACCATCAGCTGCTGAAATTACGGCCCCATAAGGTACTTTATAACGCTCTCTTTCTCTCCCAACCTCATCATTTACCACAAGTTCGCCGGAGCGGGAAACTGATATAAAAGTTCCATCTTCGTGGGAAAGTATTTTCATTTTCTCTAATTTAAGTGTTCCGGCTACATTTACCTCGATACTACTAACTGCAACAGCCCTCGACGCGGCTCCACCAATATGGAAGGTCCGCATAGTGAGCTGCGTCCCTGGTTCTCCTATAGATTGTGCGGCGATAACGCCCACGGCTTCACCTTTATTAACGAGGTGTCCCCTAGCTAGATCGCGACCATAACATGCTGCGCAGACACCATATCTAGTAAGACAGTGTATTGGCGTTCGCACTAACACTTCGTCAATGCCATTGGAGTCGAGCAGTTCAACCCACCTTTCATCAATTAAGGTGCCCGCAGGAGCCAGTATTTCATCGCCCTCACCAGGTTTGACGACATCCTGAGCCACGGTCCGCCCTAGTATCCGATCACCTAGGGCCTCTATAACATCACCACCCTCAATAACAGGCCGCATCACAAGCCCGGCATCTGTTCCGCAGTCATCCTCGGAAACTACCAAATCTTGCGCTACATCGACTAGCCGCCGAGTTAAGTAACCTGAATTAGCCGTCTTCAACGCAGTATCAGCAAGACCTTTCCGTGCCCCATGCGTTGAAATAAAGTACTGCAGCACACTAAGACCTTCTCTAAAATTGGCCGTAATAGGCGTTTCGATTATGGAACCATCAGGCTTAGCCATTAATCCACGCATACCTGCTAACTGTCTAATCTGTGCCGCAGATCCTCGAGCACCTGAGTCCGCCATCATAAATATGCTATTAAATGAATCTTGTTCAACTAACTCCCCAGCAGCACTAGTGACCTCCTCAGTCCCTAGTTTAGCCATCATAGCTTGTGCAACCTGATCGTTGGTTCGAGACCAAATATCAACTACTTTATTATATCTCTCACCCGTGGTAACTAACCCAGATGCGTATTGATCTTCGATTTCTTTTACTGCCGAAGTCGCTTCAGTAATGATAGATTCTTTCTCGTCAGGCACGACCATGTCGTCAATCCCTATCGATATCCCAGCGCGCGTAGAGTGATGAAAACCGGCATACATTAGCTGGTCAGCAAAAATAACCGTCTCTTTTAAACCAACAACTCTATAGCAAGTATCAAATAGCTTCGAAATTGATCTTTTATTAAGAACTTTATTTACGAAAGAAAACGGTAAACCACGAGGGATTATCGGAGCCAAAAGCGCTCGCCCTACAGTCGTCTCCACAAGCTCAGTCCGAGTCTCCAGCTCGTTATCCTCATCGCGTTCGGTCAACTCCATTCTCACTTTACATGAAGCGTGAACAGATACGACCTTAGTTTCAAAGGCTCTGTGAACTTCTGCTACGTCCGCAAAAACCATACCCGCTCCCTTCGCGTCAGCAGAGGCTCTAGTCATATAATACAAACCCAACACAACGTCTTGGCTAGGAACAATTATTGGATCCCCATTTGCCGGGGACAGGATGTTATTTGTAGACATCATCAAAGTACGTGCTTCAAGCTGCGCTTCCAATGCCAAAGGGACGTGCACAGCCATCTGATCGCCATCAAAATCTGCATTAAAAGCGGTACAGACTAGAGGATGAAGCTGGATAGCTTTTCCTTCAATCAATACAGGCTCAAAAGCTTGAATCCCTAATCGATGCAAGGTAGGGGCCCTATTTAGCATAATCGGATGCTCGCGAATCACATCTTCCAAGATGTCCCAAACTTCAGGACCTTCAAGTTCCACAAGCTTTTTAGCCGCCTTAATAGTGGTAGCCATGCCTAAGTGCTCTAGCTTACTGAAAATAAATGGCCGAAAAAGCTCCAATGCCATTTTCTTTGGAAGACCACACTGATGTAGCTTTAATGTAGGTCCAACCACAATTACCGATCGACCAGAGTAGTCTACGCGTTTACCGAGTAGATTCTGCCGGAACCTACCTTGTTTCCCTTTGATCATGTCTGCCAATGATTTCAACGGTAGTTTATTGGTACCCGTGATAGCTCGGCCCCTACGACCGTTGTCTAGGAGGGCGTCAACAGACTCCTGCAACATTCTTTTTTCATTTCTCACAATAATGTCGGGAGCGTTTAGGTCGAGTAATCTTTTCAACCGATTGTTACGATTTATCACTCGTCTGTATAAATCATTAAGATCAGACGTAGCAAATCGCCCCCCATCTAATGGAACAAGAGGGCGCAGCTCTGGAGGTAAAACTGGTAACACTTTGAGAACCATCCATGCGGGGTTATTACCAGAGGTAACGAAGGCTTCCAGCAACTTCAAACGTTTCGTGAATTTTTTAGTCTTCGTCTCAGAATTAGTTTTTGGCAGGCTTTCTCGAATTGATGCGATTTCTTCTGTTAGATCGACACCTTTTAACAGTTCGTAGATTGCCTCAGCACCCATTCGGGCATCGAACTCATCACCATACTGTTCCAAAGCGTCTAAATATGCTTCCTCCCCTAACGTCTGACCAATCTCAAGATCGGTCATACCTGGCTCAACGACTACGTAAGACTCAAAATATAGAATTCTCTCTATCTCTCTCAAGGTCATATCTAACAATAAACCCATTCGAGATGGCAGTGACTTCAAATACCAAATGTGTGCTACAGGACTAGCAAGCTCAATATGCCCCATCCTCTCCCTTCGGACCTTAGCCAACGTAACTTCCACGCCGCATTTCTCACAAACAACGCCCCGATGCTTAAGTCGCTTATATTTCCCGCACAAGCATTCATAATCTTTGATAGGGCCAAATATCTTCGCGCAAAACAAACCTTCTCGCTCTGGCTTAAATGTCCGGTAATTTATCGTCTCTGGTTTTTTTACTTCTCCATAAGACCATGATCGAATTTTTTCGGGAGAAGCTAAGCCTATAGAAATAGCATCAAAATCATCCGTGACGCCTTGATTTCTTAATAGATCGAGTAGGTCTTTCACAATAAATACTCCTTAAAGTGATTGTGGCAGCAAATTTTCAAACAGGCCCATTAACTTCAATTATCCAGCTCTATATCAATTCCTAGAGAGCGAAGTTCTTTAAGCAACACGTTAAATGATTCGGGCATACCAGCATCCATTTGATGATTGCCGTCCACAATATTTTTATACATTTTGGTTCTACCATTAACATCATCAGATTTAACTGTTAACATCTCCTGCAACGTATAAGCTGCACCGTAAGCTTCCAGTGCCCATACTTCCATCTCCCCAAATCTCTGACCACCAAACTGCGCCTTACCACCCAGCGGTTGCTGAGTCACTAAGCTGTAAGGTCCAGTAGATCGAGCATGCATTTTATCATCGACTAAGTGATTGAGTTTTAACATATACATGTACCCGACCGTAGTAAGCCTATCCAACGGGTCTCCCGTCCTACCGTCGATTAACTGGGTTTGGCCGGAGGATGGTAAGCCAGCTATTTCTAGCATGCGTTTAATCTCACTTTCTGAAGCACCATCAAAAACAGGAGTAGCCATCGGCACCCCACCTTTCAAGTTATGCGCCAAAGCCATTATTTCATCTTCTGAAAGTTGATCTAGATCTTCTTGCTTGCCACTTGCGTTGTATATTTCATCTAGAAAAGATCGAATTTTCGATGTACTTTCAAGATCCTGCAGCATTTTTCCTATTTTCAACCCGCAGCCTTTAGCAGCCCAACCTAAATGAGTTTCCAATACCTGTCCAACATTCATTCTAGAAGGCACACCTAAGGGGTTTAGAACGATATCGACAGGTCGACCATCAATGTCGTGCGGCATATCCTCGACGGGTACGATCATCGACACGACACCTTTATTCCCGTGTCTTCCAGCCATCTTGTCGCCAGGCTGCATCCTTCTTTTAACCGCCAAGTAGACTTTCACCATTTTCAAGACACCCGGAGCAAGATCGTCTCCAGCGGTAAGCTTGGCACGCTTTTCTTCCAATTGTGTACGGAGATCATCTCGGTGTTTTTCAGCTTGCTGCGCTAGCTTTTCAAGTTGTTCCGCGGCGTCATCGCTCCTTAGCTTAAAATCAAACCATTTCTGCTGCTCGATCTCATCAAGGTTTTCTTTAGTAATCTTAGCACCAACCTTGACCGTACCTGGCCCTTTATCAACTGCTTTTCCAAGTAATAACTGCTCAACGCTATCGAACAAATTCACCAACAATATCTTCAGTTGGTCATCAAGATCCTTTCGGACTCTGGCGATCTCGGACTCCTCTATCTCCTTCGCCCGAGCATCTTTTTGCACTCCGTCTCTGGTAAATACTTGAACATCTATGACTGTCCCGCTCGTACCTGAAGAAACCCTCAGAGACGTATCTTTAACATCAGACGCTTTCTCTCCAAAAATCGCCCTAAGCAGCTTCTCCTCGGGAGTCAGTTGTGTCTCTCCTTTGGGAGTGACCTTTCCTACCAAGATATCACCGGGACCGACCTCTGCTCCTACATAAACGATACCGGACTCATCAAGCTTAGCAAGAGCCCCTTCGCTAACATTTGGAATATCTCCTGAAATCTCCTCTGAGCCTAGCTTTGTATCTCTCGCCACACACGTTAGCTCTTCTATGTGGATAGACGTGTAGCGATCTTCTTGGACCACTCTCTCAGAAATAAGGATAGAATCCTCAAAGTTATAGCCATTCCAAGGCATGAAGGCGATCAGCATGTTCTGTCCCAGGGCTAGCTCACCAAAATCAGTGGATGGGCCATCGCCTAGCGTATCCCCAGCCGCAACGACATCACCAATTTTGACCAACGGCTTTTGATTGATGCAAGTGTTTTGGTTAGACCGTGTGTATTTTGTGAGGTTGTAAATATCTACACCTGCCTCGCCTTCCGTCGCCTCATCATCGTTGACTCTAACCACAATACGGCTGGCATCAACTGAATAAATATAGCCACCCCGCTTAGCCACGATTGTTACACCAGAGTCTCTAGCTACAGCTCTCTCTATACCAGTTCCTACCAAAGGCTTATCAGCTCTCAAAGTTGGAACTGCCTGTCTCTGCATATTAGAGCCCATCAGTGCTCTATTAGCATCGTCATGCTCTAAAAACGGAATCAGCGCAGCGGCTACAGACACTATCTGGCGTGGAGACACGTCCACATAATCTATCTTGTTAGCCGTCGACATCATAAACTCATTTTGGTGCCGAGCCGATATCATACTACTTGTAAACCTGCCGTCCGAATCGAATTCTGCGTTTGCCTGAGCGATAACAAATTGCCCTTCTTCAATCGCGGACAAGTAATCAATTTGATCAGTCAAAGCACCGTTCAACACCTTCCTGTACGGCGTCTCTAAAAACCCGTAGTCGTTAGTGCGTGCATAAACGGCCAAAGAATTTATCAGTCCAATATTCGGCCCCTCGGGAGTCTCAATAGGGCATACTCTGCCGTAATGCGTAGGATGTACGTCTCTGACTTCAAAGCCGGCTCGCTCTCGTGTTAAACCACCCGGACCTAGCGCCGAAATCCTTCTTTTATGTGTGACTTCCGAGAGAGGGTTGTTCTGATCCATGAATTGGGACAGTTGGCTTGAACCGAAAAACTCTTTAATAACGGCCGACACTGGCTTAGCATTTATCAACTCTTGCGGCATGTAGCCTTCAGACTCAGCAAGACTCAAGCGCTCCCTAACCGCTCTCTCGACACGCACTAAACCAACACGGAATTGATTCTCCGCCATTTCTCCAACACTACGTACGCGACGATTACCTAAATGATCAATATCATCAACCATCCCTTGGCCATTTCGAATATCGATGAGGACTTTCAAGACTTCTATCAAATCGGACTCATCTAAAACGCCCGAACCAGTAACGGCTTCTCGACCAATCCGTCGATTAAACTTCATCCTACCAACTGCAGACAAATCATATCGTTCTGCTGTAAAAAAAAGATTTCGAAATAGACTTTCTGCCGCATCTTTTGTAGGAGGCTCTCCAGGTCGCATCATCCTATAAATCTCGACTTGTGCTTCAAGCTGCGAATTTGTTGGGTCTATACGAAGTGTTTCGGCCATGTAAGCGCCTCTATCGAGGTCATTAGAGAAAATAGCATCCAACTCTTGGATCCCATTATTCTCAAAAACCTCTAGAAGTTCTTCCGTAATCTCAGTATTGGCCTCTGCAAGCAACTCCCCTGTGTCAACATCGACAACATCATGAGCACAAGTTTTACCTACTAGGTAGCTTTTTGGAACGCTGATTTCAGTTATTCCACGTTCTTCGATCACACGAGTGTGTCTTGCCGTAATCCTGCGGTTGGCCTCAACAAGGATCTCTCCTTGAGAATCTAGTAAATCAAATTCAAATGTCTCACCGCGAAGGCGTTCAGGAATAATTTTCGCTAGAACGTTTTCTCCATCTAAAACAAATGAATCTCGCTCAAAAAAGGTGTCAAGAATTTGGCTAGTAGAAAACCCAATGGCGCGTAATATTATTGTAGCTGGCAACTTTCTTCTTCGATCAATTCGTACATACATGTGATCTTTAGGATCGAATTCGAAGTCTAGCCACGAGCCCCTGTATGGAATGACTCGTGCCGAAAATAGAAGTTTTCCAGACGAATGCGTCTTACCTTTATCATGATCAAAGAACACACCTGGAGATCGGTGCAGTTGATTAACGATCACTCTCTCTGTTCCGTTTATTACAAAAGTACCATTAGGCGTCATGAGAGGTAGTTCACCCATATACACTTCTTGCTCTCTAACATCTTTTATAACTTTCTCAGACGTAGATTCCTTATCGTAGATCACCAGTCGAAGAGTAACTCTGAGAGAAGTTGCATAGGTCGCACCTCTCATCTGACATTCTTTCACATCGAAAACTGGAGTACCTAACCGGTAGCTAACGTAATCCAAAACAGCACTTCCAGAGTAACTTTCTATCGGGAAGACTGATTTGAAAGCAGCATGCAATCCAGAGTTTTCACGCTTCTCCGGAAGACTGCTCTCCTGAAGAAACCCTTTGTATGACTCTATCTGAGTTGCCAACAAATATGGCACTTCGAGAATTGTAGGCGTCTTACTAAAGTCTTTCCGGATGCGCTTTTTTTCAGTGTAGGAATACGCCATTATAATTACCGTCCTATTTAGCTGCTTGTAAATTTGACATTATTGTCTTTATAAACAAAGCTTTAATTTTCGCCCAAACAAATCTTCCGCCAGCACCGCATTATTATGAGCCGCCGACGGAGTACTTTCCCGCAAGATTATCAACAGTATCAAACTTAATTACTTAAGCTCTACCGCACATCCCGCTTCTTCAAGTTGCTTCTTAATTTCCTCTGCTTCAGCTTTTGGCATTGCTTCTTTCATAGTAGCAGGAGCTGATTCAACCATATCTTTAGCTTCTTTCAGTCCAAGACTTGTTATAGCCCGAACCGCCTTAATAGCCGCAACTTTGTTTTCGCCAAAGCTAACTAGAACGACATCAAACTCATCCTTCTCCTCTTCCGCTGCTGCACCTGCTGCTGCAGGGGCTGCCGCGACTGCTGCTGCTGCCGAAACTCCCCATTTCTCTTCCAGGTCTGAAACAAGCTCAGTCACTTCCATGATACTCATGCCACTAAGTGCTTCGATTAACTCTTCTTTTGAAACTGCCATTTTTCTACTCCTAAAAACTCTTTATCTTTTAAATTAATTTAAGCAGGCGATTGCTTACTTACATATGCGGATAATACAAAAACAAATTGGCCTGATGGCGCCGCTAGGACACGCACCAAGTTGGTTTGAGGCGACTGTAAAACTGACAAAAACATAGACCTTGCTCCATCGAGCGTAGGCATTTTTGCAAGCAAGTCTAGATCTTCCGCTGGTCTCAACACTCCCGACACCACTAGCGCACGGGTTACAAGTTTTTCATTTTCTTTAGCAAATGCTTGAACTAGCCGTGCCCCAGCTCCTGGGTCATCCCCAGAAAAGACAAGCAATAGAGGGCCTGACAACGAATCATTGAGGCACTCAAACGTTGTGCCCTCCAATGCTCGCTTAGCAAGAGTGTTTTTGACAACCCTTACTGTGACGCCATCACCGCGTGCTTTTGACCGCAACTCGGTCATCTGTTCGACAGTCAGTCCATTATATTCAGCAGCAATCGCCGTTTGAGCGTTTACTGCAATTTCATTTACTTCCGAAACAACCGTCTGTTTTTGAGTGAAATTAAGACTCATATTGGTTATCTCTCCAAGTTTGATCTGACTTACATAGGCAAATCACACTGATTTATGATCCTCCAACAATTGGAAGACTCTTGTTGTGGCATCCTCAGCTAACGATCATGTTAGAAAAAGGAGACCACCATCTACGCAGGCCGAATCGATTAACCACATAAACGTGGACCTACGGTCTCTGACGATTGTTAGCTATGCCAACAACCCAAAGTCCAGTTTCATTGCTGAAACAAATTCTTTAGCAAATCATCATACGTCTACTGATAATTTATCAAACGCGACACCCGGGCCCATGGTAGAGGACACGCTCATTGAACCGAGGTATACTCCTTTCGAAGAGCTAGGTTTCGCTTTTACCAAATCGTTAATTAAAGCGATTAAGTTTTCTCTAAGGTGCTCAACAGAAAATGACGCCTTTCCAATGGAACAATGCACTATACCAGCCTTATCCGTTCGAAATTGGACTTGCCCTGATTTGGCATTTTTTACTGCCGTCTCAACATCAGCAGTCACCGTCCCCACCTTGGGATTAGGCATAAGTCCTCTCGGACCAAGTATTTGGCCTAGCTGTCCCACCACGCGCATCGAAGCGGGAGTCGCTATAACGACATCGAAGTCCATTTTTCCTTGTTTAATATCAGCCGCTAGATCTTCAAAACCTACTATATCAGCACCAGCTTCACGTCCCTTATCTGCATCAGCGCCTTCGGCAAAAAGCGCTATCCGGACTGTTTTACCGGTTCCATTGGGTAAAAGCGTCGCTCCTCTAACTCCTTGATCCGACTTTCTAGCATCAACCCCTAGGTTAATCGCCACGTCAACTGATTCATTGAATTTGGCTGAGGCACTTTCCTTAATCAAGGTTAGCGCTTGTTCAGCTGTTCTAAGGCCTTCGTGGGTTTCTATTTTTTCACGTATAGCCTTTAATCGTTTGCCAGTGATTGACATATAACTAAACTCCTTCGACTTCAAAGCCCATACTGCGAGCAGTACCTGCAATAGTTCGTACTGCACTATCCATCCCATTCGCCGTGAGATCTGGCTCTTTCAATGTAGCAATTTCTTCAAGCTGCTCTCTCGTAATGGTGCCAATTTTAGATGTATTAGGTTCGCCACTCCCTTTGGTTACGCCACCCGCTTTTTTCAGAAGTACTGATGCCGGAGGAGTTTTCGTAATAAAAGTAAAACTTTTATCACCATAAACAGTTATAACAACAGGGACAGGCAACCCTGGCTCCATTTCTTGTGTTTTCGCGTTAAACGCTTTGCAGAACTCCATGATATTCACGCCGCGTTGGCCAAGAGCTGGGCCTACCGGAGGACTAGGATTAGCCTGACCCGCTTTGATCTGCAATTTAATATAGGCATCAATTTTTTTTGCCACTTAGACTACTCTCCTCGGGTGCAATCGCTTTTCAGCTCCCCGCTAATAATTGAACTTTTAGAACACTAAATAAATCAAACTCTCTTATACGCGTATTAATCTTTACTGACTTGTCCAAACTCGAGTTCTACTGGGGTAGAACGGCCAAAAATCGAAACCGACACTCTGAGTCGACTTTTATCGTAATTAACCTCTTCGACCGCTCCATTAAAATCAGCAAATGGCCCATCGATAACTCTAACGAGCTCACCCACCTCGAAAAGTGTTTTCGGCCGCGGCTTCTCAACGCCTTCTTGTATTCGGTTAAGAATTTGTTCTGCTTCACGGTTAGTAATAGGAGTAGGGTTGTCTTTCGTTCCACCAATGAACCCCAAGACTTTAGGGCACTCTTTGACAAGATGCCAAGTATCATCCTCCATTTTCATTTCAACCAGAACATATCCTGGGAAAAATTTGCGCTCGCTTCTGCGCTTAACGCCTTCTTTCATTTCAACCACTTCTTCAGT
>DGOV01000018.1 GCA_002390205.1 Proteobacteria bacterium UBA4457 | reverse complement strand
ATAGTAGCTGGAAAACTGGAGAGAAGGTCGACATCAGTTTATCTAAGGAGAAAACTCGAACATTGGGGTTCCTTAAATTTCCAATCATCGACATACAATTAACGTTTGAGAATATGAATCGAGCCTGTATCAAATCCTATATGCAGACTTTTCATCAAGGCTTTCAAAAAGGAGGAGGATAGTACGGTGAAGTTGCTAGAAAGACTGTCATGAGTTCAGAAAAAAAGAAGGGCTTATACCCGAAGATTGAGCCTTACGCCGAAGAGCTAGTACCTGTTGGTGACGGACATCAAATATATGTTGAAAGGTGTGGGAATAAAAAAGGTATCCCTGTCGTTTTTCTTCATGGGGGACCAGGAGGAGGGTGTAAGAGCGACCATCGTCAATTTTTCAATCCAAAAAAATATCATATATTTTTACTTGATCAGCGTGGTTCAGGTAGATCTATACCTTACGGTTCCGTAGTTGCCAACACTACGAATCATTTAATTAAAGATTTAGAATTAATCAGAAAACTTTATAGCGTAAACAAGTTCGTTTTGTTCGCAGGCTCATGGGGGGTGACATTGGCACTTGCTTATGCCGAGGCTTTCCCTACTAGTGTTTCTGGCATGATTTTTCGTGGTTCTTTTTTAGCCAGAAGAAAAGATGTAGATTGGTTTTTTGGAAACGGAGCTAATCGATTCTTACCTGCTCAATGGGATAGATTTATATCGTCTCTTAATATGGAAGACATTTCTAATATTTCTGACTTTCTCTACGATGCTATTATGTCTGGGGACCAAGAACGGATGGAAGCTGCGGCCAGAGCTTGGGAAATTTGGTCGGGTTCAGTGGTCATGTTCTCAATAGATGGGATAGGTTCTGGAGAATCGCATAATATCAATATGAAATCGGCTATCGTCAAGGCAAAAATTGAATTCCATTATGCGAAGCATGGGTATTTCATGAAGGAAAATCAATTGATCGAAGACATTGATAAGCTTCCAAAGGTGTCTTGTAAGATCGTACATGGATCTAGAGATCTGACGTGTTTGCCGGAGTCAGCTTGGTTGCTTCATAAATCAATCCCAAATTCTTCTATCAATTTTTTGAGAAGTGCGGGACATCTATCAAGTGAAAAAGATATGATTTATGGGCTTATTGAGGCCTCTGATGAAATGGCCGCCGAGCTATCTTCTAGGTAAGTGGTGCTAATGGGTAAGTTTAGAGACAGCTATCCTTTTGTTGGAATTAAGCAGCCGCTGCTCATGGGTATATTAAATATCACTCCAGACAGTTTTTCGGATGGAGGTCGTTTCCTTAGGCCGGAAAATGCAATAACTGAAGGGTTATACATGCTTCGAAGTGGCGCTGCTATATTAGATATTGGTGGCGAATCGACGCGCCCAGGAGCGAGTAGTGTGGCTGTTGCTGAACAGATGGAGAGAGTAATTGTCCCACTTTCAGAAATTAGCAAGCAAATGCCTCGAGATAAATTTATTAGTGTCGATACCCGCAGCGCGGAAGTTGCCGAAAAAGCGATTGAAGCGGGTGCTTGTATTGTAAATGATGTCTCGGCCGGAAACGATCCTGCTATGTTCCCACTCGTTGCCAAAACTGGCGCCTCAATCATCTTGATGCATATGAAAGGGGAACCGAACACGATGCAGTCAAACCCGACTTATGCAGCCCCTGTGGATGAAATAAAGCTGGCTTTGCTCGAGAAAACAAAACAAGCGATTTCTGACGGCGTCCCTCGGGAGAAAATTGCAATTGATCCTGGGATAGGATTTGGGAAAACTCTGGAACACAATGTAATGATTTTAAGCATGTTGCGTACGTTTGTTGAAACGGGTTTTACAGTGGTACTAGGAGCCAGTAGGAAAAACTTCTTAAGTGTTCTCTGCGATGTCCCGAACCCTGATAACCTTGATAGCGCAACATGTGCGACCACTGTTTTAGGAGTGACGGCTGGCGTTCAAATCTTTCGCGTACACAATGTGCCTGCGAATCTTCAAGCGGTTTGTACTAGTTTTGCGATAAATTAAGCTTTTTATCTATCTGGTATTTTTTTGAATTCTTCATGGTTCGAAAAATCAAAGGCTCGTTTTTGTTGGCAGAAGTCTTTTCTATTAATGCCACCTCTGCTTGAAGTTCCGCGTGGTGAGGTGATTTATCACACACAGGATCGGCTGCCGCAGCATTCCCTGTCATCATGTAGGCTTGACAGCGGCAACCTCCAAAATCTTTTTCTTTTTCAGGGCACGAGCGACAAGGTTCCTCCATCCATGCGAACCCTCTAAATTTATTGAAGGCATTAGAATCGTCCCAAATCGACTCTATGGAGTTATCTCTGACATTTGGAAACTCTATATCAGGTAAAGTTGCAGCAGCGTGGCAAGGTAATGCTCGTCCATCGGGTGCTATTGTCAGAAATATAGAGCCCCACCCATTCATGCAGGCTTTAGGACGCTTTTCATAATAGTCCGGCACTACGTAAAGAATTTTCATTTTTCCTTCTAAGTCAGTTTGATAACGTTTTGCAATGCTTTCGGCTTTAGTCACTTGCTCTCTAGTCGGAAGAAGATAATCGATATTCAATCTGGACCAGCCGTAGTACTGTGTGCTGGCAAGCTCGACAAAATCCGCTTTTAACTCAACACACATTTTAATGATGTCTTCTAATTGTTCGATATTTTTTTGATGGAGCACAATGTTTAAAACCATAGGGTAGCCTTGGTCTTTAACAGCCCGCGCCATCTCTAACTTATGCGCAAAACTACTTGTTCCTCCCAGAAAGTCGTTTAATTCCTTGTCGCTTGCCTGGAAGCTTATCTGAATATGGTCTAGTCCTGAGGTTTTGAACTTGGCTACTCGGTCGGCATCCATTCCCACGCCAGAAGTAATGAGGTTACTGTAGTAACCTAACCTGTGTGCTTCTGCAATTATTTCTTCAAGATCTTTCCTGACCAGCGGCTCCCCACCTGACAAACCCAGCTGCATAGCTCCTAAAGCTCGTGCTTCCCGTAAGACACGAAACCAATCGTCGGTTGTTAATTCATTACTATATTTACTGATCTCCAGCGGATTGGAGCAATAGGGGCACTGGAGAGGACATTTATAAGTAAGTTCAGCGAGTAACCAAAGCGGTTTTCCGGAGATACTAGAAAGAGATCCAGCCATTTTTTTTTGCCTCCGTTAGAAAATTAAGGACGTCGGGTTCGAGATCAGACCCTGGGAACTCAGTTTCTAGATCTGAAACCAGCTGTTTGACAGTAGTTTTCCCGGTAACCCGTTTTAAGATTTCCCCAGCTGTGCGGCTCAGTTTCACCATTCCCTCGGGATAAAGCAACACATAGCTGCTTTGAGCTTCTTCCCACTGAAAGCGGTACATAGAAGATAAAGAGGGCATCTGGTTAATCATCGTTGTGTGTAGGTTTCTTATTGCATGAAAAATAAGGCGGCATGTCCGCTACATAAGACATCCACATAGCATCGAGCATGGTCCAAAGAACGTCTAATTTAAATTGCAAAATATTCAGGGCAAACTCTTGTTCATGCCGCTCGACAAAGTGAGACACCGTAACACGCAGTCCATGCTCAACATCTCGTCTAGCTTCACCCAGCCGTTTTTTGAAGTAGACATAGCCATCAGCTTTAATCCAAGGATAGTGTTCCGGCCAGCGGTCTAATCGATTTTGGTGAATTTTAGGCGCAAACATTTCAGTTAGAGACGAGCAGGCAGCTTCTTCCCATGTTGCTGACCGAGCAAAATTCACGTAAGAATCCACAGCAAATTTAACACCTGGAAGGACATGCCTTTCATCTAGAATCTCTTCCTCAGTTAGCCCAACCGATAATCCTAGTTGTAACCATGCATTGATGCCGCCGGTGTCATTTTCGTCGCCATCATGGTCGATGAGCCTCTGTATCCAAAGACGACGCGCCACTCTGTCGCTGCAGTTAGAAAGTATTGCAGCGTCTTTAATTGGAATTGATTTTTGGTAATAATAACGGTTTGCAACCCAACCTCGTATCCCCGCTTTATTCATTTTGCCTTCCGACATGAGTACATGATACGGGTGGTTTATATGATAAAAATGCTCTTTTTGTCGCAGCTTTCCTTCAAACTCCTGTACAGTCCAGGCATCGTCCGAACTTCGTGCTGGCCTATAGATAGTAGATAATCCCAATCTGTGAAACCTCGGCTTGCTATTCGTGTGATACACAATCTTAGCATACGACTGGTGTGTTTGTGTGTTTCTATATGTTAGATTTGTCATCTTAGGATGTTAAATGATTATTTTCTGCTGGAAAAATTATCTGAAATAATGCATTTATTATCAAAGCTTTATGTGGGTTTTTTTACCTAAATTATCTAATTAGGACCACAGTCGCCGCTTAATTAAAAGGAGATAATATCATGGGCTCTTCTACGAAAAGAATTGACGCTCTCTGGACTGTTGTCGAAATTCGAAAGCGACTCATGCTTGACTTGCCGCAGTGGGAATTGCGGGACAATGGCTTGTGGCGCGAATACAAAACTTCAGGATGGAAGAGTACTTTAATGGTTGTCGGTGTGATTGGACATTTTGCTGAAATCGCCTGGCATCATCCTGATTTAAGCGTTTCATATGCGAAGGTAGGTGTGCGAATTACCAACCACGATGCCGGCGGAGTTACTGGGAAAGATTTTGCGCTTGCGATCAAAATTGATGACGCACTTGATTGGAACCCTGCAACAGAATCAGATTCTCCTTTGCAAGGTATTCCTGCCGGTAGTAACTTTGATTACTGGGATTCAGAGAACTGAGAATTTCCCCTGTTCAGACGGGTAGAAATATAAAATTATAAACATAGTTTTTCGTTCCTGCTGCGCCACGATGCATTTTTTCAGCATTAAATTGTGAAAAAGGGGTTAAATTAGTGTGGATAAGAAAATATGCTTTATAGCCTAGTTTTTCTATACGGCCGACAAGATTTTCTATTGGAATATCAGTATGACGCTCCTCAAGCTCCACTAGCATAGTGGGTTTATTGAAGGCAATGGTTTGAGAGGCACCTTCTATAACGGAGAGCTCGAAGCCTTCCACGTCAATTTTCAGGAAGCCAATATTTTTAAGAGCATAAGAATCTAGCGTCTTCGACTCGACCTCTATTGCCTGGTGGTTACCAGACACTTTTGTAGAGCTAAGGCTGGCTCCCTGATTGGAGTAGGTATTTTTCTTTAAGTTATGTGGAATGAGGAGTTCAGCTATTCCGCTTTGGTTGGACAGAGCTACTTGGTAAGCTTTTGTTTTTTTTGTCTTGCCCGAACACAGTATTTTGTACATTTTTGGATTCGGCTCAAAGGCGTAGACGGTGTTTGTCAGTTCAGAGAGAGCTCGGCTATAGACTCCTTTGTTGGCCCCAACGTCAACCGCATCTTTTCTTTTATCGACCAAGAAGGGAAGTAGTTTGAGTTCAGGTTCTCCTTTGCGTAAGTGCTTTTTAAGTAAATGGTTAAGATACCAGCTACCAGGCAGAATGCCTTTCAGTTTTTCCGGCCATGTTGAAGGTGGGGACCAGTTCTTGATTTTTTCCGACTTCATTAAATCCCCTGACTTTCGTCTCGAGACCAATGGCCTGATCTCCCGCCACGTTTTTCTTTGAGCATCACTTCACTAATAACCATTCCTTTGTCCGCAGCTTTGCACATATCGTAAACAGTCAACAAAGCAACTTGCGTCGCATTTAGCGCTTCTATTTCAACACCAGTTTGTCCGATTGTTTCAACTAAAGCGGTGCAATTTATGGTGGATTTTTCTAGGTCTAGTTCCAGATCAATGTCAATCCTAGTTATACTTAATGGATGGCACAACGGAATCATGTCAGCTGTTTTCTTGGCCGCCATGATTCCGGCGATTCGAGCGACAGCTAAGACATCTCCTTTTTTGTTTGTTCCGGATATTACTAAATTAAGTGTTTCTGGCTGCATGGAAATTCTTCCTGTAGCAATTGCGGTCCTCTTGGTCGGAGTTTTATCCCCCACATCAACCATTTTTGCTTTACCATCTTCATCTAAGTGGGTTAGTTTTGACATGTCGTTAATATGAATCCTTTCATTTGTTAGGTTAAAATAGCGCTAAATAGAATAAATTTATAGTGTTGTTAGAGGTTACGTATGAGTATTAAAGTGAAATTTTTTGCTAGTTTAACTGATTTGGTTGGTATGAAGGAGATAGATGTTGAGTTTGAGAGCGAGCTGAACGTCATTAATGTATGGCAATCTGTCTGTGGTACTGCACAAATGCCAGCGGGTTGTCTTTATGCGATCAACCATGATTATTGTGAGCCGGATCAACTGCTGAAAGACGGAGACGAAGTTGCTTATTTCCCTCCTTTAACAGGAGGTTAAGCATGACGGTTAGGTTGTCTAAAGAGCCATTTTCGCCATACGACCTATTGTTACAAACTGAAAAAGAGTTGGATGGCAGAAGAAGAAAAATCGGCGCATCCTCGATTTTTATTGGAAGTATGAGAGATTTTAATGATGGTGTCTCTGTCGAGTCAATGTACCTAGAACACCACCCCGAGATGACTGTTAAGGAACTAGAGAAAATTGCTGACCGAGCGGAGAAACGATGGTCTCTCGATCACGTTTTAGTCATACATCGTATAGGTGAGGTTTATCCGAGTGACCCTATTGTGTTGGTTGCAGTATGGTCAGCTCATCGAGCTCATTCTTTTGATGCATGTAGGGACATTATGGAATCTTTGAAATCCAACGTTCCTTTTTGGAAGAGAGAAAAACGTGAAGATGGGGAACGTTGGGTTACGAAAAATACATCCGGCAGCAGTGCTGATTTTTAAGGCGATTTTTTTTGAGGTGTTTTGATGAGAATACGAGTATTAGGTTCTGCAGCAGGAGGAGGCTACCCCCAATGGAATTGCAATCATCCTAACAGTCGACGTGCACGGGCTAACGATATCAATGCTCCTGCTAGGACACAATCTTCCTTGTGCGTAAGTGCTGATGGTGAGAATTGGGTCTTACTTAACGCGTCTCCAGATTTAAGGCAACAGATAAACGACAATGAAATACTCCATCCGAAAACGGGATTACGACACAGTCCGATTAAATCAATTGTGTTAACTAATGCTGATGTCGATCATGTTGCCGGTCTGCTAAATTTGCGTGAATCTCAACCCCTAAATCTATATGGGACAGACAGAGTTTTATCTGTGTTAAAGGACAACACTATTTTTAACGTCTTGAACCCAAAATTTGTAGCTAGAAAAACTGTGACATTAGACGATCGTTGCGAACTCTCTGCTTTCGATGGGAGCGAAATAGGTCTGACTATCACTCCATTTTCCGTTCCTGGCAAAGTTGCGTTGTGGTTGGAAGATAAAACAGCGGGAGATAACTTTGGAACCGTTGACGAAGATACTATAGCTCTTGAAATAGCTGCGCGTGATGGGTCGAAGTTTTTCTACGTTCCGGCCTGCGCACAAATGACTGTTGCACTCGCAGACCGACTTAAAAATGCAGAGCTGGTGTTCTTTGATGGGACTTTATGGGTAGACGACGAAATGATTAAAGAGCAGGTGGGGATCAAAACAGGGGGGAGAATGGGGCACATGAGTGTTTCTGGGAAAGAAGGGACTTTACAATCTTTTGCCTCATTAAATGTAAAACGTAAAATCTTCATTCATATTAATACAACGAATCCCATTCTGGCTTCTGATTCTATGGAAAGACAACTTGTTAGTGATGCCGGTTGGGAAGTTGCTCAAGACGGGATGGATATAAAGCTGTGAAACTGGGACTTGGCTAGATAGCACTGTTAAAAGGAATGACTCTCACTGCTTCATTTACGTGAATATCTGACGCATCAATAGGTAGATAAATAAAGCAGTTGGCCTGTGACATAGATTTTAATATCCCTGATCCTTGATCCCCCGTTGGTTGAACCGTTAAAGAGCCATCATCTTCTTGAGCTAAAATACCTCTCTGATATTCAGCTCGTCCTGGCCTCTTTCTCAGTGGTTCTGTGACTGAGGCTTCTAGAATTATATTCCTGTTAGTTTTAGTGCCTGAAATCTTTTCTAATGCCGGGGTAACAAATTGATGGAAACCGACCATGACAGATACGGGATTGCCAGGTAGGCCGAAAAAGTGAGCCTTTCCTATTTTCCCAAAGGCAAGCGGTCGCCCCGGCTTCATAGCGATTTTCCAAAATTTAACTTGGCCCACGTTGCCCAAAGCTTCTTTGATAAAGTCCGCGTCTCCAACTGAGACGCCTCCAGAGGTTATTACCATGTCGGCAGATTTGCTAGCATCAAGTAACGCAGCCTCTATAGCATCATAAGTGTCTTTCACCACACCCATGTCTATGATTTCGACTCCTAAATGTTGGAGCATCCCATACAGCGTGTATCGGTTACTGTCGTAAATTTCCCCAGGTTCCAAAGTGGTTCCTAGCGACTTGAGTTCATCGCCTGTAGAAAAATAAGCTACTCTGGGTTTTTGAAATACTTGCACCTCGGCTATCCCTAGAGATGCAATCAACCCTAAATCAGCGGGTGTGACCGTGTGGCCGGATTTCAAAATAGTTTCGCCTATGTGAATATCCTCTCCAGCAGCACGAATGTTTTCTCCAAAGTTAGGCATTTCTAGGATCTGGAGATCATTTCCATCAGTTTTAACGTGCTCTTGGATGACGATTGTGTCAGCGTTTTCAGGGACTACAGCTCCCGTCATTATCCGGACTGCTTCGTTTTTTTCTATGGGCCGAGTGAAAGCTTTACCAGCAAAAGCGGTGCCAATTATTTTTATTACGGGATTATTGAGACCTTGCAGCTCTTCCTGACGAAAAGCATACCCATCCATAGCAGAGTTTTTGTGAGGTGGCACGTTGGCAGCGGCTATAATATCAAAGGACGTTACGCGACCTAGGCTGTGCCTAATAGGCACCATTTCTGTCTGTGTCAAGGAACTCATGCTATCGAGAATACGAACTATAGCTTCCTCGCAAGACAGAGAAGTGGGGTCAGAATCGTCTTTGCAGCTTTGTTGGATAGTCATGAAGTTTAATTATCCTCTTCCTTAATTCATTCGCAAGTTAAAAATAAGTGTTTTGTTGAATTCTACACCAATATTGAAACACGACGTTTGTCATTGCTTATGAGCTGTTTTATACTCAATATGCATATACATATATGCAATTAAAGTAACGCATCTAAGTAACAATTGGTCGGTTGGGAAAAACTCCAATTTTAGTCATAACCCCTAAGTCTGCGGAATTATTTATGTCTGGCGTATTAAAAATTTTACTCTTTTTAGTTTTCTGCCTGTTTACGCATTTTTCTTGGGCTAACGATGAGCAGAGTTATGATCGTCTCTATGACTGGATAACCAACCCTATCCCTTTTGAACCTATTGAGACTGGAACCCACCTTGGGTTAGAAGATCGATCTTCCCATTTAGAGGCCTTGATACCTCAATCTGCTTGGAAGTATTACATTTTCGATGGGATGGATATGGAGATTGCTGCGACTGGTGTGTACCCAGCTCCACCAGAGTGGGGGCAGCACATGAACGACGACTATCACTTAGATGATCGAGGCGTCTTAGTGGGATTCAAAGGGGGAGGATTTCCTTTTCAAGAGATAAAAAACGAAGACCCATTTGCCGGCCAAAAAGTGATATGGAATATGCTTTGGAGACCGGGACAAGTTGACTACGTAATGCCCATGACAACTTGGTTAAGAGGCGAGGGGGGAAGGCTAGACCGCAAATTGGAATTTACTTCTATCGCTTCTACTTACAGCCGGGGAGATCACTGTTTGGTAGAAGGGTATGAAGAAGTTAAAACAAAACGGGTCATGGAGTTTAGGTCACCACGTGACATGGCTGGGGCGAAAGACATGTCAATTTCTTACGTAGACCATGATAGAGAAAACTCTGGCTGGATGTATATGCCCTCACAACGGAAGCCCAGGAAGACGCTTGCCTCGGAGCGCACCAGCGAATTGATGGGGATGGATATGATTCGGGAAGACATGAATGGCTTTGGCGGTAAAGTCTACGAAAACTCGTGGACATATCTTGGAACTAAATCCGTCCTCGCTACTATTAATGTGCCAGACAATCCGGAATTTGGAGGCCCTCACTTGTGGGTGCCTCATAAAACGCGGTGGGAGGTTCGTAAAGCGCACGTGGTGCTCATGCATCCTACAGTCGATAATCATCCCTATAGCAGCCGCATCGTTTTTATTGATGCCGAGACTAACTGGTCTCTTTGGATGTTTGCTTTCGATCGGGAAGATGACCACTTGTTAAGAATGAATCAGCATTACCTTAAATATTCCGAGAGCTACGCATACGAAATGCCACAGCAAGCACCTTATATAAAACAGGATTTCTCTGAGAATGTTGGTCATCACGTATTTCTGCATTTGGGTGAATCTGATATCAATGCTAAGAAGCCTCATGCCACGATGACGCATTGTTACGTTAAAAAACGTGAATTCACAGAAGCACGAGCAAAACAGTTTTACAGTCTTCGAAATATGATTAGCGGCCGAAGGTAGTCTCAATGGAAAAGTACATTAAGCCTTATTTGGCTGCAATCGGCGTTTGTTTATTTTTTTTCACTACTCATCTATCTGCAATTGTCTCCGTTGGAACAGAACTTGAGTTTGAGGGGTTTGTTAAATTCCAAAATATTTTACGGACACCTAAGTTCAAACATGCCGAAGCGATCATGCAACGTAATACTGCGCAATTGGAAGGCAAGTATTATTTTTTGAAGGACAGTCAGGCATTTGGACTTTTCAATACGGGGCCCATAGAAGAGGCGACCTTAACGGTTACGGGGCGAGGTGTTTATGATTCGATCTACGATGTGCGAAGTTCCTATGACAAGGCTTTCAGCAAATCTGACGGGCGTTATGGTCGTACCGAAGCAAGCCTTCGTGAAGCATTCGTGGATGTTGTTCTCCCTCCCGTTACTTTAAGGCTAGGCCGACAACAGGTTGTTTGGGGAGAGACAGATGGTTTTAGAGCTTTGGACGTTATCAATCCGCTCGATTTGAGTTGGCATTGGAGTAGGGAATCCTGGGAAGATATACGAATCCCGCTTTGGATGGCGCGAGGAATTTATGATATTGGAAAGTTTGCATGGTTTGATGAGTCGTTCGTGGAAGGTATCTGGATCCCTACAGACTTTAGAGAAAACAACATATCTACTGATCCTCGAAAACCTTGGGCATTTACGGGGAATGGATTGAACAAAACGGCTAACGCCATCGTCAAAGAGGGCTTGCTGCTAGACCTCGATACTGAAATGAGGAATCGTAGGCCAAATAAAAAGCTTACCAATGGACAAGCAGGTGTGAGGTTTAAGGCTATCTGGGGAGAGATTGACTTTAGTCTTAATTATTTTTATGGCTTTTCGGCAGATACCGGCATTCGAGTACAGAGACAATTGTCTCAAACGATAGACGATACTTTTTATACGGTTAAAGATATCGTGAATCCGCGAACGCATGTATTAGGGTTTACTGCGAATTATTCGGATGAGCGATTTACACAATCGGTCTTGCGCATGGAAACGACTTTTACAACAGGCATTCCCGTGAAATTATCGGCTGATGCTCCTATTACTGCTGATCCCGACAGGGATCAATATGATACAGCCAGACGCACCGTGGTTATGATTGCGGCAGATAGACCAACATGGATGAGAGCCTTGAATAAGACAAGAACTGTATTCCTGTCTTCGCAGATATTTTGGCGGCATTATATCGATTACAACCAGTACTACCGAGGCATGTCGACCGTAAAGCAAGCAACGCTTAACGGACAAGTCGTGTCTGGGAAATATATTGCCGAAAATACTGATCGCATCGATCGCGATGAGTTCGTGATGACGTTTTCGGCATCGACTGCCTACGGAGCGGCAGGGCTTCTAAAACCGAGTTTTTTAATGGCATTTGATCCTAGATCAACGGGAGCCTATAACAAATTCAAAGTCGACTACTTCTGGTCGGACAATATTTTATTGCGCTTTCAGCAGCACATATATTGGCGGGCGTTCCACAATGATCCCGGCCCATGGGGCTTAGGTGATATCTGGGGACAAACTAGCGAGAACAGTCGACATGAGACTGATCTAAGTATTATCTTTCAGTTTTAAGATCATAGGCAGTAATTTGATTTTTCTTAGACCATAGTTCAGCTTTTTCAAGGTCTGATGGGCTATTGATGTTCATGAACTCACCCTTATCATCGAACTCGACGGTTACGCACGTTCTGGTGTCGAACCAAGAGCGGATTTTTCTCCCACCGTTTTCTAAGAATAAAGCTAATGAATTCTCTAAACTGCTTTTAACCATTGCGAACACCGGCTGGTGTTTGGTTCGAACAATTGCCATTGTGATTTCAGTTTTTTCATCAGAAAAAGGCTCCATCAATTTCTCAACAAGATTTTGCGGGAAAAATGGTGCATCGCATGGAGTGAAAGCCACAAAAGTTGTTGTAGCTACTTCTAAAGCACCATGAAAGCCGCTTAGGGGGCCATTGCTGTTATCTGTTTTATCTTGTACCACAATGCACCCAAAGCTTTCGTAAACAGGTATGTTCCTGTTGGCGCTTATGATGATAGAACCTACCTGCGGAGAGAGACGTTCTATACAGTGTTGAGATAAATATCTTCCATTTAGAGTTATCAATCCTTTGTCTTTTCCCCCTACACGGATCCCCTGTCCTCCAGCCAAAATACAACCAGTAATGTCACTTTTCAGTTCCGGGGTCATAAAGCCAAACAACCGCTGTCTATATGAAGGAATGTGCCGGGTAATGTTTTAATGGTTTCATCGTCATGGGTTGCAAAAACAATAGAAATTTCTTCTTCCTGTAGCGCTTTTATTATTTCGAATGTCCTACCGCGCGCTTCCTGGTCCATGTGCGCAGTGATTTCATCTAAGAGCAAAACAGGAGGTTTCAATATCTGTGCTCTAACTAAAGCTACCTGATGTTGCTCTCCAGCCGAGAGCGTAGAGGCCATTCTATCAGTCAAATGAGTCAGCTTATTTTTTCTGATGGCTTGGTCCACCAAAGATCTTATATCATTGTTTCTCAATCCTTTTCTTCTCAAGCCATAACTTAGATTCTGGAGGACTGTCCCGCGAAACATATAGGGAGTTTGGTGTAAATAAATACATGTCCCAATTAAGTACTTAGGTGCTTCAAAGCTAGTAAAGCTTTTCTCTCCTAGTATGAACTCACCGGTATCCGCTGTTATCAGTCCGGCCAATATTTTCAGTAGGGTCGTTTTACCAGAACCGTTTGGCCCGGTTAGGAGAACAAGTTCGCCTTTCTGTACCGTCAAACTCTTGCAATCAAGTATTAATCTAGTATCGCGTATAAAGGTTAACTTATTCGCTGTGAGGGACTGTGTCGTATTAGCTAAGCTCATTGCCCATCACCTTGAAACATCGCTAGCAGTACGTTCAGTAGCATAGTGAGTGACAGCAAAACGATCCCCAATGCCACTCCCATAGCAAACTCTCCTTTGCTGGTTTCTAAGGCTATTGCTGTCGGGATATTTCTTGTGTGATCTAAAATATTGCCACCGACCATCATAGAGCAGCCAATTTCTGCAATTATCCTGCTGAATCCGGCAATTACTGCGGCCAGCAAACCAAAGCGCAACTCGAGAAAGACGGTGAGCATCGCTGGGATGCGTTTAGCACCTAGGGTACGAGCAGTTTCATACGCAAGTTTGTCTCCTGCCACAAAAGTGGCGTGGGCCATAGCAACTAGCAGCGGGAAACAAATAATAACTTGGCCGATAATCATAGCTGGCTGGGTATAGAGTAATCTGAGGTCGGCTGCTATGCCATTTTTAGACAAAGCAAGATAAACAGTGAGGCCAACAACGACTGCAGGAACTGACATTAAAGTGTTGGTTATAGTTAGAACTAATCTTCTGCCAGGAAAAGTTTTATATGCGAGAAGAAAAGCCATTGCAATAGCAGGAGGTGACGCAATGAGAATTGCACGTAGAGAAACCGAAAATGAAACACCGATAGCTGACCAAACTTCTCTATCTCCTGTTAGGAGCATCGAAAAAGCAGAGATTAGAGCTGAGTTAGAGTCGAACAATACCTTTTAGCCTATAAAAATTATGGGAAATGTTAGTCAGCTCGGCGAGGGCGAGGCTGTCACACTGCTCTACTTTTTAGCCGCCGGTGTGACTCATATGACGGAATATTAATGGTTGCACACTTAGGTCGAAGTCATGTCCTTTGGGTTTTATATCCATAGAGTCAACGATTGCGGATTTCAGCTTATTGATATCGCCAGGGTAGGTTCTCAGTACAGCCCTGAGGTCAACCGAATGTTCCTGCCCCAGACATAAGAGCAATCTTCCTTCTGCCGTTAGACGGACTCTATTACAGTCGTCACAGAAGTTATGGCTGTGGGGAGAAATAAAACCAATACGAGCGCCAGTTTCTGCGACGCGGAAATACTTTGACGGACCCGCAGTAGTTTCTGGGGTGGGGATCAATGTGTAATGCTTTTCCAAATCCGCTTTAATATTATCGCTAGAGTAATATGCCTCGGCTCTATCATGTTCTCCTATAACACCCAAAGGCATTTCTTCAATGAAGGATATATCAAGGTCATTGTCTGCGGAGAAATCAACTAATGCTTTAACTTCATCATCGTTTCTATTTTTTAAAATCACGGCATTGATTTTTATTTTTTCGAAATTAGCTGCTTTAGCAGCTTTGATTCCATCAAGGACTTGTTTGAGTTCACCGGTTCTTGTGAGTTCTTTGAATTTTTTTGGATTTAGGGAATCTAAACTGATATTGATTCTTTTCACGCCAGCATTTTTTAAAGGCAACGCTAATTTGACTAATTGTGAACCGTTTGTGGTTATTACTAACTCTTTTAGACTTTGTATTGTTCCTAAATTTTCGATTAGCGTGATGACGTCTTTTCGTACTAATGGTTCCCCACCAGTAAGCCGTATTTTTGTTACTCCCAACTCTGCAAATGCTTTCCCGACTAACTCTAGTTCCTCTAAAGTCAGGATACGGTCTCGAGGGAGAAACTCCATCTCCTCATCCATACAATAAACGCAACGGAAATCGCATCTGTCAGTCACAGATATCCGCACGTAATCTACTGTTCGCCCGAACTTGTCGACGAGTTTCTCAGGGAATCTCTCTGGCGCTCTACTCATCTTTTCATGAAGCTTTTTTTTGGATGTTCCGTAATCTTACCACAAAGAATTTCCCCTCTGTTATATGTCTTTATTTAAGCATTGCCCAGGCCAGAATACCTATTGCCACGATAGCTGAAATGCCGGCAGCTTTGGCCCAGTATGACGGGGCTTTATCCGGCGAAGAGATAGTTTCATCCTCTGTTTTTATTGAGGTGTTTGCTGACAAAAGCTTATTCAAATGCTCAAAAAAATTAGCCGATAGCTTTTGCGCCGTCTTTTCCACCAAAGGGCCTCCCAGTTGAGCAAGCTTCCCGCCAATGTCGGCGTGTACAGTGTAGGCTAGACGAGTGGATGACTCTTCTTCACGCAACACTACATTTGCGACCACTTTAGCGTGTCCGGCCGGACCACCTCTTCCTTCTCCAGTAATTTTATAGTTTGAAGGGAACTTTGATTCTGAGATCGTCGCTTCTCCTTTGAAACGAATTTTCAAGGGACCGATTTTTGATACAATAGTAGCCTTGTACTTATCCGCAGATAGCTTTTCAATCAGCTCGCATCCAGGTATCGCTTTTTGTAAAATATCTGGATCATTTAACGCGAGGAAAACCTTTTCTCTTTCAGCTTTAATAAGCACTTCATCATTTAATTCCAACGGTTACTCCTAACACCCAATTACTGAGTGGCATCTTGTATTTTTTGCCAGATAGCATCTGGCCTAAGTGGCAAAGTGGTGATCTCTATTCCAAAGGGTTTTAGAGCATCACAAACCGCATTTGTAAGCGCGCCTGGCACAGAGCTAGGTCTTCCTTCCCCAATACCTCTAGTGCCTAAAGGCGTATGAGGACAAGGCGTGGTGGCATAGTTGAGATCAATGTTGGGGACATCTGCGGCATTAGCCATTTTGTAATGTTCAAAATCAGCAGTCAATTGTTGGCCTTTTTCGTCGTAAACAAATTCTTCGAACACAGTGTTAGATATGCCCTGAACAATAGCTCCGTGCATTTGCCCGTTAACAATTAATGGATTTATTACGTTTCCTACATCTTCGGCTGTTATCCACTTTAATATTTTGAAATCACCGGTTTCCAAAGACACTTCAACCACGCAACAATCAGCGTTAAAGCAAATCATAGGCTTGGCAGCCTCGAAAAAAGTCGTAGCGTCTAATCCGCCGGTTTCTCCCTCTGGCATATTGATCGGAAACATGATGATACGTTCAACAATAGACATGAAAGAGCTACGCTGGGAATCGTCGCCTAAATAGACAACCTCTCCATTTTTGAATTCAAAATGTTCAACTGATGCTTCTAGTTGTAAGTCATGTGCTAAGAATTTAGCAATTTTAGTTTTTAATTCTCTACAGGCCTCAGCCACCGCGCTGATGAAATAGGATCCCATGCGGGCTCCAACCGAACCAGAGCCAAAAGGAGTACTACCTGTATTCCCCGTTGTTATGATGACATCTTCGGGAGAAATACCGAATTCAGAAGCGACGACTTGTGCGGTCGTTGTTTCATGACCCTGCCCTCCCGGCGCATCGCCACCAAAGACTTGGACTTTGCCTCTGGGATCGAGCCGCACAGTCGCAGCCCCATATCCGGGTTGATTTTCCATGGGCACAAATAGCTCTGAAGCGACTCCTGACAGTTCTACTCCGCACCCGAATCCTATCCCAATGTATTTTCCTTCTGATAGTGCATTTTTCTGTTGGACTCTGAAGTCAGGAAGATTGGCTTTTTCCATTAGTGTATCCCAGACTTTTAGGAAATCGCCACTGTCAAAGTATTCGTTTGTTATGCTGGTGTAAGGTAGGTCAGCTACTAAATTCCTTCTACGAAACGTGCTGGGCTCCATCCCAATCTTGTGGGCGACCATATCGATACAACGTTCAATTGCGAAACGGGTCGGGAAATGCCCAAAGGCTCTTGAGGGTGTTAAACAAGCCTTGTTGGTAGTTGCGACTTTGAGACGGATATCAGCCTTTGGCCATTTGTATCCGTTTGGTAGCTCTATCGCGCCCAAGAAAGGCATGACGAATCCCCAGTATACGCCTGTTGTTCCAACGCCATTATCGGCGAGACCAAAATTACGCAGTGCCAGCATATTACCTTCTAGATCCGCAGCAATTTCCATGTCATTAATTTGATCTCTTTCTTGCCCTACATTCATCAAGCTTTCATATCGAGATTCAACCCATCTCACTGGCTGTTTTAAGTCGCGTGCCGCGTGAGCAATAATTATGTTTTCTCTGTAGAAGGGTGCCTTGACTCCGAAGCCGCCTCCTTGATCACGAGGCGCGATGACTTGGACTTTTTCTGCAGAGATATCGAGTATGTCGGATAATGCTAATCTATCGATATGAGGCCGTTGTGTCGTAATGTATGCGAGCAAGCCATCTGAATCATCCCAATCACACAAGATCGCCCTGGGCTCCATTGGCGTGACTCCAGTGCGATGGGTTTTAAATCTGTCTTTGACCACTATAGGTGCGTTTTGGAATATTTTTTCTACTTCAGCGGCATTTTCGGCTTGACTTGCTTCTGTATCTCCACCGGTGAAGGTCATCGAAAATATTTCATTCGTGCCATCTTTTTCATGGATGATCGCCGATTCAGGTTTGAG
>DGOV01000054.1 GCA_002390205.1 Proteobacteria bacterium UBA4457 | reverse complement strand
GCTTCAGAGCAAACAATTACTTGGTATTTAGCTGGCACAGACGTAGCACCTATTCTTACCGAGTTAGTGAATATAAGATTGTCGGTAGATGGAGGGTTGACCTACCCCTATACATTGGCTGAAAACATTGATAACGATGGCAGTCATACAGTGGATCTGCCTGATGTGGTGACATCTGCAGCAAGAGTGCGTGTGGATGCAGTTGATAACGTTTATTATGCAATAAACGCTCGAGATTTTGGCATAACCCGCGATGACATTGTTTTAACCTATGATGATCTTGACTATGCCGTCTGCAATAATGAAAGTACCACAGCATCATTGATCTATGAAACTTCCTCGTCTTTTTCTGATACCGCTATTTTCTCAACTTTAAATGCACCATCTGGAATGTCAGTTGGATTTTCCCCGCTTAGTGCTTCAGCGAACAACACTGCAGTTGAGGTAACTTTCTCAGCCACAGATGATATTGTACCCAATACATACCCAGTTGAAGTTTCTGCAATATCAGACCTTCGCACTCAGTCCGTTACATTTAATATTTCGACCTATAGCTCGATCTTTACGCCTGTTATTTTGGCGTCGCCAATCAACGAAAGTGTGCTCACCGGTTTGACCGCCAAGTTAGAATGGCAACAACAGAATAATGCAGTTAACTACAAAGTTGAGGTTGCTACGGACGACAGTTTCAGCGAGATTTTCTTAAGCTCTACTGTTGATGCAAACTTTACAACGATCACTGGACTGACTCGCGAGACTGAATACTATTGGCGCGTGCTACCCATGAATAGCTGCGGGGTGTCGGGCATAGGCACATCATTTAGTTTTACTACTCCTAATTTATTCCAAGCCGAAGACTTGCCGGTGGCGATAGGCTCTGGCGAGCCAACTACAGTATCCTCGAGCATATCTATATCGGACAATCTGGTTATCACTGATGTTAATGTTGGTCTAGATGTTAGCCACACGTATGTGGCGGAACTTATCGTTACCCTTACATCTCCTGCCGGAACCACGGTTACTTTATTGCAAGAGCCTTGCTACATAGATGGTCTGTACCCCATACCTGACGTTAGTGTTGTGTTTGATGATGATGGTCCAGATTTAGTATGTGCCTCGTCTAGTCCAGTAGTTTCAGGGATTATAAGGCCTCAACAAGGCAATCTTGATACTTTTAACAATCAAAGCACACAAGGAGATTGGGTTTTAACTGTTACTGATATCTATTCTGGAGATGGTGGTAGTCTGGATAACTTTACGTTAGAAATTAGTACTGATGGCACTTATGTGAATAAGGCTCCAATCGCATTAGCACAGGCAATTGAGGGAACCCCGCAGAATGCTATCGAGGTCTCTTTGGGGGCTATAGATCCTGAAAATCAACCTCTAAATTTTTCTTTGGTAGATACTCCAAGCCAAGGGCAGTTAAGTGTTTTAGCTCCTAGTTTGTTGGGGGGCGTCTCTACAATTGGGGGAGCAAGAAAGGTTGTGATTAATGGCAATTATGCTTATGTAGCAGATTCTTTCTCTGGGCTTGCCATTATTGATATCTCAGACCCTACCAATCCTGGAGTGCCAACTTATATGGATACAACTGGAGAGGCTTTAGGAGTATCGGTGCGAGGGGATTATGCTTATGTTGCCGATGGTGCTTCTGGGCTCCATGTTATCGATATTAGTGATGTAAGCAGTCCATCTTTGATGGGAACGTTTGATACAGGTGGTTATGCCTACGACGTCGTACTGTCCTCGGATGGCACAAAGGCTTATGTTGCAGATGGCAATCCTGGGCTAGAGATAATTGATGTTACTAGTGTCGAAAACCTGAGTTCTTGGGGTTTCCTTGATACAGGTGGGCAGGCCCGTAGCCTAGTTCTATCAAGCAACGGTACAAAAGCTTATGTCGCTAATGGTGCATCGGGATTAGCTATTGCTAATGTCAGTGATCCAAATAATCTTTATGTGTATGGCACATTAAATACACCTCAATCAGTTCAGGGAGTAGCGCTGTCGGCGGATGAAGATACGGCTTATTTAGCTGTTGGATCTTCAGGGGTGGGTGTTGTTGATGTAAGTTATTCCTTTGAACCACGTCTTTTAGGTGTACTAGGGACAGGCGGCTCGGCGTCAGGTCTTGTGCTCTCAGCTGACGGAGCTAGCCTCTATGTTGCAGTTGGCGAGGCCGGACTACAGATTATTGATATAGAAAGCCCTTCATATCCAACACTAGGAAATTTTAGATTAAGCTCTGATTTAGAATCAAATGCCTTGGACGTTATATTGTCTTCTGATGGGACAGAAGCCTTTCTGGCTGATAGTAATAATGGCCTGCAGATTATTGATGTAGAGACAACCATATTCTCAGCTGGAGACACTATCCCACAAACTCTTATTTATACTCACACTTCTCAAGTTGTGGTGAACGATGCACCAACAGATAATTTCAGTTTCAAAGTGAACGATGGGGCTCTTGATAGTAATGTGGCTGATGTTAATGTTTGGTTGGACTCATCAATCACTAATGATGGGACCTGGACGTACATAAAAACCTCTGATGGACGATTAACTCTGACTGGTTGTGTTAACGACTGTCCCTCTAATCTGGTTATTCCAGAAATGATAGGCTATTTTGCTGCTTCGGTTGTTGCAATTGGGGATAGTGCTTTTGCTGATAATGATATTACCTCTGTAACTATTCCTAGCAGTGTCACCTCCATTGGTAGTTACGCTTTTCATTCTAATTCTCTTAGGTCGCTCACTATCTCTGATAGTGTCACCGAAATTGGAGAGCGGGCGTTTAGTTACAACAATCTCATCGCTACTAGTTTTTTGGGTGACAGGCCTTCATTAGGGAGTGAAAGTTTTTTTGGCAATAGAAATCTAGAGCTTGTAAGTTACTGCGAGGGAAAATCAGGCTGGCCCGGGGCGTCTATTTCTGTGGGGTCAGCTAGCGTAATTCCCATAGAGGATTGCGATGCGGTCAATCGAAATAGTGCCGCGCTTAATAAATTGTTAGTGGCCGCAGATTCGGGAGATGCTAGCGAAGTCTCAACTGCTGATTTGAATGCCATTATAGGGCTTGTCAATATTAATGCTGACAACCTTTTGGCCTATCAGACAGCTATTAGTTTACTAACAAGCGGAGCTGATATAGACCAATTAAATGAAGTTCAAGCGCTTATTAATTCTGTTAATTTCGGGATATTATCTTGTTCCTCGACTTCTTATTTTGTGAATGTTACTTCCGGAAGTTATCCGGAAGAGGTAACCTGGGAGTTGGAAGATGCTGCAGGTGCAGTTTTGTATGAAGGCATCGCACCCTTTAGTGGGATGATGTGTTTGAGAGATGCTCGCTATACCTTAACCATGTTTGATTCTTACGGTGATGGCTGGAACGGCGCTGACTTTTTGTTACTGACTACGGCAGGAGAAATTGTTGTCACCCAAACGCTTAATTCTGGTGGCCAAGGTCAAGGTGCAGTTAATGTAGGAGACTATCCTAATGTGAAGCCTTCGGCCCTTGCGCAACAGATTACTTTGGTTGAAAAAATACCAACAGACATTACGTTATCTGGTACAGATCCAGAGAACGACAAGCTCACTTATTATCTTGCTTCTGAGCCTACTAAAGGAAATTTTGCAGTAGCGTTTAATCCTAGTTTGCTAGGCTCAGTACCTAATAATAGTATCGGTGTAGATGTGGTTATTTCTCAAGATGGTGCTAGAGCTTACCTTGCGGATTATGAGGCTGGGTTACAGATTGTCGATGTTAGTGATGCCTCAAATCCAGTGACACTGAGTACTTTTGATACCAATGGGCGTGCATATAGCTTAGCAGTCTCTTCTGATGGTAGTACGGTTTATTTAGCCGATGATGAAGAAGGCCTTCAGATTATTGATGTGAGTGATTCGTCCAATCCGACTCTTTTAAGTACATTTGGTACTGAGCGTTTCTCTCTTGGGGTTACTTTGTCAGATGATGGTTTGACCGCTTATGTTGCAGATGCTAATTCATTGCAGATAATAGACATTAGTGATATTCAAAACCCGAGTTTATTGGGGTCTCTAGAAACCTCTGGTACGGCATATGAAACTGCCTTATCCTCCGATGAGAGTATGGCTTATGTTGCGGTGAGAGATTCCGGCTTAGACATTATTGATATTAGTAAGCCTGCATACCCAGTCCTGGTAAGTACCCTCGATACTCCTGGTAGTGCTCTTGCAGTAAAATTATCCAGTGATGATACAACGGCCTATATTACTGACGATAGCTTTGGACTGCAGATTGCGGACATTACAGATTCGACGAATCCGATAATACTCAGTAGTTTTGATACGGAGGGTGACAGTTGGGGCCTAGCTTTATCCTCAGACGGCAGGTATGCATACATAGCTGATTTCACAAGTCTTCAAGTGATTGATGTCAGTGATAAGTTAAAGCCTAAATCTAAGGGATCCTTCAGCACTGACAATTCCCGTGGAGTAGCTCTATCAAGCGATAATAATACCGCCTATATTGCCGAGACAAGTGGGTTAGCTATTATTGATTCAAGTATTTCCAGTATTCAGGTTGGCGACCAATTACCCAAGATGGTTACCTATACAAGCTCTGTGCCTGACGCGACCTCTGATAGCTTTAGCTTTAAAGTAAACGATGGACGTTTGGATAGTGAAAACGCAATTGTGGACATCACCATTCTTTTAGATACAGATGATGATGGAGTCCCTAATGACACTGATGCTTTCCCTCTGGACCCTGCCGAGACCACAGATACCGATTCAGATGGTGTGGGAGATAATGCGGATACCGATGATGATGGTGATGGTGTTAGTGATGACTTAGATATGTTCCCCCTAGATTCATCTGAAAGTCTAGATACGGATTTAGATGGTATTGGTAACAATGCTGATGAAGACGATGACAACGACGGAGTTGTTGATGAAGAAGATGCGTTACCACTGGATCCAACAGAATACGTAGATTCGGATTTGGATGGTATTGGCAATAACGCGGATACGGATGATGATGGCGATGGCGTGAGCGATAGCGATGATGCATTACCCTTAGATCCGACCAATGATAGTGATGGTGATGGTGTTGCTAATAATCTTGATCGTTTTCCGCTAGATTCCACGGAGACTATGGATAGTGATTCTGACGGAGTAGGGGATAACTCAGACGTCTATCCTAATAATAGCGAGTATGCGTATGATACAGACGGAGACGGCATGCCTGATGCTTGGGAGAGCCAGTATGGTCTTGATCCAAACGACCCTTCAGATGCTTCAAGTGATCAGGACAATGATGGCGTTCTGGCGTTAGATGAATTCCTCAATGGAACAGTCCCGTCTGGATCGATAGATCTTGATGGTAACGGGCAATATGATGCTCTCACCGATGGTCTTTTGTTGCTAAGAGGTATGTTTGGCCTAAATGGCGATGCACTTATTACAGGAACCCTAGCCTCTGATGCGTTGTATACCTCTTCAGAAGATATTGAGACGCGAATAGAACTTCTTAACAACCTAGCAGACGTTGACGGCAATGGCCAAATAGATGCTTTGACCGATGGCTTGCTAGTCCTTAGGTATCTCTTTGGACTTCGGGGAGAAGCCCTTATCAGTGATGTTATTGCTGCAGACGCCACTCGAACATCATCCGCTGGAATTGAGGCTCATTTGGCGTCGCTAACGCCGACTATATAGTTGTTGCCCACAGGAGAAACATGGTAAAGCGTCTAAGTTTATGGCGTTTTACTATTTGCTATCAGAATTACCTTAACTCAGTTTGGAGGGTAGCCACGGATAACTTCTGTCTAAGTTTTTCTTTTGGCTGTACATATAACCTAAAATTATTTATAACCACATAATTAACACTCCATTAGTGAATAAAATTCAAATGAATGCTTGCGGAAAAACCCTATGTTAGGTACGGTTATTGAGTTACACCTAATAACAATAAAGGGTCCTTCCCTAACGAAGTAACATTAGGCGAAAGAAACCCAAAAACCTTGGGGTGTTTTATGCCATTGAATCTGTACAAAGATCATCTTTGTCACAGGCGACTAGATCATCTACAGTTGATGATCGAAGTTTTTTTATTTTTCACTTTTCTCATTTCAAGACTTACTTTTATATTAAACCCTTCTCTGTGGAGGGTTGCTAATGGCTAATTCCTACGCGAATGAGATATGGCCTCTCGCCATTTATTTTTTCATGGTGATTATGTTGGTAGTCACCATGCTTGTGCTGTCATGGCTCCTTGGTCAGCGTCGCCGAGAGGCAGCAACTAATGATCCTTTTGAGTCCGGTATCGTTTCTGTAGGTGGTTCTCAAATTAGGATCTCTGTGGAGTTCTATTTGGTTGCTATATTTTTCGTTATTTTTGATCTGGAAACTGTATTCATTTTTGCTTGGGCCATTGCTTTTTTTGAACTAGGTTGGCAGGGATATTTGGCAATGGTGGTGTTTATTGCAATCCTCGGTTTGGTGCTTGTTTACGAATGGCGATCTGGGGCTCTTGAGTGGGGAAATAAAACTCGCGTTGGACTTGAATCGGCGCAAAAATTGGCTGAGGTGGAGTAATGGATTGGAGCTTAACGCGCCCCGAACAGGGCAATGTGATAGGTGAAAGTGATGATTTTATTGAAGAGCAGGTCAAGCGCAATGTAGCGTTCGCTAAACTTGAAGATTTGATTGCCTGGGGTAGAGCGCATTCACTTTGGCCATTTAATTTTGGCTTGTCTTGCTGTTATGTAGAGATGGCGACCTCTTTCACTAGTCGTCATGATATTGCCCGATTTGGTTCTGAGGTTATAAGAGCGACCCCTCGACAAGCAGACCTTATGGTTATATCCGGTACCTGTTTTTTGAAGATGGCACCTGTTGTGCAAAGACTGTACGAGCAACTGCTGGAGCCCAGATGGATTATTTCAATGGGATCCTGTGCTAACTCAGGTGGTATGTATGATATCTATTCTGTAGTTCAGGGGGTGGACAAATTTATT
>DGOV01000051.1 GCA_002390205.1 Proteobacteria bacterium UBA4457 | reverse complement strand
GTCTAGTAAAGTGATAGCGGTTCATTATGATATATTCTAACATGTATAGTCTAAATTGGTTAAAAAGTATCAGAGAGCCGGGGCTTGTTATACTGAAAGATCTGCGCACTTGCAGAAACTCAGCCTCATAACAAAGTCGCGATTGATTGAAGAAATTACAAAATCAGTTTAAATTCAAATATAAATACAAATCGCATCTAACTAGTTGCGCGAATACTATTCGGAGAGAAGCATTGAGAAAGCACCATCGTAATTCTGACAGAGCATTTCCATCGCCCCAAAACTTACTAGCAATAATGCTTGTCCCGAGCTTATTACCAATAACTCCGCTCCATGCGCAGGAATCTGAGCAGGTGATTACTGAGATAGTGGTCTCATTCATCCGGAAAAGCTCACTAGATGCCATCGACATTAAGCGAAGAAACACAGGGGTAATGGAAGCTATTTCTGCCGAGGACTTCGGCCGATTCCCTGATGGTAACTTAGCGGAGTCACTCGCACGTGTTCCAGGCATCGCGATAGATCGAAGCAATGTGGAGGGGCAATCAATAGCAGTGCGAGGATTTGGTCCAGAGTTTAACCTCGTGACCTTAAATGGTCGCCAGATGCCAACTGCGCCCGGTCAGTACGGTGGAGGACGCTCATTTAATTTTGGCGACATTGCGTCCCCTGGCATCTCATCAGTGGAAGTCTTCAAAGCCGGGAATCTGGCCCTTCCCTCCGGAGGTATTGGTTCTACAGTGAACATGGTTACTACGCGACCTCTCAACATCGATGGAACCTTGCGATCGTTCAGTATTGCTGGAGTCGAAGACACGACGAGCGAAGATGGTGGGCTTCCAGTCGAGGGCGCTATGCTATATGCAACTAATCGTGGTCGCTGGGGATTCGCAGTATCAGGTGTCTATCAAGAGAGAACAAATCAAGAGCAGGGCACCAGGGAATCTAATTGGATAGTGCCCGAAGTTTTGGCGCTTAGCGAAGGATTTTCGCGTGTTGACCCTCTAGCAGTGGGCATTACCGATCAGCGGAGCTCACAAGATGGGCCTACTTTTTACCAAGAACCCTCAGCTTATCTAATAAAAGATAACGACAGGGTAAGGAAGAATTTGCAGGTAACTTTGCAGGGTCGCGTGACTGACAATCTCACTGTCACCCTTGATTACACTCATTCAGGTGTTGAGTTTCAGAGCGAGGGAATGCTATTTGGATCCTGGTTGGGCGGCTGGACTACTCAAGAAGCGACGATTAACCAACGAGGGGTCTATACGGACGTAGCTGTTGGAGACCGTTCTTACGATCACACGGCCACTTGGGGTAGTCTGAAAAGTAGTAATAACTCCCGTGGAATAAATTTAGCGTGGGACGTTACGGACACGCTAACAGTTGAGTTAGATGCGCACGACTCAAAAGCTGCGCTTGGTGGGAATATCTTCGATAATAGCATAGGCGCTACTAGTGACGTGATGACTACTGTGCGATCCACGAATGGGGGATCTAATGGCATCAACACTTTTGCGTATGATCGAGACTCCAGTGCACAAAATATGTACCTAACAAATTTGAATCTTCAAGATGACGACCAGTTAAACCAAATCACACAATACCAGCTAAAGGCAGAGTGGAGACCAGAATTTGCTTTTTTGACTTCTGTTGACGCAGGTATTTCGATCTCAAAAAACCGTTTTAACCGAATCAGACGCGAGGGCACTTTCGCACCAACAGCACAGGGCCGATGGGGTGCTACAGACTTTGATGACGGATTATTTGAGCGCACTTCATTGGTGGACTTCATGAATTCGTTCGGTTCACCAGCGGACTCCAATTACTATTTTGACATCAATCCAGCTAGCGCATTCGCTGCAATTCAAGGCCTAGGTGGAAACCTAGTTGATAATTCAGATCAAGTTGGCTGCTGCACAGCGGGGGGGATCGATTCTAATGAGCGAGTTGTTGAGGATTTAGAGTCTGCGTTCCTGCAGTTCAATCTAAGCACCGAAGCTTTTGGTTCCATGCCGCTGAATGTTCAGGCTGGCCTCCGCTATGAATCTGTAGAAACCGAATCAACAAGTCTTTATCCTCTTGTGAACCGAATCGATTGGAATATCGATGGCCTTTACGGAGTCCGTGGTGACGTGACAGATGCATCTCGATTCGGCTCGAATAGTATGGTACTGCCGAGTCTAGCTCTGTCCCTCGGGGTAACTGATAATCAGATTTTACGCGCATCTTGGGGGCGCTCAATTGCTCGCCCAAATCTAGGCGATCTGGAATCGCAACTTGCGATTGGAGCACAAGATTTCTTCAACCTTACAGCTACAGGCGGAAACCCAGATATTAACCCCCTCAGATCGACTAATTTAGACTTAGCATATGAAAATTATTACGGTGCGGGATCTTATGTAGCTATAAATTACTTTCGTAAAGAAATTGAGGATTTCGTAGGCAACCAAACGATCAATGATCAGCCATTTAACGGGCTCACAAATCCGGCGTCCAGCGAAAGCGGTCTGCAAGCTCAAGCATGTGTGCAAGAATGGGCGGCAGCGGGCCGGCCGCAAACAGGTTTTCCTGGAGAAGGAGGTACTGGTGATTGTGTATCTCAGCAGTTCCTATGGGCCCAGGGCTGGGCTATCGATCAGCATCACATGTTTCAGGTTGCCTCGGCTCTCGAGTCGGGCGTTGATGTTCTCAACGGAGCGGCGTTCTTAGATGGAGGATGGAATCCAGCCTGTCCCGCGGGCCACTGGTGGGTATGTGGTGACAGTAATATCCAAGGCTCTAGCGCTGACCCTCTCGCTCTTTTCGATATCACGCAACCAATTAACCTAGAGAGTGGCCGGGTGAGTGGCTTTGAGGGTGCCTGGCAGCATTTCTTCGAAGATACTCCTTACGGATTCACAGTTAACTACACTAAAGTCAATGGGGGTAACGTTGAGCCAGACTTAACGGAAGTTGGGCGGCAGTTCACGTTGGCAGGATTTGGCGATTCTGGTAACGCGTCGGTATTCTTTGAAAATTCACAACATACGCTTCGTTTAGCGCTGAACTATCGCGCCGAGACGGCTTCAGGTTTCGCAAATTATGAGCAGCCGGTGTTTGTCGAAGAGAGAAAGCAGATAGACATCTCGTATCAGTACCGATATAGCGACAGAATGACCGTTTTTCTTGATGCTCAAAATATCACGGATGAGCAAACACGATTGTTTGTTCGTTATCCCGAGATGCTATTCTTAGCGCAGGATCACGGACCTGTCTTTAAGTTCGGCGTTCGCGCGAACTTTTAACTTTTTTAATCTTAGCGGTGGTATATGCCGCCGCTATAGATTTTTATTTCTGTGCAGAAAATTTTTTGCATCCTTCTTCTCACTTGTTTATTTGCGACTATCTATGAAACGACTTATAGCCGCCATTTTATCGGTCATTGCCTACCCGAGCATTGCAGCTAATGAGCAGCAAGTGCAAGAGCTTCTGAGCAGAATGACTCTCGAGCAGAAGGTCGGCCAGATGGTTCAGGCTGAGATTCAATTTATTACTCCAGAGCAAGTTAGGCAGTATGCAATTGGCAGCATTTTGAATGGCGGCGGTTCTTATCCTAAAAAAGATAAATATGCTCCATTGAGTGAGTGGCTAAACCTAGCAGATGCCTTTTATGAGGCATCCAAAAATAGTCAAAGCGATGGCAGCGGCATTCCACTTATTTGGGGCACCGACGCGGTTCACGGTCATAACAATGTTTTTGGGGCTACACTGTTTCCACACAACATCGGCTTAGGGGCGACGCAAAATCCGAGCTTAGTAGGCGATGTAGCAAAAGCGACCGCACTCGAAGTTAGAGCTAGTGGGATAGATTGGATTTTTGCTCCGACTATTGCTATCGCAAAAGACGATCGATGGGGAAGAACCTATGAGAGCTTCAGTGATCAAATCACTCTTATAGAAGCCTACACGCCCGAGATCATAAAGGCGATACAAGGCAGTGGCTTGGCGGCAACAGCAAAACACTTCATTGGCGATGGAGGGACTCAACAAGGCGAAGATCAGGGGAATGCGGAAATGTCTCTGGAGTCTCTCTTACAGGGTCACGGAGCTGGATATCTGAGAGCGATTGATGAAGGCGTCTACTCCGTGATGGCGAGTTTTAACAGTTGGAATGGGGTAAAAATTCATGGCAGTTACGAACTTCTGACACGCGTCCTTAAAAATCAGTTAGGATTTGAGGGGGTTGTCGTGAGCGATTGGAACGGAATTGGACAGGTCGAAGGCTGCACAAATTCGAGTTGCCCGCAGGCCATTAATGCCGGCGTAGATATGATAATGGTTCCCGAGCTTTGGCGAGAATTTTTGCAGAATACGATCTCCCAAGTTGAAGCTGGGCTTATCTCCGAGTCTCGAATCGACGATGCGGTCACTAGAATATTAAGAATGAAATTTAAACTCGGGTTGTTTGAGCAGATAAAACCCTCGACTCGTGCTCAAGCGAGCGTAGCAGATATCACAGCGATGAGAGCAGCTAACAGGAAGCTTGCAAGAGAGGCTGTCAGACAATCACTCGTCTTACTTCGTAATGATCAGGACCTTCTTCCTCTTGACCCTAGGCAGCATGTCTTAGTGGTCGGGGACGCCGATGACATAGGGAAGGCCTCAGGAGGGTGGACGTTGAGCTGGCAAGGCACTGGGAACGCAAACGTCGACTTTCCGACAGGCTCCTCAATTTATAGCGCGCTCAAAAATCAGATAGAAAACGCTGGCGGAACGATAGAGCTGTCTGAGCAGGGGGAGTTTGAGCTCCGACCAGACAAGGCCATCATTGTGTTTGGCGAAGATCCCTATGCTGAGGGGTTGGGTGATGTCTCAGACTTAAAAGCACCGGATTTAGAGCGCGTTAGAAAAATACTCATGACGCTGAGAGAGCAGGATATTCCTACAGCGACAGTCTTTCTGACAGGTCGGCCGATGTGGATAAACCCCGTGCTTGAAAACAGTACCGCGTTTGTCGTCGCGTGGCTGCCAGGCACTGAAGGCGGGGGGGTAGCTGATCTTTTGCTGCGGGACGCTAAAGGAGAAGTCCAGTTTGATTTTCTTGGGCGGCTATCATACGACTGGCCCAACGATACTCTTAATGCACGAGATAACGAACTAGCAGTCGAGAATAATCTCTTTTCCTATGGGTATGGACTCAGCCTCGCCAGTTCATCTCTAGCCAAGCTCCCTGAGCTCAAGCTAGAGCCAACTAAAGCAAATCTGCAAAGCGGAACTCTGGCTTCAGTCATGATATTCAACTCGCGTACTCACCCAGATTGGGAGCACTTTCTAGGAGAGCCTTCAGACTGGAAACAGCACTATGAGCGCGGAGATCAACGGTCTAAAGGAGAGCAGTTAAGAGTAAGGCGCGCAGATACTATGGTGCAGGAAGACAGTCTAAGGCTTATTTTCAGCGGGGATGGTACTCAATTAAATCAATGGTATTGGCAAGCCCAATCCCCCAAAGATCTCTCAGGTGCGCTAGAGGAAGAGAGTATGCTCAAACTTATGATAGTCGTGAATTCCTATTCATCTGAAGAGGTCAACGTGCGCATGGATTGTGTCTATCCTTGTTCAGCGACAGTATCCATTACCAAGGCTCTAAACGCGTTTCCCTTAGGGACCGTGAGGGAGCTGGCAATACCCATACGCTGCTTTGTAGAAAATGGGTTGAGAGCTGATAGAGTTGACACGCCAGCTCTGCTTGCGACCACGGGCGCTCTAGACGTTACTCTCTCCTCGGTCAACATAGACACAGCTGGCGCAGCCTCAACAAAAATAGCCTGTAATTAACAGTTTGATTTCTATCCTAACGACGAATGCATATGACTAACTTCGATTACTCAATCGTTATTTTTTACGCAATAGCTCTTTTGCTAATTGCATACAAGCTCTCGAATAAGGAAAACGCGAACTCATCTGCCGAGAACAACTATTTCTTAGCGGGTAGCTCGTTACCGTGGTGGGCTATAGGTGCATCGCTCATTGCTGCGAATATAAGTGCCGAGCAAATAATAGGAATGTCTGGATCTGGCTATGCTATTGGTATGGCAATTGCCTCTTATGAATGGATGGCGGCAGTTACTTTACTTCTTGTCGGGAAATATCTCCTGCCGATTTTTCTTGAGCGAAAAATTTATACGATGCCGCAGTTTCTTGATCAAAGATATGATCATCGAGTTCGATTGACAATGAGCATTTTCTGGATTGGGGTCTATGTTTTCGTTAATTTGACCTCTGTTTTATGGCTAGGGGCTCTAGCTATCGAAACGATCACGGGTATTAATCTCGTGGCTGGCATGTTCGCGCTAGGATTTTTTTCTTTAATATATTCTGTATATGGCGGCCTGCGTGTGGTCGCATTCACTGACATCATTCAGGTCGTTCTGTTGATTTTTGGTGGATTACTCGTTGTTTTTGTTCTTTTACAAGAGATTGGTGGAGAAGGTCAGGAAATGGCTGCGTTGTTAGATTTGGCGGGTAAAGTACCGTCAAAGTTCGATATGATTCTATCTAAGGGCGACCCCAACTACGCCAGCCTTCCTGGGATCTCCGTTCTACTAGGCGGTATGTGGATAATGAACTTGTCATATTGGGGGTTCAATCAATACATTATCCAACGTGCACTTGCCGCAAAAAATCTTGCTGAAGCACAAAAGGGGATAGTTTTTGCTGCATTTCTCAAAATACTTATGCCCCTAATTGTCGTGCTTCCTGGAATATTAGTCTTCATTGTGAATTCAAATCTTGAAAGTCCAGACCAGGCCTACCCNNACAGCGATGTCATTTCTTCCTGTAGGAATCAAAGGTCTGGTGTTTGCTGCGCTAATGGCCGCAATAGTGTCATCGCTCTCCTCGATGTCGAATTCAATTGCGACAATATTTACAGTCGATGTACTTCCTAGAATCCGAAAGATAGAAGCAAGTGACCCAATCCTAATCGGCAGAATTAGCGCTGTGATAGCGATGGTTGTTGCTATGTCTGTAGCGAAGCCACTTCTTGGTAACTTTGATCAGGCATTTCAATATATCCAAGAATTCACTGGTTTCTTTACGCCAGGGATAGTGGCGATTTTTTTGCTTGGTATAGTGTCTCCGGGAGTGACTGCCAATGGTGCACTTACAGCCGCTATCGGTTCAGCTATTTTCTCTTTGCTAGGGAGGTTGTTATTTCCAGACATACCCTTTATGGATCGTGTCGCGATAGTATTTGTGTTGTGTGTCGTTAGTGCCCTGCTTGTTTCTAGAGGCAGTTCTTTGGAGAGGATAGATTCGCCTTTCTTCGATCTGAGTCTGTTCAACAGTAAAACTAATGCCAGCTTCAACCTTTCAAGCTGTTTGGTTGTCATAATAGTGGGCTCTTTTTACGCGGTTTGGTGGTAGGTTTGTGGGCGAAGTGTCACAGACTTCATTGGTCTTGCGCGGAACAGTATTTGGTGGAGGCGAGGGGATTTGAAAAGTAATTTTAAACCGTTGATATATAATATATTTATTGTTTAATTATTCTCAGATATCCCCAAAAGTACCCCCAAATTAATTCGTCACTTCTTAGTCTTCCCAGAAGCTTCTCAGGCGCTCTTTAGCGATCTCTTTGTCGGTCTTATTCTGATCGATTAGATAACATCCCAGTTCAGCAGAGGGCTTTCTCATCGTCTTATGGGTGCCTCCGACGATCGTTACCTGCTCACCTGAAACTTCTACAAACTCGAAAGGCTCTCCTTTGCTATCGAAGAGTCGGTCACCTTTCAGCACAGGCCTATCATCCAATAACTTTTTGATCTGCATCTTCTTGCTCCCTTTTTAAGAATGGAATCAGATTATTATAACCCTGCGTGTCAAGCAGGCTCAGACTCACCCCCTAAAACCTCAAAACGGCCATATCCGCTCCCCACCCCCGGGGTTACACCCCGATAAGTCAGGATGGTTCCATTATTGGCGAAATTGGGAAGACCACAATTCCGGCATATGGAGGTATCGACTACATTAACCGTCCAGTGCGTATTTATTGGTACTTCTGCCTTAGATAGCTCTATGAAGCTCTTCGCAGTCCATCCAGCTTAAGTGTTTAAGTAGAACTGTAGGCAGGTCTTTGATACCCCACCCTGAAAGCTATTGAATGTGACCCTTGTATAGCAACGGGGATGTTAGTAAGCAAATCGCTGCTTCGGACGAGTCTTCCCATTATGACCTCTAGGCGCAATTGTGGTTAGCAATGGACTTTTTGCTTCAAAAACGCTTCAAAAACGGGAAAATTATTTCCACCACTTAAAGAAATAACTGTAACTTATTGATTTACATGGTGCCCGGGGCCGGAATC
>DGOV01000127.1 GCA_002390205.1 Proteobacteria bacterium UBA4457 | reverse complement strand
GCCATATATCTAACATTTGCCTCCAAACTTGCTTTTGCGAGACCCATTACGTTGTAACTGGGCATTGTTCTGACGGCACCCAAGTAACTAAGTGTTAGCATTGAACTGTTCCGACCCTTCATTAGAGGCCGCAATACCTGTCCGAGAGCTGCAAAACTGTATGAGCTTATTTCATGGGCTATTGAGAATCCTTCCCTAGTAACGCTGTCTAGATAGTTGCCCTGTAGTTCTTCTCTCGGCGCATAAGCCAGCGAATGTACCATAATATCTAGGTAGCCCCAGCGGCTTTCAACATAATTTGCCACGTTTTGAATTTCAGCATCGCTCGCGACATCGCACTGGACCGTAACGTCGGAACCGAGCTGTTTAGCAAAATCTTCGACTCGAGGTTTCAGTCGGTCATTTTGGTAGGTTAGAGCAACTTCTGCTCCCTCGCGAGCCATTGCTTGCGCTATTCCCCATGCTATTGACTTATTACTAGCTATCCCTACTATTAGAGCTCGTTTACCGTTTAGTATTCCCATTATGTACTCACCACGTTGTTTTTTGGTTTATTCTAATCTTTCGACGTGTACCTGATACCTGTCCGCATTATAATCTCAGTTTATGTTCATTTTATAAACTACATTGTAAGGTTTTCTATGACATTAAATTTCCGTTGGCGCTATTTAGGGTGTCTACTCATGATTCTTTCGGCTTGCGGCGAAAACCCTTGGAACAATCCATATCCTTCCAAGGATAGCACCTCTAATACCTACTATAGCTCATTCTCAGAGCGCCCTAAACATCTCGACCCTGTGTCATCTTACAGCGAGGGCGAGGCCATATTTACCGCTCAAATATATGAACCTGTCGTACAGTACCATTTTTTTGATAGGCCATATAGCTTAGTTCCATTGACTGCCGAGCGAATGCCGGAGCCACTTTATCTGAATGCAAACGGAGAAGTTGTCGGGACTGATGCTACTGATTCTGAAATCGCGGAAGTGGTTTACCGCATTAACGTTAAGAAAGGTATTCAGTTTCAGCCTCACCCATCTCTTGCGAAGGATAAAGATGGTCAATATGCCTACCATGGGCTTAGTAGGCTCGACTTAGATAGGGTCTCGGTATTGAGTGACTTTGAACTTTCAGGATCGAGAGAACTGATTGCAGAGGATTATGTCTATCAAATAAAACGGCTTATGCTACCTTCTAAGCACTCCCCAATTGCTGGCTTCATGGCGAGATATATTAAAGACTTTGCGCCGTTTGGCGAAAGGCTCGAAGCGCAGAACCTGTTGGATCAGCCACTGGCTTTGCGCCAGACTAGTTTCGAAGGCGCTAAAGTCATTGATCGTTACACCTACGAGATAAGACTAACGAGGAAATATCCTCAGTTTGTTTACTGGCTGGCGATGTCATTTTTTGCGCCGGTTCCATGGGAGGCTGATGCTTTTTACAATCAGCCTGGCATGCAGGAGAGAAACCTTTCCCTTGATTGGTATCCTGTGGGAACTGGTCCGTATATGCTAACGGAAAACAATCCTAATCGACGCATGGTGTTAGAGCGTAACCCAAACTTTAGGGGGGAGGTTTTTCCTGAGGACTCACGAGCTAAAGAAAACAAGAATGCACAGGCAGGTAGTATTATGCCATTTATAGACAAGGCATATTTTAGCTTAGAAAAAGAATCTATTCCGGCTTGGACTAAGTTTATCCAAGGCTACTATGACTCGTCTGGTGTGGTTGCCGAGAGTTTTGATCAAACGATAAGCTTCAGTTCTGCGGGTGAGCCCCACTTGACTGATGATATGAGCAAAAAAGGAGTTGAACTCCTAACGTCCACTAAAAGCTCTATTTCATATTTAGGCTTTAATATGGTGGATCCTATTTTAGGCGGCGATTCTAAGCGATCTCGCTTACTGAGAAGAGCTATATCTATAGTCGTTGATTATGAAGAATTAATTTCTATTTTTGCCAATGGGCGAGGACAGGCTGCACAAGGGCCTCTTCCCCCGGGTATTTTTGGATATTTAGGTGGCAAGGAAGGAATAAACAACTATGTTTATGATTGGATTGAAGGCAAGCCGTCTAGAAAATCGGTAGCTGAAGCTCAAGAACTGCTAGTTCAGGCGGGCTACCAAGATGGAATTGATTCCTCTACTGGCGAACCTTTAACTCTTTTTTTTGATACGGTATCGTCCGGACCTGGAAGTAAAGCGATGCTAAACTGGTATAGGAAACAGTTTGAAAAGCTAGGTATAGAATTAGTAGTTCGTGCGACAGATTACAATCGATTCCAAGAGAAGGTGCGCACGGGAAGTGCGCAAATTTTTTCATGGGGTTGGAATGCAGACTACCCAGATCCTGAAAATTTCCTATTCCTGCTTTATGGGGCAAATGCGAAGATTACGTCTCAAGGAGAAAATGCAGTTAACTATCAAAATTCAGATTTTGATAGTCTATTCTTGCAGATCCGTTCAATGCCAGACTCTCTTGCTCGGGAAAAGCTAATTAATGAAATGGTTGAAATTCTGAGACGCGATGCTCCGTGGATATGGGGGTTCCATCCGACCAGCTATGTTCTGAAGCATGGTTGGTATGGGAATGCTGATCCTAATCTTATGGCCAGGAATACTCTCAAGTATAAAACTATAGACCCTTACCAGAGAATGGAGAAAAGAAGAGAATGGAATGACCCTATTATTTGGCCAGGCCTTGTCGGCCTTTTCTTTCTAATACTCATGGCTTTACCTGCTTGGTTTGTATACCACGCTAGAGAGAAGGCGCGTGTGCGATGAGTGATTATTTATTACGTCGTTTATTATATGCGTTTCCAATCCTATTAGGCGTTAACATCATCACGTTTTTTTTGTTTTTTGTTGTCAATTCGCCCGATGATATGGCGCGTATTCATCTAGGAAATAAATATGTAACTACTGATGCTATCGAGAAATGGAAAGGCGAGCGTGGTTATGATCGACCATTGTTTTACAACTCAGAAAAACAAGGCAGAGGTAAGCTCTTGGATACCATTTTCTACACTAAGACGGTTAAGTTATTCGTGTTTGACTTTGGTCAATCTGATAGTGGGCGTGATATTGGTTATGACATATCGCAAAGGATGTGGCCTAGTCTAATGATTACCTTGCCAATTCTTATCTTAGGGTTGTTTTTGACGATTAGTCTAGCGCTTGCAGTCGCTTTTTTTCGTGCGACGTATTTAGATACTTTCGCTGTGATTATGTGCGTGTGTATGATGTCTGTTTCAGGATTGTTCTATATCATCGGTGGGCAATATTTGTTTAGTAAGCTACTAAAAATCGTACCTATCTCCGGATTCGATGACGGTTTTTTAGCTATAAAGTTTTTGATCCTCCCTGTTGTCGTTGGAGTAGTAGGTGGCTTGGGAAGCGGAACACGGTGGTACCGAACGATTTTCCTTGAAGAGGTTAATCAAGACTATGTTCGGACAGCACGGTCTAAAGGTCTTTCTGAAAAAGTAGTTTTCTACGTACATGTGCTTCGCAACGGCATGATACCGATTTTGACTGGAGTAGTAGCGCTTTTACCCTCTCTTTTCTTAGGAAGTTTAATAACAGAGGCCTTCTTCGGTATTCCTGGGTTAGGTAGTTATACGATAGAAGCGATCCAATCTCAGGATTTTTCGATTGTGCGCGCAATGGTGTTCCTGGGTTCGGCGCTTTATATTCTAGGGCTTGTCCTGACGGACATTTCTTACACTTTTGTTGACCCTAGAATTAGTCTGAGATAGAAAATAATGTCTTTCGTTTTTTTAACTACTGATATTTTGCTCTTCCTGCTGATAGCCATTTTGCTGGTATATGGAATTTACGCATTGAGGCATGAACATTTGTTTCGTCCTTGGAAGCAGGTTGTGTCGAGACCATTTTCAATGTGTGCTGTCGTCGTATTAAGTTTCTATTTTCTGATAGCGATTCTGGATTCTGTTCATTTTCATCCCACGATAGAATCATCTTCCGGCAACGATGTTCAACATAGTACGAGGATAACGAGTGTTCTAGATCTTGTGTTAGGCTCTATTATTGCCGGAACCGAAAAGACTTACTCAGCTCCATTTTCTATCTACGCTTTTGCGAAGGAAACTTTGGTAGACGAAGATGGCTATATGGTGCGCGAGTATCCACGACTAAAGCATGCGGGCTCTCATCTGTCGGAACCCGCATCTCGATTAGACGATATTCTAAATCGAAGTGTAGTCGGTGTCGGAAAAGGATTAATCGGGTGGATTTTTTTCTGTGCCATCATCATATTTATGATGTCTAGAATACAGAAACTAGCCATTCGAGGAATTGTTAAGAAAATCATTCGGGGCCAATCTTCGCTGTCTTGGCGGACTTTTTTTCTATCATTTGGGATAATTTTTGTCTTGGTTGGGATAGGACTGCAGTTGTGCCCTCACTATCATGTTCTCGGAACTGATCAAGTCGGTAATGATATCTTGTATCAGTCTCTTAAAAGTGCCCGCACTGGGCTCATTATCGGTACTTTAACTACGTTGGTGATGTTGCCGTTTGCAGTTATATTTGGCGTGTCTGCGGGTTACTTCGGAGGTTGGGTTGATGATTCTATCCAGTATATGTATACCACTCTGTCGTCAATCCCGAGTGTGCTTCTAATAGCTGCGTCTGCTTTGATGTTGGACGTTTATTTAGCTAATCATTCGGAGATGTTTGTTAGCGTAACCGCCCGAGCCGATCTCAGGTTACTGTGTTTATGTCTTATATTGGGGGTGACTACTTGGACTGGCTTGTGTCGTTATTTAAGAGCAGAAACACTGAAACTTAGGGAATCCGCTTATATAGATGCATCTCGAGCATTTGGCGCAGTACCTTGGACCACTATTTGGAAACATGTAGTCCCTAATGTTATGCATATCGTAACTATATCAATAGTACTGGATTTCAGTGGACTAGTATTAGCCGAAGCCGCTTTGTCATACCTAAATATTGGCGTTGATCCTAGTATGGAATCTTGGGGTAATATGATCAATGGGGCGAGACTGGAATTAGCTCGTGAACCGGTAGTATGGTGGTCTCTTTTTGCAGCATTTATCTTTATGTTTGTCCTTGTTTTAGCCGCGAATATATTTGCAGATGCTGTCAGGGATGCTTTTGATCCGCGTCTTCGTGAGCTCAACTAGAGTGAATGACTTACTAGATAATTATTGGAAATAATGTTGTATGAAGATCGAGAGAGGATATGCTTAAGCCATTACTTGATGTTAAAAATCTATCAGTACGTTTCGGCCAAGGCGACGGGAGCTTTCTGGCGCTTGATGGGTTTGAGTTAACCGTTGCCAAAGGCGAGACAGTCGTTCTGGTTGGGGAATCCGGTAGTGGTAAATCTATCTCAGCGTTGTCTATCTCACGGTTGCTTCCAAGTACTGCGCTTATTGAGAGTGGGTCGATAGAGTTTGCTGGAAGTGATCTATTAGGTTTGTCGGAAAAAGCGATGCGGAACATCCGTGGTGCAGGTATTGGAATGGTTTTTCAAGAGCCTCAATCTTCTTTGAACCCAGTCATGACGATAGGCTCTCAGATAGGAGAGTCGCTAAAAAGACACCATGGATTGTATGGAAAAGCTCTGCTTGAAAGAATAGAGGAGTTGTTGGTTCTTGTCGGCATTAGTAATCCAAAACACCGATGTCATCAATACCCTCATGAGTTTTCTGGAGGGATGAAACAGAGGGTAATGATTGCGATCGCGTTGGCCGGAGATCCTGAATTATTGATAGCTGATGAACCTACGACAGCTTTAGACGTCACTATTCAAGCTCAAGTGTTGTCTTTGATGAAAACTATTCAGACTAATAGAAATATGGGAATGGTTTTTATTACTCATGATTTAGCCGTTGCATATCAGGTGGCAGATCGAATCATAGTTATGAAAGAAGGTAAGATAATTGAGGCTGCGGATCGAGAAGATTTCTATAGGACGCCCTCCCATGAATACACGCAGAAGCTTTTCGACTCAATTCCAAGTTGGGAGAAACGACTTAGTGAGAACCCCAGTGCTGATCACCCTGCTGCGGAAAAAGCACTAAATGTGAAAAACTTAAGTGTCTCTTTCCTAGGGAAAACCTCGCTTTTCTCTCGGCGTAGTAACGCGATGGTGGCTGTGAATAACGTAGACTTGGAACTGCAGGAAGGACGGACTTTGGCTTTAGTTGGAGAGTCGGGTTCTGGAAAAACCACTATGGCGAAAGCGATATTGCAGCTAATAAAGCCGTCACACGGTTCCGTGTATTACCGAGGTGACAACCTATGCGATATTAGTGGCCGTCAACTTCGTAGGTATAGAGGAGACCTCCAAATGGTTTTTCAAGATCCGTACTCTTCTATGAACCCTAGAATGCTGGTAGGAGCAATTATTAAAGAAGGAATGATTGCCCAAAACATTGGAATTGATAAAAGCGAGCGCGATGATAGAGTAAGGCGCCTCCTGTTACAGGTAGGGTTGGATCCATCGTATGCATTAAGATATCCCCATGAGTTTTCGGGCGGACAGCGTCAGAGAATATGTATTGCACGGGCGCTTGCGGTCGAGCCAAAAGTATTAATTTGCGATGAGCCTACCAGCGCCTTAGATGTTTCTGTGCAATCTCAGATATTACATTTGTTAAGAGACTTACAAGAGGAGCTAGGGCTGACTTATCTGTTTGTCACCCATAATATTGGGGTTGTAGCATATTTGGCACACCAAGTAGCTGTAATGCACCAAGGGAAAATCGTGGAGTACGGAAGCGTCGATGATGTCTTACATCGTCCTCAACATGTTTATACTCGAGCGCTACTAAATGCTGTTCCAAAGATAGGGATGTCCCTTTGATTCATTGTGGGTTGGAGGCTTTCATCATCCGATGTAAATCGCGTCTCGGCTTTTCTATTTGAAAAAGGGACTGATGTGTATAAATTAACGGGGGCTTATGTAGGGCAAGACTTGCGTAAGATCATGGCTATCGGCCTACCTTTAGTCGCTAACAACCTCTCAAGTATTGCTATCAATGTAGCCGATACGAGGATGGCTTCTGAACTTGGTACCAGTCAGCTTGCCGCGGTTGCTATTGGAAGTGGCATATGGATTGCCTTATTCCTGTTGGGACTGGGAGTGATTATGGCGTTAGGACCGACGGTAGCGCAGCATTATGGGGCGGGGAGGCTGGAGGAAATAGGGCATGAGACCCGACAGAGTTTGGTTGTGGGTCTAGGCTTGTCGTTGGTTGTTTTTTTTGCCATGCGGTCTTTTGAGCCTTTCCTTCTTCATCTAGGCATAGACTCCGAGGTAAGCGCCCTAGCGCAAGAATATCTCTGTGCGCTGAGCTGGGGTGTATTTGCGGCTTATGGCTATCATACGTTTAAGCAAATGAGTGAAGGAGTGGGGCGGACAATTCCAATAATGGTTGTCATGTGTACCATGCTGCCAGTAAATGTTGCTTTGAACTATGTCCTAATGTTTGGGAAGCTCGGGATCGAACCCATGGGTGTCGCTGGCTGCGGCTTAGGTAATTCCATTAGCTTCTGGATCATGTTCGCCATGCTAGTGACGTACTCTCTTACCTCTCAATACTACCGCAGTTTCAAAATTTTTAAATTGAGTTCTTGGATAGATTGGCCGGTCTTACGTCGGTTAGTTTCTTTAGGTATGCCTATCGGGCTGTCACTTTTTTTGCAGTCCGGTTTATTTACTACTGTCGCTTTACTGATGGCCGCGTTGGGGACAGTCGCCGTGGCTGCCCATCAGGTGGTATTGAGTTATTCAGGTTTGGTGTTCATGGTGCCTTTGGGTCTTGCCATGGCTTTAACCGTGTGTGTTGGTCAAGAAATTGGCCGAGGAGATACGCAGTCGGCTATTCGTATTGGATACACTGGTCTTATAACCTGTGCCTTAGTCTCAACGGTAGCGTCAGCAACAACTTTTTTCTACGCTCCAGTGATAGCGCAACTTTATACCAGCGATGCCTCTGTAATTGCTTTATCAACACATTTGTTCCGGTTAGCCGCTTTGTTACAATTTGGCGATGGCATCCAAGTTGCGGCAGCTTTTGTTTTACGAGGCTTAAAGGATACTCGTGTTCCATTGATGTTAAATGCCGTAAATTATTGGGGATTTGGTTTTGTCCTAGCGTATGTTCTAGGGATGTCCTTGGGGTATGGTGCAACTGGAGTGTGGGTAGGACTTTCACTATCTTTATGCACGGGAGCAATTTTGCTGACTGGTCGATTTGTGTTCCTTGCGCGCAAGATGCAAGACGATGATTCTATAAAAAAACCAATAACAGTTTAGTGGAAAGGTAGATATGGAGATGCATACCCCAACAATTGAGACCGTGCCATTTCGAGCATGTTGGATGCGGGGAGGGACGAGTAAAGGTGTTTTCTTTCTAGAAAACGATCTGCCGTCAGCTAGAGTATTACAGGATGAAATTATACTTTCAGCACTGGGTAGTCCTGACACCTTTGGGACCCAGATGGATGGGTTAGGGGGCGCCACATCAAGTACAAGTAAAGCAGCGATTGTGTCTATTTCTGAACGCGTTGATTGCGATGTTAACTACCGTTTTGCGCATGTGTCGATAAGAGATGGGGTGGTTGATTATTCAGGGAATTGCGGCAATCTTGCTGCGGCCGTAGGGCTGTATGCTTTGGAAGAAAAATTAGTAGAAACTCACCCTCAAAAAGTTATAGTGTCAGTTTGGCAGCAAAATTTACAACAACGGCTGCTAGTTGAAGTACCTACTGATGAACAAGGTTCTCCACTTCAATATGGTGATTATGTTATTTCAGGAGTACCTGGGTCCGGAGCTCCTATTTCGGTGACATTTGAAACCCCAGTGCCCAGGAGTTTTACGCATGTATTACCTACTCGAAATCCTATAGATTATATAGACGTTCCTGATCTTGGTTCTATCCAAGTAAGTATTATTGCTTCTGGAAATCCGACGATTTTTGTTGAGGCGGATACGTTTGGATTGAGTGGAAATGAGACACCGACTGAGTTAAATCAAAAGCCACAAACTTTGGTATTGATTGAGAAGGTACGCGCTAGTGCTGCGATGCACGCAGGGTTAATTTCATCACTCTCGGAAGCCACTTTGCGACTGGCAACCCCTAAAATAGCTATCGTAACGAAGCCTATAAGTTATACCAGCGCATCTGGTCAGCTACCCAATCAAAAAGCCATGAATATTTGTACGCGTTTTTTCTCCATGGGGAAAGCTCATCATGCTATCCCAGCAACTGGCGCAATTGCCTTAGCGACTGGTGCTCGTATAGCTGGCACTATTCCAAATTTGTTGGCTTCAAAGCCTACTGATAAGAACATAACTATTGCTCATGCCGCTGGACTGATGGAACTTAGTATTTCCGTTTCCGATGAGCTAAAAGTATCCAACGCCAAAATCCACAGGACGGCGAGAACATTAATGAGGGGTGAGGTCTTGGCCCGTCTGAAAATGACGTCTGGCTGATTAGACGCAATTGTTTAATCTACCCGAGATTAATTTATCTTCTTTACACCAAGGCTCTCTAAATTTACAACCATATCTGCCCCAGCAGATAATACTCCAACATCTGCATCAATTTTTGCGATTTTGCCTTCTGGGTTTATGTAAATGGTCCGGCGCTTTGCAAAGCCGAGAATGCTCTTTATGCCATAAATTTCCGCTGTAAGACCTTTAGGATCGCTTAGGATAGGAAAGCTGGCGCCGTTTTTTTTTGCAAAATCAGTATTAGTCTCAATGTCGTCGGTACTTGCCATGAAGTATTTCATCTGGAAAGCTTTGAGGAAGTTTCCACTCTCACGGAGTGATTTACATTGCGCGGTTCAGCCGCCTGTGAAGGCTTTGGGGAACCAAGCTATCACTACTGTAGTCCCGAGATAATCAGATAATGTATGTACCTCTCCATCTGATCCTTGAAGACTAAAATTCGGCGCTTGGTCGCCTACTTTTAAGGTGCTATCTGCCTCTGCAATACTTAAAAACGGGAATAGAAGCGCTAACGTGGCGAGGTATAATTTCATTCTACTAGACTCCTGTAGTTAGAGATTTAGTTGTATAGCTATATGGTTGGCTCTCTCATAGTAACCCATTCTTCCCCAGAGGTCGGGTGTATTCCAATAGTCTGATCGAAAATTTTCTTGGTAGCCCCTGCTTTGAGAGCAATCGCTATGCCTTGGATGCTCTCGCCAGCATCTGGCCCCACCATATGTGCGCCGATTACTTTGTCGTTTTTGGGGTTTACAATCAACTTCATGAATGTCTTTTCATCATTATCAGTCAAAGTATGCTTTAGTGCTCTGAAGCTCGATTGATAAACGATAATCTCGCCAAATTTTTCGCGAGCAGATTCTTCGTCATACCCGACAGAAGCAAGATTGGGGTTACTAAACACGGCGCAGGGGATATATTCATAGCTGACTGGTTTTTCAGCTTTTTGGTATAAGTGAGCGACTAAAGCCATGCCTTCTGCAAGGGCTACCGGGGTAAGATTTACTCTATTGGTTACGTCGCCGATGGCGTATATAGAGCTACAATTTGTGCGGTAGTTACGATCGACAACAATAGCATTGTTGCTATCCACTGCGATCCCGCATGCCTCAAGACCTAGTCCATCAGTCATGGGGGTTCGACCTGTCGCATACATGACTAAGTCAGTGTCAATTCGTTCTCCTGAATCTAGTAAAACCTGGTAGCCATCATCTGCTTTTTTTATAGAGGACACTTCACTATTAAGTCTTAAATCAATTCCCTTCCCCTCCATTTGCGCTGCTAAAAACTTTGCCGCATCGAGGTCAAAACCGCGCAAAAACATTGGGCCTCTATAGATTTGATGCGTTTCACATCCAAGGCCATTAAATATGCCCGCAAATTCAACAGCGATATATCCACCGCCCACGATAACAATATTTGCAGGCAGTTCTTTTAGATAAAAAGCTTCGTTTGAAGTGACCGTATATTCAGAACCTGGAAAGTCTGGGACATATGGCCAGCCACCCGTGGCAATCAGTATTTTTTCGGCAGTGTAGCGAATATTTGCCACTTCGACAGTATGTTCGTCAATTATTTCAGCATGTTCGCTAAATATTGTAACGTCAGAATTTTTCAATAGGTTTTCATAAATTCCATTTAGGCGTTTGATTTCACGATCTTTGTTAGCAACGAGTGTTTGCCAATTGAATTTAGGCTTCTCAAGCTTCCAGCCAAATCCTTCCGCATCAGCGAACTCTTCACTAAAATGGGAAGCATAGCTAAATAGTTTTTTAGGAATGCATCCGACATTGACGCAGGTTCCACCGAGGTATCGCTCCTCTGCTAATGCTACCTTCACTCCAAGATTAGCAGCAAATCGAGCTGCTCTCACACCACCGGAGCCTCCGCCGATGGTAAAAAGGTCGTAGTCGTAATTAGCCATTCAGAGATACCTATCATTAACTATTCAAATATTATAAGAGCATAACATTTTCTAGGCATTGTACTTTTTGTGTTTTAATGGATGTGTTGAACTCAAATGAGTCCACTTTAAAATTAATCGAAGATTAAAGACTATGGATAATAGAATAGAAATTGTTGATGTTGGTCCAAGAGATGGTTTGCAGAGCCAGGCCGAGCTTTTAACGACGGATACAAAATTACAGTTCATTTCAAACTTGATAGATGCAGGGTTGCGAAGAATTGAGGTCGCGAGCTTTGTTAATCCTAAACGAGTGCCTCAGATGGCCGACGTGGATGAATTGATTGCTAAGCTACCTTTTGGTGAGAAAGGTGTGAGGTTTATTGGGTTGGTCCTCAATGAGCAAGGGTTGAGTCGAGCTTTAGCAACTATGGTCGATGAAATTAATTGCGTTATTGTCACCACCGACACTTTTTGTCAGCGAAATCAAGGTAAGACTGCGCTAGAAATGCTTGAAAGTACAAAGAATATGGCAAGAATAGCGCAAACAGAAAAGCGCTTTTTTGGCGTTACCATTGGCGCAAGTTTTGGTTGCCCTTTTGAAGGCGAAGTGTCTCCCTTAAGAGTCTTAGACTTAGTTAAGTCGCTACTAGATATCGGTGTAGATGAGATATCTCTTGCCGACACAATTGGTGCAGCGGCCCCCTCCGATGTGAAACGTCTCGTCGATACTATAAGAGACTCTATGGGAAGCGTGCCCCTAAGACTGCATTTTCACAATACCAGAAATACAGGCGTCGCAAATATTTTTGCAGCAGTAGAAAGTGGCATACGTATCTTTGATGCCAGTTGCGGTGGAGTGGGTGGCTGTCCATTTGCACCAAAAGCGACTGGCAACGTCGGAACGGAAGATGTTTTATATATGCTTGAGCGAATGGGGTACGAGACAGGCATCGATATAGAAAGGATT
>DGOV01000091.1:928-2639 GCA_002390205.1 Proteobacteria bacterium UBA4457 | reverse complement strand
ATAAATACTTTTGAAAAGAGGTTCCCGTCCTTCCTAAGCTCCTAACCTCAGTGCCTCATAAGGATTGCCAATCTTCAACTTATCGCCCATCAACCTTGTCGACCCTGACTTCTGCCTAGGAAGATGACTCAAAGCCTTTTTGAACTGCGGCACAGACAACGATGTTCAACTAAAAGGTCGCCTTTACGCTCTGTAATCGTTTCCAGAGCTACTTTTGGTGACGGCGGGCGCAGTTTTGATGTTCAATAACTTGCTCTTCATAACCCTGAGGATCGATGTCTATTCCAAGCTCGAGGCAGTCAGCATAGTCGTCGTCGGGCGGAAGTATTTCAGCATCTGTGAAAAAAACAGCTTCTAGTATCGATCTACTTTCTGACATCCCTTCCCAAGCAGCACTCGCCGAAGCACCAATCTCGATCTGGATAACTTGTTCAGCCGATAAAGGGATCTCTAGATCGTCCGCAGCCTCAAGAAGATGATCCACCGGTATACTTTCTCGGAGCTCAAGAAAACTTTCCATATCAGGAACGAGAGTAGACTTTGCTAAAGCGGCGTCCGGTCTCTCAACATCTTCGTTAGAATAATCGGTCAACCAATCCTCTACAGTTTGCATCTGGAGGCGTTGGTAGTCGCTTAGCCCGTCGATCCTCTGTTCAGCCGTTTTGGGGCAACTTGTACCCTCATTAGCTTTAGACTCTATCCTTATTACTTTAACCGTAGTGTTTTCATCCCGTACTGAATTCTGCACGCACTCTTGAACACACGTACTAGAATCAGCCTGAGAGCTAGATTTTATATGGCCTGCTTCGATTTCCTTGTCCCAAATCTTTGTCCCTAAACCTTGTCCAATAGAATTGTCGCCAAGTTGTCCCAGAGTTGTCCCAACACTGCCACAGAGTTGCCCCTTACTTGCCACTAAACTGATGATTTCTGAGGTGCTCCCAGATGCCTCTTTCAGTTGAGCTGTGATGGAAGAATTCTTTAACTTTCCTGTTTTTACATTCGCTAACTCTGCGGCGAAAGTTAACCTCTTAAGCCTGTTCATTACCTTGTGGTATTCGGAAGCCCTTCTAGCAGGCTTGAGCTCTATTCTCTTCCAGAATTTTGCAAAGGCACTGTCTGGCTTGAATCTAAATTCCTTGCCAGGAAGCACATCTCCCGGAGAGTGACCCTTACTATTTCGCTGGTATTGAAGTATTACATTGAAAATCGCGTGGTAATCTCCAGCAGCACTAGAAAACTGCAAGGTCAGGCCTGGGTACTTACCTCCTTGATATGAGCCCGTCGTATAACTATTAAACTCAAGCCCCTGGACTCTCATCGGTTTTTAACCAGCCAATAGAGATACCCTAGACCTTTATCCGGCCTACAACTTTTCCAAGCAGACTTAACCCAAGCATCGTCAAAGTTATGAGCTTTTTCACAGAACTCATAAAACAGATCATAACCTTCAAGCCCAAGTTCAGACTTGAGGATCGAGCCGACCTTTAAGCACGTGGTCAGGTCTTCACTAGGCAATTGCTCTAGAACCTCATTTATTTCCGCAACGCTGTGAGCCTTACGAAACATGCTTGTTCACCCCTCTAACATCGCCCTGAGTCGATTCATGGGCCGTTTTAGTGGTGTATGGGCGGAAAGAATGGAGTGGGCAATCAAATACCTCGCATTCTGCAATAGTTGTCCTAAATCCCGGCTCAACGTGGCTTTTATC
>DGOV01000091.1:0-867 GCA_002390205.1 Proteobacteria bacterium UBA4457 | reverse complement strand
GCTTTGAGAATCGGGTTTTTGAGGTTGGCTTTCTGGTTCTCGAGATTAACCGAAGATTCTAAACCCGGTTCCGACTTTCGAAAGTCATTCATGGAGGTCTCCTAGTTTGGAAACCTATTGCAGTTGGCCCAACGAATAAAATACAACACAAACACCGAGCCCACTGAACAGGGTTTAGTGTGATTGGTTATTCTGAAGGTATGTATAGAGGTTAGAGCGGTTCCAGTAAGCCTTATCGCCAATAACGAAATCTGGCTCTGGGATCTTACCTGCTGTACGCCAGCGATAAATTGTTGTTCGACTAACAGAAAATTCTTCGCAGAGAAGAGATACGTTAAGGTTTTCCAGGGTCATGCAAGAGACTCCTTTTAGTTTATGTTTATGCCTCCGCTCTTGCTGATTGCTTTTTTATATCAATCCCAGCCTAAGAGCCTGTTTCCAATCACTAACCGTAGTCCTAAAACTACTTGGAGACAGACCCTCCCCTGTTCTCTGGGCTTATTTCAAATTAACTAATATTTTTATTTTTATATTCTTTTAAATTATATAGAGCTGCGGCCAAAGATGCAACCATATGAGTAAGGGTAAGGCCGAATGACTGCTAAATATATTGGTTGGCTCAAGAAGCCTTGGGATGGAAATAATGAATCGACTAATTAGTAATGGTGGTCTAAATGGTGGTCAATTAGGCCTAAATGCTAATAAAAATAATCGACTTAGGATACCGTCCGCTCCGCCAACTCTATAAATCCTTTAAAATCAAACACTTACACGACCCGGGAAGCCGGGTGTTGTCTGCATGTTACCTAGCTAAACATTCCACTTTTGTGATCATCCCTGTAAATTACCTGGTAGTACTCCACCGGC
>DGOV01000023.1 GCA_002390205.1 Proteobacteria bacterium UBA4457 | reverse complement strand
TGGCGCTGAACCAATTAAAAATATCGCCAAAGAAATTAAACGTTTAGAAGATAAAATGTATCAGCATGCGCGCAATCTTGAGTTTGAAGAAGCGGCCCAAACTCGAGACATGCTGGGCAAACTTAGAGAGAAAAGCTTGGCTTCTTAGCTTTATCTAGGCCCACTAATTTGTTGACTTCTTGAATGTAGTTAGTAGTTCAATTGAACTTAGAGTGGTGCTTAGTGTCGTTAAGAGAGGCTCGATGTCTGATTGGTGTTTTTCCCATTTGCGATGATGCGGTTTCGTTATTGCTGTCGTTGAAAGTTCTGAGGCAAAATTTTTGTGAGAAATACTATTTTTGATGCCTATAAAGTCAATAAGCTTATTTAAAGTCGCTTGAGGAGTGGTAAGAGCTTCCTCGTAGCTCACAATACTATATCTTTCTCGAGGGAGCTGTCTGAGGTTGTCTACAATTGTTTGATTACTTAATCGCCATTGGAACGACGCGATTTCAGCCAAGGATCCTCCAATCAAATCTCGCCATCCAGGGGGTAGAAGGAAGCACCAACCTTGCCGATCCCATTCAGGTAGTTTCGGAAACGTCATAAATCGGCCTGTCTGCAACCCCAGAGTCCAGGCTTCTATAATGCTGGCGATATTAGATTGAGGTTTCCGATGCAAAAATATAAAACGAGCATCTGGGAAGACTTTGTTTAAAAAGGGAATATTTAAAGCATTGCGGGGGGTTTTTTCAATAAATTGTGTGGTTCTGTTGAGAAATAGCTCTGGATTTTCGATAAAGCTCTGTCCCTGATGATCACGCAATAGATAGGCCATGTTATCTCTAAATAGTTGCCTGCATTTTGGGTCCGCATGTCTTTCATTGAGGCTAGCCGAATTCATTGCTGCACTCTCTACCCTAAGTTGCGGGAAATGACGAAAAACTTGATGGCTCTCGCCTCCAATCCAGCTAGTCCCTTGCAAGCGAGTAAGATACTCAAAAAGCAAAGTACTTCCAGACCTCGGTGCTGATAAAATAATTATAGGGCTCTTTAGGGCAGCATCTATCTGATGCCTGGATGCTCGGCTCAGCAATGCTGCAGATTGTTGTTTAGCTGAGTACAATGGATCCACAGAGTTACCCTAAATCTCGTAGCAGCTACAGGGAATATTGAGGCGGTCCGTTTGCAAGCAAGCTTCTGGATTGCATGGACCGTTTGGGTGAGTTTTTGCAGCACAACAACACTGTTGACCGGCTATTACCCAGTCTATTATCAAATGAATTCGAGAGGAGTTACTCTCATTGACAACGCTATGAGTTCGACGGTTATTTATCTCTATTACCTCGCCCTCCATGAGATATCTTATTTCACCACCTACATCAAATTTTACCAATGGATTAGTCACCAGTGGAATATGAATCCTATGAGAGTGAGTAAGTGAAAAGTTTTTGTCTTGATGAGGTTCTATTCTACCGCCCGGATTGAGGCTAACTAAGTTTGCCCTAATACAATAACCGGGACCATATTCCTGAGCCAAAGAGACCCCTTCATCTGTGTCATCAAAGTGCGCAGCAATCATCTTTACCGCCGGCATAAGAGCAGGTTCAAATAACCTAAAGCTTGGTTGTATCGTTGGGTTAGCGTGACGGAAGTCATAATCGTAGACTATCCCAATAGATTGGGTTTGACGATGAACTTCATATCTTCTTTGACGCTGGGTATCCTCGAGCCAGTGCTCCTGTGAAAGCTGATCTAGTAGATGTTTAAAGTGACTCACATCCAAAGTGCCGATTTTATTGAAGCTGCCTTGAAAATTCATTAAAGATTCAAATATCCCTGATTATTTTTATAGATATTACTATAGCTCCTGCACTGTTTCGAGATTAATTACAGAAGATTATTCAGATAATATCGTTTTTTTGTTTTGTAGAGAGTTTTTAGCTATGTAAGCACCGATATCCTTGTCTACATTTGTTTGGGAAGTACGGTTAAGTAATGAGTATTTGCGGTTATCTATAATTGTTATGACTAAAATCATAAGCATTGAGAAGTTGCTATACAATCAAACAAAACATAGGTGAAAAACCAGTAGTCTGTGTATACTCGGCTTGCTGGTAATTGGAACAAGCGCGCTTTTAATACGCTCAGAAATAAGTTTTTGAGTTTTGGAGGATATGATGAGATCAGTTGTTATAGTTGGAGGTGGTTCGGCAGGTTGGATGACTGCAGCCTATTTAAACGGAGCTCTTAATAACCAAGGTCAAGATTCGAATGTAAAGATCACTTTAATTGAATCTCCTGATATTCCGCGAATTTCTGTTGGTGAGGCTACGATACCCTCCATTAAGCATCTGCTCGCCGTGGTTGGAGTTGACGAGCTTGAGTTTATGCGAGCTACCGAGGCTACCTTTAAGCAGTCGATAAAATATGTTAACTGGGTTAATAATGATAATACCTTTTACCATCATCCGTTTTCTCGTCACAAAGTTACTCCTATCGATCACTCCGCAAGAAAATGGCTAGAGAGTGATCGCAGTATTCCTTTTATGGAAACGGTATCTGCTCAGCCTCTAGTTTGCGAAATGGGGCGATCCCCGCGCTTAATCGGAAATGGCTCAAGCGAGGTCAATTTAAATTACGCTTTTCATATGAATGCCCAAAAGTTTGCTGATTATTTGCGAGATTTTTCTACCCAGCGGGGGGTGAAGCATATTTTAGAAAATTTGCAGGCAGTTGAGCTAAAAGAGAATGGGAATATAGCTTCTGTCAAGACAGATAATGATAGAACGTTTGAGGGCGATCTATTTGTCGACTGCACTGGATTTAAAGCCAAACTTATAAGTGAGGTAATGAAGGTCGACGTCGAAGATTGTTCGCAATGGTTACTGTGTGACGGCGCCGTGACTATGCATGTCCCCTATGAGGATTATTATCCAGGAATGGTTCGACCTTATACGACAGCTACTGCTTTGTCTAATGGTTGGATATGGGATATTCCTATGCAATCGAGGCGATCGATTGGTTATGTCCATTCAAGCGCCTTCATTTCGAGTGATGCTGCTGAACAAGAGATGCGGGCATATCAAGGTGTGAACACGACTGATTTAGATAGCCGACATATCAAGTTTTCAGTGCACAGGCGATTAAAAACTTGGGAAAAAAATTGCGTTGCAATTGGTCTTTCGGGAGGGTTTATAGAGCCTTTGGAGTCTACAGGTTTATACTTAAGTGATTTGGGAGCTGTGGCTTTGGCAGAACATTTTCCTTGGACGGATAGTCATATGGAGGCAATGGCTTTTAGATACAACAGGATTCTATCTAATCGCTTTTATGAGATTCTAGATTTCATCAATATGCACTATTGTCTGACAAAGCGAACAGACACAGCATTTTGGCGTGAAGTTCAGAAACCTGAGCACATTAATGACCGGTTGAAAGCGAAGCTGGAATATTGGAAAATGAAATTACCTAGTGCATTGGACTTTGAAGATCAATGTTTTGATGGAGGGTTTGTGACTGGCCAGAATCACCCTGCTGTTGATACAGCAGCTCTTTGGAATCATGATAGCTATCTATGTATTTTACTAGGAATGGACTATTTCCAGTCTGAAGACCAACAAATGGGTAAGGAGCTGCCATCATCATCTCTATATAAAAAGGTATATGAGAGAGTTCAGTGGGCTCATAAACATCTGCCTCTACATTCAGATTGGTTACAAAGCACTGTAGGAATGCGTTCGTTTAGCGCCTCGTCAAAGCCAAAAGGATGGGTAACTTAGTCACCTGGGCAGTGGGTAAATTTTTCAAGTACAACTTTTATGGATATCTTAAGATGAATAAATTTTTAGTTAGAGTTCTATTAGTAAGTGGATTGATTTTTTCGTCAGGAGTGATGGCTGATTTAACCCCTTTGCGACATTTCGCTGAATTTTCAACTTGGTCTCAAATGCGGATAAGTCCCTCGGGTGACTATATTGCGGGAGTCGTGGATAAAAATAGCGGTCTTGGTGGCTCAAGCCTTATGGTGATGGATGCAAAAACCCTCGAAAATCTCCATGAAATCAAAATGACAGGATCAGCATATATTGGGAGCTTTGTATGGGCTAATGATGAAAGGCTGATAGCTTGGGAAGCTGTAAAGTCAGGCATCCAGGAAATCCCTTTCAGTACGGGCAATATTATCGCTGTGAATATTGACGGGACTAAAAAGAGGTGGATCTATGGTTCAGGAAAGCAATCAAAGAGTCACCTGAGTCGTCATTCAAAAAGAGCTGGCGCATATTTAGAGCATACTTTGCCGGATGATAAAAAGAACGTCCTGATGTCTGTGTACACATACGGAAGCGAGGATGGTGCCTATACTAGGTTAGTTAAGTTGAACACCTATACGGGGCGTGAGAAAAATCTCGCTCGTTCCCCAATAAAGAGAGCGAGCTTGACGCTAGATGGCGATGGTGAGCTTCGTTTTGCTCATGGGGTTGATCTTGATGATGGTGAAAAATTTAAGGTATTTGTGCGTGAAGGCAAGGATTGGCGGTTAATTAAGCAGGCTAAGAGGAACGGGGGAAGCTTTGTTCCTGTAGGCTTTTCAGCTGATAACAAAATAGCCTATATTCTAGACAATATTGAAACTGATACCCAAGCTTTGTATTCCTATGAAATGAGTTCGGGCGATACTCAGTTGATGTACAGCCATCCTTTTGTTGATGTTGATCAAGTAACATTTTCAGGAGAGGAGCAGAGTTCGGACTCAGGCGATATTGCAGGAGTATGGGTTCAGCCGGACTATCCTATGTACGTGCCGCTCTCAGAGAATCTTGACTACAACAAAGTTTTAGTTGGGTTGCAAAGAAAATTTCCTCAGTACAGTGTAGATATAATTTCGAAGAGTAGCAAAGGAGAGGATGGGTCGCAATTAGCTATTGTGGGGGTTACTAGTGATAAGCTTCCAGGGATGTACCTTCTGTACGATTTTGCTACATCAAAGTTGACTAAAATACGTCAAGCGCACTCTTTAATTGATTCTTCGAAACTCAGTAGTACTGTTCCCTATAAGCTGACAATGCGCGATGGTAAAGCTGTCTACGCTTACTTGACTCTTCCAGAGGATGCGGAAGGGCCTGTGCCATTAATTATGCACCCCCATGGTGGGCCTTATGGTCCTCGTGATAGTTGGGGTTATAACCCTGAGGTACAGATGCTAGCCAGCCGAGGATATGGTGTTTTGCAGGTGAATTTTCGAGGGTCTGGTGGATACGGAAAGGATTTCATGTACTCAGCATATAAACAATGGGCCTTTGAAATGCAGGACGACTTGACCGATTCTGTGCGTTGGGCGATTGATTCTGGGATAACAGAGGAGGGACGCGTCTGTATATATGGGGCGTCTTATGGGGGCTATTCGGCTCTAATGAGCGCGGTAAAGGAGCCTGATCTCTATGCGTGCACAGCAGGTTATGTAGGAGTCTATGATTTGCAGATGATGTCTCAAAAAGGAGATATCCAGCGTCGTGATGAAGGACTTGATTATATTAGTGAAGCGATTTGTAGCACTGAAGCTGAGTGCAAGCGTGGCTCGCCGCTTACTTATATCGACGATTTGAAAGCGGACGTCATGATCATTCATGGTGCGATTGATCAGAGAGTGCCTGTTGCTCATGCGGAAGCCCTCCGTAACGCTTTAGATGAGCGGGATATACCCTACGAGTGGCTTGTAAAGCGTAAAGAGGGTCACGGATTCGTTAATGTTGACAATAGAGAAGAGTTGTATGGGCGACTGCTGGCCTTTTTTAAGAGGAATATAGGCAGTTAACCCTAAGTTTAAAATGTGTGACGGTTCTTCAAGTTGTGTAATCGCCGCATGGCTGCCGTGGCTCGAGCAGAAATATTCATTTGGGTCATGAGTGACAAAATATGTGATTAAAATAGTTCATTTTAATCAAAATTGATGTAACATCACATGGAAGTTGTGAATTTTATATTCTTGTAGCTTTGAGTAGCCTGGGGAGAAGGGTCCATCTTTTCTGCTGATTACTCATGAAAATTTTTTAGTTTCTTCGGGAGAGATACTATGTTTAAGAAAAGTCAATTATCAATGGCCATAGGTGCGCTTACGGTATTTTCGAGTCAGGCCCTCTTAGCGCAGTCTGCTATTGAGTCTGAGGCGGTAGAGGCGGCGGCTGAAGAGCAAGCGGAATCTACTGTAGAGGAAGTTGTCGTTACGGGTTCTCGTATTTCCAGGGACGTTTTTTCTAGCTCGTCCCCCATGGAAGTTATTTTAATGGAAACGGCTGAGGTGCAGGGGATTGGTGATATAGCGACGCTCTTGCAGACTAACCCGGTTGCAGCGGGATCACCCCAGGTAACTGCAGCCTCCTCAACTGCATTCGTTCAGAATGGTGGAACGGGTGCCGCAACACTATCATTGCGTGGATTGGGAGCCAACCGAACATTGGTTCTGCTCAACGGGCGACGTGCTGGACCTGCGGGAGTCAGGGGAGCTGTTTCATCGTTTGACTTCAATGTATTACCTCTCGCGGCAATAGAGAGAGTTGAAATTTTGAAAGATGGTGCCTCATCAATCTATGGATCTGATGCTGTTGCGGGTGTAGTTAATATTATCACCGACAAGAGTGACGGCGGGACTTTTGATGCATTTGCATCACAACCAGATGAATCAGGTGGTGAAGTTTCAAGAGTAACCTTGTCATTTGGCGAGACACGAGACAAGTTGCGCTACAGAGGTACTGCTGACTATTACAAGCGTGAAGAGCTAGCTAAAGGAGATAGAGATTATTTCCGCTGTGGCGAGCAATACATATTTGATCCCAGCAGTAGCACCCCAGGTAATCGGGCGGACGTGATTGATCCTCGCACTGGTGAGCCTCACTGTACCGATCTCTTATGGGGCCATGTATGGATTTATGACTACTCCGGAGACGTTCCTAGTCGCGCCAAAGCGCAGTATGACTATGATGGTAACCTTGGTGATACCATACCTTCTTTCGAGGATTTTGCTGGCATGAACACTCCTCCGGGATGGTTCCCTGTGTCCTATGACCGAGCATCTGATTCGGTGACTAATGCTGATCACCCCTTCCAGGATGCAGCATCATTAATCCCTGAAACGGAAATCGCGACTTTTTATGGAGAGGCGTCATATGAATTTTCTGACAATGTGACGGGATATGCTGAAGTACTTTTGAACAAACGAAAGAACTATGTCAATGGCTACCGTCAGTTCTGGTCATACACCTATAATTCACAGAGCGACTATTTTACAGCGAACAGCGCTCCCACTGCAGAAGGTTGGACAGGAAACCAGTGGTTGAGCTCAACACCAATTACTGATCAAAATGATTCTTCAGTTGAGATTGACTACACTCGATTTGTAGCTGGTGTGATGGGCGATATTTCTGATGATTGGCAGTTTGACTTGTCTTACCAGTTCTCTAAGTCAGATGCTGAGTATAAAACGCAGCAGGTTTTCGATGATGCGATGCGCGGTAATAACTGGGCAGCTGGACTTTGCGAGGGGACTACTCTTGCAAGTGGAGTTCCTTGTCAAGACTTACCTTGGTTTGATCCTCAGTTCTTGGCTGGTGAGTTTAGCGCCTCTGAAAAAGCGTACCTATTTGGCTGGGAAACTGGCACAACTGTTTATGAGCAACAATCCGTTGAGGGATTTGTAACTGGACCCCTAGTGGAGCTGCCAGCCGGTGAGGTCTCTGTTGCGGTTGGATTCCATTATCGTACAGATGAGATTCTCGACACTCCTGGAGAGATCACAAGATCAGGAAATGCGGCATTGATGTCAACAGCGGGAATTACTGAAGGAGACGACACGACAACGGCAATTTTTGGGGAGATTGATGTTCCTCTGATAGAAGACTTACCCATGATCAAAAGCTTAACGATGAATGCATCTGCGCGTTATACAGATGTGGACTCGTATGGTTCAGGCGATACATATAAGGTCGGTTTAAACTGGGAAATCACTGATACCCTCAGAATGAGAATGGGGCATGGAACATCATTCCGTACTCCTGCTCTGTTTGAATTGTTCTTAGACAGTCAAACAAGTTCAATTAGCCAGCGTGCTGTTGACCCCTGTATTGGTTGGGGTGACAAGATAGCTGAGGGCAGCATACCGCAACGTCTAGCCGATAACTGTGCAGCAGATGGTGTCGACCCTGACCACTACGCAGCCATCAGTGCTACAGTGATTACAGGCGGTGGGTTTGGGGTGCTTGAGGCGGAAACGTCAGAGGCTAATACGATTGGTCTTATTTGGAGACCTGAATTTGCTGACCTTAGTATATCGGCCGATTACTTCGATATTGAAATAGATGACGAAGTATCGCAGCTAGGTGCCAGTAATATTGTAGCTGGATGTTACTATTCAGAAAATTACCCTAACGAGCCGCTTTGTGATCAGTTCGAGCGTGACCCAGTGGATGGCAAAGTTGATAATATTAATGACAGCTATCTGAATATTGCTTCTCAAATCAATCGCGGTTGGGATTTGGCTATACGTTACAGTACTGAGGTTAAGTGGGGTGAGTTAGTGTTTGACACTCAACATACCTTCCAGATAGAGGACGCTCTCCAGCTGAGAACTGACTCAACAGCAACTGACTATAATGGACGTATGGGTGATCCCAAGTGGACTGGTAATGCCTCGCTGCAGTTGATTAATAATGACTGGACTTACTACTGGGGAGTCCAGATGATTGGTGAAGCATCTAATCATCGTACTTATGGTGGGGACATGGCAAGCTATCGAGGGACGCCAGTGCGTGTTGTCTTAGAAGCGCCGACTGTCATGTATCACAACCTTTCAGTCACGAGAGCCTTCCCGGATCAAAAAATGGTGGCTAGATTTGGTGTTAATAATGTCATGGGTAAAAAACCACCAAGACTGACTACTTTGAACTTAGGCCAGGTAAGCACTGAAGGTAATTCAGCGTTTTACTCCCAATATAACTGGGTTGGTCGCGCTTTCTTCTTGAACGTATCTAAGGACTTCTAGGGGTATTAGTTAGAAAGTTTTTGGTACTCAAAGCGCAAGTAGCGAAAGATGCCTCCTTTTTGGGGGCATCTTTTTATGTGTTACATTTGAATATATGCTCAAGGTAGTTGCTAAAAAGGAAAAATACTATGCCCACTATTAATGCGAAAGCTGATGATCTAAATGATCTAAATGGCAATTTTGATCAGATACCTCTTCAAACGCCAGTCTTCTTAAATAGTGTTCCTAAATCAGGGACTCATTTGCTGCGTAATATTGTTAGAATGTTCGCCCCGGTAGAGCAGCAGTATCACGAAGCATTTATACAGATTCCGATTCTCGGGCAGCATATAAGAGCCTTTGATACATCAGAGCCTAAGTTAAGTTGGGGTCACTTACTCTTCTCAGACGATTCTGCGATGGCCTTGCGTCAAGTCAAGCATATAGTTTTAGTGCGTGATCCCCACGACTGGGTTTTAGCTAGGGCTAGGTTCTTTTTATCCGATACATTTAAAGGTTCCCTTGAACACTTGAAGGGAGGCAATGTCTCAATCGATGAGGTACTAAACATGATGATTTTAGGGATTCATGGCAAGTCTCCATCGCTTGAAGATATTTACGTTCATAATGCGGTCGGATGGTTGGGTACTAAGGCAACTATTGTAAAGTATGAAGATGTTTGCAGGTTTGTTTTGAATTTGGATAGTGATGAGTCCTTTGAGTTTTTTAGTGAATTATTTGGTTCTATGGGTCTCAGTGATCTGCCGACTGATTGGAAGCAGCGGGTCACTATCGGTGCAGATAGAAACCAAAGTGGTACGGCGCGAGAAAATCTAAGTAACGTGACAGATGTGATTCCTAATGAATTACCGGAAATACAAAAACAGTTAATAAATTTTTCTGTACCAGGCTTACGCGAGTTACTTGGCTATAAGTAGTGTTTCCATTAAAATATTTTGTTCTGACCTCCATTGACACAGTTAGTTGATAAGTGGTTTAAAGGATTGATCAAAACTTCGTTAGAGAATAGTCGATGCACGGCGAGATAACTTCAAACACGTAGCGGCGAATCAACAAATCTCTTTGAAGCGTCGGAGATTGTTTAGTGAACATTTGCTGAGTGATCGGCGATAGAGTTCTGTGCAGTCTACCAATGTTAATGCAGGGCGAACTTAGAGAGAAAATCTCGGCTTCCTAATTGTATTTCTGAAGGGTAAAAGGCCCAGTAAATAACTGGGAGTTTTACGTGTGCTAAATTAAGGTTGTAGGCGTTTAAAATAGCGATCGCGCAACTGCAGAGAGCGGCTTTCCATTGGAATTATTTCACCGTTAATCATAACTAGTTCGGCTTCACTAGTGAGTTCCAGAGGATCGCCACCCCAGAGTACTAGGTCGGCAACCGCTCCCACAGCAATAACGCCACTAACTGGCGCATCAAATAGTTGTGCTGGGTTAGCAGTCATTGCGGCTATGGCAACTATTTTGTCTAGGCCATTGGCTACGGCATTACCGGCTGCTTGTCTGACGAGATAGGCATTATGAGAGGTGCTGCGACTTGTATTGGTAAACAATAGTTTAACGCCCGCATCGGATAACAGCTTCGCATTATCAAGCCGAGCTCCAAGGGTTTCATAGGAACTTGGTAGATTATTGATCGGATCAATTATCACCGGAACGCCGGCTGCTGCGATTTCGTCAGCGACCATCCATCCCTCCATGACACTAGAGAGAATTAGGTTTAGCTGAAATTCTTTAGCCAATTTAAGAATATTTCTAATATCACTCGCGCGGTTGGTATGAACGAGCAAAGGTTTACTTCCATTGACTACTGGCTCTAATGAGGCCAAGTCTGCATAGGAGAGTTCGTATTTTCTGTGGTCTCCAGCCAGCGCCGCTTTTTTGTTGCGAGAAAAGTCCTTTGCATCATCCAATGCCTGACGAAGCTCGACCAATGCAGCCGCACGGGAATTCCCAGATAAATCAAAACCGTGTTCGGTAAAGTCTGCAGCCATAGCTAAACTATCGTGGATTACGCGAGGATTTACGCCAAGTTGCACCAGCGCAACCTGTCCAGAAAAAAGATGAGTGCTTGATTCGGGAATCATCAGGGCG
>DGOV01000040.1 GCA_002390205.1 Proteobacteria bacterium UBA4457 | reverse complement strand
TGGTCTTGCGTAGAAAAAATGTTACAACTAGCCCAGCGAACTTTAGCACCTAGCTCCTGCAGTGTCTCTATCAGTACTGCAGTCTGAATTGTCATGTGCAAAGAGCCCGTAATTCGCGCCCCTTTTAAAGGCTGGCTCTTACCGAATTCTTTCCTCATAGACATGAGTCCCGGCATTTCTTGCTCTGCCAGCTCAATTTCTTTTCGGCCAAAGTCCGCCAGTTTCATATCTGCGACAACACAGTCCGAGTTTTTCTTAGCAACTGAGCGCGGTGTATTTTTTTTTGTTTTTTGTAACACTTTTTATTCCTTTAATATTTTACTATTGTATTAAACTAGCTCCGAAAAAATAATATACGTTTCGTTTACTAAGAAAGTTCAGCCTTCAGAGAATCAACTAAGTCAGTCTTCTCCCAGGAAAACCCTCCGTCGTCTTCAGGGACCCGACCGAAATGGCCATAAGCGGCTGTGCGCTCATAGATGGGTCTACTCAAATTTAGATGTTCCCGTATGCCTCTAGGGCTAAGATCCATAACTTTCACTAGGGCTTTTTCCAGAATTGATTCCGAGATAGAGCCAGTCCCATGCATGTCGACATATACTGATAGTGGTTTTGCCACCCCGATAGCATAAGCTAACTGAATCGTGCACTTATCAGCATAACCCGCCGCGACCACATTTTTAGCAAGATAGCGCGCCGCATAGGCAGCGGACCGATCAACTTTACTAGGATCTTTCCCTGAAAATGCACCACCGCCATGAGGAGCTGCTCCTCCATAAGTATCAACAATGATTTTCCGCCCGGTTAGACCCGCATCACCGTCAGGGCCACCGATAACAAACCGACCTGTGGGATTCACGTAGAACTCGTCCTCTGGGCACATCCAGTTTTCTGGGATAGCATTAATCACGTAAGGCCTAACGAGCTCTCTTACTTCCTGCTGGGTTAGCCCTTCATCATGCTGGGTTGAAACCACAATTGATGCTGCACCGACTGGCTGCCCATCCTCATATTTCAATGTGACTTGGCTTTTAGAATCTGGACCAAGGCCACTTATTTCTCGAGAATGACGAGCAATAGCTAACGCTTCAAGAATTCGATGCGAATAATGTATTGGAGCCGGCATAAGCACATCAGTTTCGCGACAGGCATAACCAAACATTATCCCTTGATCACCTGCTCCCTCGTCTTTATCTGAAGAGCTGTCTACACCTTGTGCTATATCAACGGATTGGTTATGCACATAACAGCTCACTTCTGCGTGTTCCCAGTGGAATCCTGATTGTTCGTAACCTACATTCTTCACTGCCTTCCTAGCAAGTCTTTCTATTTGAGCCGCGTCTATGCTTTGTGGCCCTCTAGTTTCGCCTGCAACAACAATTCGGTTCGTCGTTGTTAACGTTTCCACCGCGACTCTGGAAACCTTATCAGCTTGAAGATAGGCGTCAACAATGGCGTCAGATATACGATCGCATATCTTATCTGGATGTCCCTCAGACACTGACTCGCTGGTAAATAAATAGCTAGTTCTCACTTTAATCCTCTACTTTAACGATTGTTTTATTTTACATAATTCATCACTATGGGTCGTGCAGTATTATACCCTAATTATCCTTATCTAAGAACTGTTAATGCTATTTTTCCCATGTGCTTGCTGCTTTCCATGAGGATATGGGCATCTCTTGCTCCGGTGAGAGGGTATGTCTTAAATACATGACTCTTGATTTTTCCTGATCTCACATGCGGCCAAATATCATCTAGCACATTTTTCGCTATGGCCGCTTTATTAGATATGCTCTGTGGCCGCAAAGTGCTACCGAGGATAGAAATCCTTTTCCCTAAAACATGTCCAAAGTTAACCTCTGTTTGCGCACCTCCTAAAAAAGCTATCATCACATAGCGACCATCCATCGCCAAAAGCCTAATATTTTTTTTCACATAGTCTCCCGCGACCATATCTAGCACAACGTCAACTCCATTAGCTCCGACAAGATCTTTCACCGTCATTTCAAAATCATCAACTTTATAGTTAATGACATGATCAGCCCCTAAAGACAGACAATAATCACATTTTTCAACACTTCCTGCAGTCGCTATAATTTTTGCTCCATGAATCCGTGCGACTTGAATCGCTATAGTTCCAATACCACTGCTCCCTCCATGAATTAAAACAGTTTGGTCATTTAGCAAGCGTCCTCTGTCAAGCAGATTATGGTGCACGGTAAAGCAAGTTTCAGGAAGAGTTGCTGCTTCCTCAGCAGATAAATTCTCAGGCCAAGGCAAGCAATGTCCTTCATGGGCGGTACAGTATTCGGCGTAGCCTCCACCATGCGTCAAAGCAGCTACTCTCTCTCCTAATTTCCATTTAGATGTTCCATGTCCAATTTCCACGATCTCTCCTGCCACTTCCAAGCCAGGTAACGGGCTAGCGTCTGAAGGAACAGGATACAATCCGGCACGCTGGAGACAATCAGGACGATTGATTCCAGCGGCATGTACTTTAATCAGAACTTCATTTGCTTTGCATCGAGGCAACTCAGTCTCACTTTCAATCAAGACCTCAGGGCCGCCAGGACGTTTAACTTCTACACAAACCATGTTCTTTGGTAATCTAATCATCTAGCCTAATGCTCCTCTGAGTTTAAATCTGTGGACTGCAAGCAAAGCTTTTTCCACCCAATAGGTTGGTTATCTATAAAAACATGCTAGCATTCTGGTCATGGAAAACACACACCGTAAAATTATAATAATTGGCTCTGGCCCAGCAGGCTACACTGCAGCCGTTTATGCCGCCAGGGCAGCTCTTTCCCCTTTACTTATTACAGGGATAGAAGTCGGCGGGCAGATGACGACGACAACAGACGTTGATAATTGGCCAGGGGATGAACTAGGAGTTCAAGGCCCCGAGTTGATGGAGCGCATGAAAAAACACGCGGAAAAATTTGGAACCGAGATTGTATACGATGTAGTAAATGAAGTTGATTTTTCTGCGCGCCCCTATAGATTATTCACTGATCGTGGAACCTTTAGCTGTGACACATTAGTCATATCTACTGGAGCCTCCGCAAGGTATCTAGGTTTAAAGTCGGAAGAAGAATTTAAAGGTAGAGGTGTCTCGGCTTGCGCTACCTGCGATGGATTTTTTTACAAAGGGCAACCAGTCGCAGTCATCGGTGGGGGGAACACTGCGGTAGAAGAAGCTTTATATCTCTCGAATATTGCTAGTGAAGTTACTGTTGTGCATCGAAGAAAAGAATTTCGCTCAGAAAAAATATTATCTAACAAACTCATGAGCAAAGTAGAAAATGGTAACGTGCGCGTTATTTGGGATAGCGTTCTAGAAGAGGTACTTGGAGACCAGTCCGGTGTAACCGGGATACGAATCAAAGACACTCACTCAGAGAAAAAAAATGACATCGCCGTCCATGGATTATTCATAGCCATTGGACACACTCCCAACACTGCTATTTTTGAGGGCCATTTAGAAATGGAAAATGGCTACATAAAAGTCGACGGCTCAAATTCTGTATTTGCAACGCAGACCAGCATTCCGGGGATTTTTGCTGCTGGAGATGTTTCAGACCAAATTTATAGACAAGCAATTACCTCTGCGGGGACAGGGTGTATGGCGGCTTTAGATGCAGAGCGCTTCCTTGAAACAAAGCTGTAGCTGTATAAAACTGTTTCACTTACCTGGATAAATATTTTCTAGCTCTCGATACAAAATCTCTTTGAAATCCAAAGCATCACTGTCAGCATCCTCCAACACCATTGCTAAAATTTCATTGTCTTCTTTTCCGTTCCACATCTTTACATAACTCCCATCTTTGTAGCCATGATCCTGGCGAAAGATATTAAGCACATTTTTTGCCACATAGCTCTGATACAAAACGTTGAAGTCTGTACTACAACTCTCAAGTAGATTACGTATAGAACCTATGGCAAATTTTTTATCTTTTAATGCATATAAAGCGATAGACTCAACTTCTTCTAGGAAAGTTTTTGTCTCAGTTGTATTACGCCATTTTTTGGCGATCTCAGAAGACAATGTCTGTATCGATTCACCTCGACACAACTCCATACTCAAACCGAAATGCCATATGTCAACAATCTCAAGAATTACTTGAGGGAGATCAGTAGCTGTATGTTTCCACCATTTCCATTGTCCATAATGGTCCATTAACTCCCCGCATTCGATCCACAGAGCTCGGTACCAGTCTCGGTCGTGCTCTCGCCAGTCTTTATCCACCCTGGAATTCATTTCGTTTTGCATAACAAGCATAATAGTAATTTTCTTCTCGAGTAATCCGTCATCCATTCTTAACAAAATCCCTTGATTTCTAATTCAGTGAATAATAATTGATTTTTACGGTTCTTATACTACAGTGTATGGTCACGTGAAGAAGATCTCCACATCATCTATCTCACTGGTATGCGCCATAGGGGGAAGGGACCTTATAAATACTTCTCCGTAAGAACTACTGGTTAACCTATTGTCTCCTATCATTAGAACGCCTCTATCACCCACATCTCTTATCAAGCGCCCTACACCCTGCTTCAATACTGTTATGGCATGCGGGATTTGCAAGTCTGTGAACGCATTTTGGCCTCTTTCTATCGCTGCTGCTATTTTAGCTTTCACCAGTGGATCACTTGGAACAGCAAAAGGTAACTTATCAATAATTACACACCTCAACTGTGCACCACGTACATCTACTCCCTCCCAAAATGTTGACGTGCCTAACAGCACTGCATTTTTCGTTCGTTTAAATTGTTCGAGAAGCTCTCCCCTTGGCGACTCCCCCTGCACAAATAACGGATAGCTTGATTTTTCACGTATAAGGATTGCGGCCTTGTTTAATGAACGAAAACTTGTGAATAAAAGAAAGGCATGTCCTTTAGTGAAAGCCAGAACCAATAAAGCTTCCTCAATTAAGCGCTCTTCGTAGCTCTCATGACTGGGTGGAACATTAAACTCTGGGGTATACAACACTGCTTGCGTTTTATAGTCGAACGGACTCGCCAACAGGCACTCCGTAGCTTTTTCTATACCTAAACTGGCTTTAAAATAATCAAAGGTAGCATCTACGGCGAGTGTGGCCGATGTCATTATCCAAGCAATCTGAATTTTATCCATGTACTTAGAAAATTCTGGACCCACAGATACAGGGGTATCATAGAGCGTAAAATTCCGATTAGTCGCCTCTACCCAATGTATATGCCCGCTAATAGGTTCATTCTTAAAAAGCCCCCATTTCTCCATTAGCTCAGCTGATCTTTCCAGGCAGTTATCCATCTCCACGCCTCGCCCTTCAGCCACCAAAAAATAATCATTAACTGATTTCAAAAAGGCTTTTATAGCGTTTACTGATTCATTAACAGGAGGTTGAACTTTCAAAGGTAGCCAATCTGCCCGCGAAGCAATCCCCCTGAAGCGTGGTCTCAACCCTTCCACCGCGGCTAAAAGTTGGTCCACGATACTTCTCAATTCAACCATATCAGGAGCTTCTTGATCTATCGCATCTATAGCGTCTTGGCAAAAAACAGCAATTTGCCGACCAGATATTGAACGGCTGAAAAACTGTGATGCTATGTCCGGGACTCTATGGGCTTCATCCAGTACAATTGTTCCGGCATCAGGAAGCAGCTCGGCAAATCCCGTCTCCCTCAACACCATATCAGCAAACAGCAAGTGGTGATTAACCACCACGATATCAGAAGATGCCGCTTGTTTTCTCGCGTACACTACGTGACAATTCTTATAACTAGGACAATCCGCACCCAAACAATTCTCAGCAGTGGATGTTATGGCTTGCCTAATAAAAGAATTATCAGGAAAATTTCGGATCTCTTCTAGATCTCCGGTTTTAGTCAACTTGGACCAACTCTTTATTTTATTCTTCCATGGATTGAGGTGCTGTGAAACCCGAGGATCGCCCTCATTCGCCTCAAACCGATGGGTACACAAATAATTTTGTCTACCCTTCAGTAGAGCTACTGTTTTCCTTGATGACAAGGCTGCTTTTACCAAGGGAATATCCTGTCGGAAAAGCTGATCCTGAAGTGTTTTTGTTGCCGTCGAGATGATTGTCTTTGTTCCCGAAAGAAAAACCGGTATCAAATAACCGAGCGTCTTACCGGTTCCTGTCCCTGCCTCACAAACAAGTGTTTGTTTGTTTTCTATAGCAGTTTCCACCTCGTCTGCCATTATCTGCTGCTCTATTCGAGCTTGAAATCCAGCCAATACTCCGGCGATCGGGCCCGAATTAGACAGCAAGTCAAAAGCAGAAAGCTCGTTTTTATTCGGCATTGCACTCTCTCAATCTAATCTTAGATATAATAATAGCGACATAAGTAATTGTATTTATTAGGTTATTGATTAACATCTTCATCTAATACCATCTGCAGTCGTTCTACCCCTACCGCTACGCCGGCACAGGCGGGCATTCCCTTATTGAGAGCAGCTATCCAGCCCTCGTCTATTTTTGTAGGAGTTAACCCTCTTCGTAAACGTGTTTCGTTATCAATTTCGAAGCAGTGCTGTTGCTCAATGGGGTCGATGACTTCATGATATCCATTGGCTACTTCAACGCCGTTGATGATCAACTCGAACCGTTGGGCGGAACAATATTTATCGTTAGACAATCGAGCGTAAGCTCGAAGTTCTTTAGGGAAATCAGTCAGGAAGAAAGCCCCATAGGATTTTAAGTTAGGCTCTACGCCCAAGACATAGAGACAAGTCAACAAGTAGTCCCTATCTTCTTTCTCAGTGTCGTTCAATTTCAAACCAAACTGGACAATTGCTCGGGAAAGTTCAGCATTACCGCTGGAATGAGGGTTTAACCCAACATACTCTAAGAACAGCTCCACAAAGGTGACTTGTCTAAATTCAAATTGTCCACCACAGCACTCGACCAACAACTCGACGTCTCTCATCAACTTTTTGTGATCATAGCCTAGCCTGTACCACTCTAGCATCATGAACTCATTTAGATGAATTGGGCCTTCCTCTTCTTTTCTGAAGACAGGCCCAACTTCAAAAATATCTCCAATCCTTGACGCTAATAGCTTCTTTAGTGATGACTCAGGCGACGTTCTCAGATAGCGATACCTTGCACCGTTTTCAATAATGAAATTCTCAAGACTTGGCTCACTAGTTGGGTACTCATTTAGAACCGGAGTCTGAACTTCCAACACATTTTGAAGATCAAAATACTGTCTAATTGAAGACAACAGTTTGGCGCGCCGACGAAGGTATCTATTTTTACTTTGTTTTGACTGCTTATACAATGAATCTGACGGAAAGTTCGCCTCGATTGGATTTATGTTTCTTTTGACCGAGACACGTACTCACCAGTACGTGTATCAATTTTCAGGAGATCTCCAGTTTCAATAAAAAGAGGCACTTTGACAGATGTGCCAGTTTCTAACAAAGCCGGTTTAGTTCCCCCAGATGCTGTGTCTCCCCTGAGGCCCGGATCAGTTTCTGTGACTTCCAGTAGGGCAAAATTAGGCGGGACAACAGCAATAGGTACGTTGTTCCAGATAGTGACATTGCACATTTCCTGCCCTTTCAACCATTTACTCGCGTCTCCTACCGACGCCATAGTCGCTGACAACTGTTCGAATGACGTGGTGTCCATGAAAAACCAATCGGTACTATCGTTATACAGATACTGTAGCTCTATCTCCATTACATCTGCGGCTTCAATACTTTCTCCGGACTTTAATGTTTTTTCTATGACTCTTCCGTTTTTTAAATTTCTTACTTTAATTCGGTTAAAAGCCTGCCCTTTCCCAGGCTTGACGATATCGTTAAGCACGATAGTGTAAGGGTCCCCATCTATTAATATTTTCAAACCCAGCTTAAACTGGCTAGTACTGAATGTGGTCATGTGATTTCTGTCGCTCAGCAGGTAATAATAATAATATGATAACTCAAAAAGATATAATAAGGGGGCAACATTCTTGGCAGTCAGATCTAAAGAAGTCGTTTCTTTCTTTAGATGAATTCCTTCATGAGATTAAAATAGAAGCAAACCAATTGTCAGGGAGTGTTTTGAGAGGAGCTGATTTTCAGTTTAGAGTGACCAAGCAGTATGCTTCGAGAATAAAAAAAGGTGATCTGAAAGATCCTTTACTCTTACAAGTTTTACCTACTGTTATCGAGAATTATTCAAGTTCATCCTATACCTCTGATCCTGTCGGAGAGCTTCTTTTACTTTCACAGCAAACAAAAGTATTGAAAAAGTATAATGGCCGCGGACTAATTGTTATGACGGGTGCGTGCGCAATTAATTGCCGTTACTGTTTTCGTAAAAATTATCCCTACAGCGGTAGTGTAGGGCAAGTGGCAATAGCTGCTGCTCTTGATGAAATTGCCGACGATTCATCTATATCTGAAGTCATATTGAGCGGTGGAGACCCTCTGTTTTTAAATGATATCCAACTAAACTCAGTTTTTTCTCAGCTTAGTAAGATAAAACACGTTAAACGGCTACGAATACACACCCGTTTACCAGTTGTATTCCCAGAACGGCTAACTCAGAAATTCGTAAGCAAGCTTTCCAGCTTACCTTATCCAGTGTGCATGGTAATACATGCAAATCACCCGAACGAACTGGACGATGACGTCCTAAAGAAATTATCCAGTTGCAAAAAGGCGGGCATTACGCTTCTCAATCAATCTGTCTTACTCAAAGATATCAACGATAGTCCACAGACTTTAGCCGAACTCTCAGAGCGTTTATTCGAAGGAGGTGTTCTCCCTTACTATGTCCATCTTTTAGACAAAGTTTCTGGAGCAGAACATTTCGACGTCTCCTTAAAAGAAGCTTTAATAATAGAACAAAAACTTCGTCAAATATTGAGTG
>DGOV01000125.1 GCA_002390205.1 Proteobacteria bacterium UBA4457 | reverse complement strand
CAATGGGGAGATGAAGGAAAAGGAAAGATTGTTGATTTACTAACAGACAAAGCGTCCGTCGTTGCGCGCTTTCAAGGTGGCCATAATGCGGGCCACACTCTTGTCATAGATGGTAAAAAAACAGCCTTACACCTCATACCCTCAGGTATTCTGCGTAGTCATGTGAATTGTGTTATTGGGAATGGCGTGGTTGTTGCACCTGATGCGTTGATTAAAGAAATTCAGATGCTGGAGGAGCGCGGGGTAAAGGTAACAGGCCGACTCAAAGTGTCGGGATCATGTCCCTTAATTCTTCCTTACCATATTGCTCTTGATCAGGCTCGAGAAGCAGCTCGGGGTAACGCAAAGATAGGAACTACTGGGCGCGGTATAGGGCCCGCTTATGAAGACAAAGTGGCGCGTCGAGGTCTTCGACTTAGTGATCTTGCTAATATCGAACGCTTTGCTGAAAAGCTTAGAGAGGTGATGGATTATCACAATTTTGCATTGACCGAGTATTACAAGGCTGATCCCGTTGATTTTGATCAGACGCTAGCCCTAGTTAAAGAATGGGCCCAAGTTTTGTTGCCGATGAAAGCAGATGTGACCAAAATTCTGCATGATGCAAGAGAAGCAGGTGAGAATATTCTATTTGAGGGTGCCCAAGGATCACTTTTGGATATTGATCATGGTACCTATCCTTTTGTCACTTCCTCCAACACCACTGCTGGAAGCACGGCCACTGGTAGTGGTTTCGGGCCTCTATATTTGGATGATGTTTTAGGGATTACCAAGGCCTATACAACTCGAGTAGGGTCGGGGCCATTTCCCACCGAGTTGCATTGTGAGATAGGTCGTTATTTGGGTGAAAAAGGTCATGAGTTTGGCACTACCACTGGTCGGGAAAGGCGCTGTGGATGGTTTGATGCAGTTGCTCTGCGCCAGGCGGTGCGAGTAAACAGCATATCAGGAATTTGCTTAACAAAACTCGATGTGTTGGATGGCCTAGATGAGATAAAAATTTGTGTTGGTTATCAGGATGTGAATGGTAATGATGCAGGTATGCCAATGCATGCTGATGACTTCGAAAACATCACTCCAGTTTATGAAACTATGCGAGGATGGTCTTCAGTTACCGTAGGTGTTCAGAGGCTAGAGGATTTGCCTGAAGCCGCAAAAAATTATATCTGCCGTATTGAAGAACTCACAGGTGCCCCTGTAGACGTAGTTTCCACAGGACCGGACCGGGTTGAAACGGTTGTCTTAAAGCATGCTTTTTCGTAGTGCAATTAATCTACTGTTAAGAATTAAAATGCGCTCTGCGAAACCTGAATTATTCTTATTCACATTGCATTGTTCTTGATAACGACGTACCCTGTTTTTGGGGGCGGAGGATAGGTAAAGCATCTTTAAACAACACTTAACAGATCAAATAGAAATAACAAATCGAATAAAAATTAAAAGATCGTTTAGAAAGAGAAAATCATCAGTATTCCTAGGTACCACCTCCCACTCTTTGACCGTGACTATAAATAACAAGGGTCTTCGTCCTGGAGAACAAAAAAGCGCAGGACGATTTGGATAAGTTATGCTTAAGCGATTTTATTTAGTTTTTCTGATTGTAACAATTTTCATGTCGCTAGCTCATGGTGATGATGAGTTATTAGGCAGTAGTAAACAGATTGGCGGGGCCAGTTATTGGAGTTATCAGGGTCAAGCTACTAACTATCTGACCAGTGAATCCTTAGATGTACATTTACCATCGTCTGCTATCTTTTCATTAGATGGAATAAGGCTCAAAGAATCTCTGGATGGCTTGTCAAAGAAAGCGTCTACTGAGGAGGTTGTCTATTTCCCGACCACTAATGGAGAAATGATTCGCTTTCGCGTCAAAGAGAAATCAAATTTCTCGCCAGTATTGGCTGCGAAGTTTCCTGATATCAAAGCCTACAGAGGCTTTTCCATTGATCATCCAGAGATCAGTATGTACTTCAGTAGCTCTAGTCAAGGGTTGGAAGCGGTCTTAATCGATGCGAGCTCCAATGTTAGAACAACTATTAGTAAAGTACCTAAAACTGGGAATAAGTACATAGCATATACCGAGTTAGATCGGTCGAGAGCAAGGGAAGCATTGAGCTGTTCGACACCTGAGCCTTCCTCGGCAAGTTCAAAATCTAAAGTTTCGGGCCATAGTGAAGTTAATTTAGTGGGGCAGATGTCTCGGTTAACTAAATTTTCTGATGAGAGCGCCTTGTCTACGTATCGTCTTGCCGTGGCGGTTAATGGTCAATACACAGTATTCCATGGCGGTACTAAACAGTTGGCCTTAGCAGCTATTAATAACACGCTAACAGGCCTTAATTTTATTTTTGAAACTGATCTTGGTATCAAATTAGAGCTTGTAGATAATAATGATGAAATTGTTTATCTCGATTCAGATACTGACCCTTTTGAAGACACTATTGATTCAAATACCAATGCCGTTTTGCAGTCCACTATAGATTCGGTTATCGGCAGCTCCAATTATGATATAGGACATCTATTTAGCGGCACGGGTGGTGGTGGTAATGCAGGTGCCATTGGATCAGTTTGTAGCGCTTCCACGAAGGGATCAGCGTGGTCAGCCTCTGGGCGTCCTCGAGGCAACTCATTTGTGAATCTTGTTGCCCATGAAATGGGCCACCAGATTGGGGCCAATCATACTTTTTCATTCAATAGTGAAGGCACGGGCGTCAATGTTGAGCCAGCAAGCGGCAGTACAATTATGAGCTATGCTGGAACCGGTTCTGATGATATGGCCTCCTATGCAGATAATTACTATCATAATGTTAGCATTATCCAAGGATTGGACTACTTAAAAGGCCAAACGTGTCATGTAAGCACAGAGATTGAAAATAACGTACCAACAGTTGACCCTTTGTCAGATTATACCATTCCAGTGGGTACTCCCTTTGTGTTGACGGGCTCTGCTAGTGATGCAGATGTTTCCGATAATCTTACTTATACATGGGAGCAAAAGGATGATGGCACAGTTCCCAGTGATGTGTTTGGCCCCACTAATACGCAAGGTGCAAATTTTCGATCCTTACTTCCAAGTCGAGAGCCGACGCGTTATTTGCCACTTCTCTCTAGTGTCATTTCGGGTAATTTAACTCTGGAAGATCCTTACATTGGTTCTCCATGGGAAACATTATCGACTGTTCCGCGCGAATTTACGTTTGCTCTTACCGTGCGTGATAATTCTGTTGGCGGTGGAGGTGTTGCTTATAGAGACATGACAGTCACGGTTGTTGATAACGATGGTGATGATAATAAAGTGGGTGCTTTCGCTGTTACTTCACAATCCTTGGGCAATGTTTATATTGCAGGCTCACCTCGAATAGTTACCTGGGACGTAGCCGGCACTGATTTGGCGCCAATATCGGTTTCAAATGTAAGTATCACCATGTCTACTGACGGCGGACTGACCTACCCGTACACTCTTGCTGAGACTACCTTAAATGATGGCAGTCATGAGATTGTGCTTCCGGATGTGGTAACCAACACAGGGCGTATTCGAGTATCAGCTTTAGGCAATATATTTTATGCTATTAATTCACAAGATTTCAGTACTACGCTTGATGATATTGTCCTTACGGTAGATCAGTTGGATTATAGTGTGTGCCAAAATGATAGTGTCACATCGCCTATTATTTACGAGACTTCGACTAAGTTTACTGATACAGCGGTTTTCTCATCTGAGAATGAGCCCAATGGGCTGTCAGTTTCGTTTAGTCCTACAAGCGCGACTTCCACTAATACATCGGTTGAGGCAACTTTTTTGGCCTCTGGTGATCTGGTTGCTGGCACCTATCCTGTCGATATAGTGGCAACTTCGCCAGAGAGATCTCAGAAACTAACTTATAACATCAAAACTTTCTCTCCTGACTTTGAGCCCCTTAACCTTTCAACTCCAGATGACGGGGCAACGATTCAGCGTCTGACAGCAACTCTTCAGTGGGAGTCTCAATCAAATGCCGACGATTATGTTCTTGAAATAGCTACCGATTCCAGTTTTAGTGAGATCTACCTGGCTACCAACATAGAAACAAGCTCTGCTGTGATTAGCGGGCTAACTGGAGATACAACCTATTACTGGCGAGTGGCGCCTAATAATTTTTGCGGTAGTGGAACGCCTGGCGTCGCATATAGTTTCACTACTCCCAATCATAAAGGTGCCGTTGATTTACCTGTCACTATTTCTGAAGACGGCGAAAACACAGTAACCTCAGTTTTGACGATCAATGAAAATTTGCGTATTACCGATCTAAATGTGCATTTAGCGGTTTCACATACCTACCCTCAGGACTTGCGGATTAACTTAGCATCGCCAGCTGGTGTCTCAGTGGGCCTGTTGGTTAATGCCTGCGGAGGAGAAAATGACATTGATGCCGTGTTTGATGATTCCGGTGCCGAACTTGAGTGTTCTGTGACGGTTCCCAGCGTCTCGGGAGTAATAAGACCGCAGTCGGGCAATTTATCAAGTTTTAATGAACAATCTACCTCTGGGGATTGGACGCTTACTGTTATTGACGAATATAACCTAGATGGTGGAAGTATTGATTATCTTGCGCTTGAAATTGAAACCGATGGAGAGTGGAGTAATACACCACCTATTGCTTTCTCACAGGTAGCAGCAACCCCAGATCAAGTTATTGAGTTGACTTTGGAAGGTCTTGATCCAGAAAGACTACCCTTAGATTACAGTTTAGTTAGTCCTCCAGATTCAGGGGCACTGGTGGGTTTAGGATTTTCTGCAAAAGTGGTGGGCTCGATAGATACGCCAGGAAACTCTCGTGATGTGGTGTTATCCATAGACGGAAAGACCGCATATCTTGCTGATGGAGATTCTGGCATTCGAATTTTTGACTTAACCGATGGGGCTAATCCAGTCGAAATAAGTAGTCTTGATACAACGACCGGCAATGCTCGAGGTCTAGCGCTGTCATCTGATGAGAACACGCTCTATCTTGCAAATAGTACAGCAGGATTACAGATAATTGATGTAACAAATACATCTTTACCGAGCTTACAAGGAGATTATATTACAGACGGATCTTCCCAAGACATTGTGTTGTCTCCTGATGGAAATACAGCGTTCATAGCCGATAAGCAGGGTGGTGTACATTTTGTTGATGTAACTAATGGCGCGAGCCCTTCAAGCTATGGAACTACAGGCGGTTCAAGTAATGCAATGGATATTGATATTTCATCTGACGGACGCTATTTGTATGTTGCGGATCAAACAGCAGGATTGCTGGTATATGATGTTCAAAATGTAACTAACCCTGTCCTGGTGAAGACAATCTCTACTCCTGGTTATGCAACGGGAATCATCCTATCTGGTGATGACAGTAGGGCTTACGTAGCAGATTACGAAGAGGGTGTTCGAGTCTACGATCTTACTGATCCTGAGTCTCCAGTTAATGTTGGAAATTATGAGACAAGCAGTAAGAGTCTTAAGCTGGATATCTCTAATGATGATGAAACATTGTTTGTGGCAAATACCGTTGATGTCCTTGCCCTTAATGTGAGTACTCCCTCTAATATTAGTGTACTTACAAGTACCAGCCTTACAGGAACCGTGTACGGTGTTGCTGCTGACTCTGATGGAACTAACGTTGTTGCAGCGACGGGGAGAGATGGTGTTCAGGTCATATCTCTAGCAAAAACTGCATACGGTGCTGGAGATGCCTTACCTCAGCAGGTAATTTTTGAAAACAGTTCAGGCGTTTCCGATAATGACAGTTTCACATTTAAAGTGTCAGATGGTGAGTTTGACAGCAACGTCGCAACAGTTGAGGTCAGCTTTGCCTCTCAAGTAAAGAGTGACGGAACATTTACATATCAAGAAGAGAGTGATGGAGCAGTTACTGTAATTGGATGTGTTTCAACATGCCCGTCGGTTATTGACATCCCAAGTATTTTTAACGGGGCTCCGGTTACTAAAATTGCTAATGCTTCATTTGCTGATCAGCAAACAATATCTTTGACGATCCCAAACTCGATACTTGAGATAGGTGATTATGCATTTGTTAGAAATAATATTGAGAGTGCAACCATAGGTGCAGGTGTTACAGCTATTGGAGCGAGTGCATTTGCGTATAATCAACTTAAAGCGCTAAGTTTCTTGGGCGATAAGCCTGATTTAAGTGATGACTCATTTTTAACTAACAGGCAGCTTGATTATATTAGCTATTGTCCCGACAAGGCAGGTTGGCCTTCTCCAATCTCTACAGGCCAGAGCTCGATTATGCCGGTTGCTGCGTGTGATGCCGTTAATAAAAACAATGCTGCGCTTGGTGAGGTGCAGCTTGCAGTGCTCTCCGGTGATGCGAGTAGCATTACTGTCGAGGATTTAAATCTGGTTCTTGGACTTTCAAATGTTGATTCTAGTAACTTAGATTTATACCAAGGATTGATCGAGATTGGGCTCTCATTGTCCTTTGATACAGTCAGGGTGGTGGACTTACAGCAGATTATTAACGATGCGAATATAGCAAAAGAAAACTGCAGTGATAGCGTCTATATTATTGACGTCAGTGAAGGTATATATCCAGATGAAAATAGCTGGTCTCTTCAATCTCAGTCAGGTGAAGAACTGTATTCAGGAGGTTCGCCATATTTTGGTTTAATTTGTCTCGCAGATGATAGATATCGTTTAGAGATGTTTGATACCAATGATGCTAATTCTAATGATGGCTGGGATTTTGCGGACTTTATAATCTCAAATGAGAGTGGTGATCGACTATTCACGCACTCCTTAAGAGAAAATACATCGGGCCTTGCTAATGTTAATGTGGGAATTTATCCCAATCAAGCTCCGATTATTGTTGATGGTTATACTACTGATATAGAGAAAGGCCAATCGGTTAGTGTTGAACTGGTAGCTAGTGATGCAGATGATGATCCCATCGCTTTTAAGTTGTCCTCAGCGCCCATATATGGGGAGCTAAAGGGCTATATTTATGGATCTGGAATTGTCGGAGAGGTTTTCTTAGGTGGAGGGAATGGGGTTAGAGGCGTTGCTGTTTCAAATGATGGCCAATATGCCTTCCTTGCGGATTACGACAATGGCTTTAAAATCATGGATATTACTGATCCTACAAAACCAGTATTAGTCGGGTCAGACCTCTTCTATGGTCAGCTATATAACGTGACGCTATCAAATGATAACCAGTTTGCTTATGTTTCCTCTACGCGATATGGGATGTTGGTTTATGATGTCAGTGACCCCGCACGACCTGTTTACTTAGATCAAATACTTTCGGATGGAACCCCTCTAAGTGCAGTAATTTCAAGCGATGATCAGTTGCTTTATATCGCTGACTACAGTCACTTTACCATCGCTAATGTTAGTAATCCTGCCGTCCCAGTTATTAGCTTTTCTACAGAGATTGGTGATTATGCTTGGGATATCACACTTTCGAGTGATGGGAGTATGGTATTTCTAGCGAGTCAATCACTAATGTTGGTGTTTGATGTTTCTGATCCAGTTTCACCGGTGCAATTGAGTAGTTTTGAAACTGAAGGTGTTACGAGAGGTATAACTTTGTCAGATGACTATAAAACTGCGTACTTGGCTAATGGCAACAGCGGTATGCAAATTATTGATGTTAGTGAGGTGGCTTTACCGGTGATGATGGGATCTATTCCCTCTGATAGCTTCATGAATGATTTGATCATGTCTACGGATGGCAAAACATTGACTGCTCTGGATAGAGAGGGACTGATTCGAATGATCGATATTTCAGATCCGGCTAATCCAGTTCAAATTCGCAGTGCGCTCTCTGGTAGAGATTCCTGGCGCTTAACTCAATCGGCTGATGGAAAAATGGCTTATATTGCAGATGGATATTCTGGGTTTAAAGTTGTAGATATTGGTTACAGCGCTAGGCCTGTGGGTAGCTACATCGAATCAAATGTGACATACATTCACACGGCAGATTCCGCCATTAATGACTCTTTTGCTATTGTAGCTAATGATGGACTTGATGATAGTGATGTGGCTCTGTTCCAAATGAAGTTCGTGGCTGATGTAGACGGAGATGGAGATGGAATTGGAGATGGCCTTGATAACTGCCCATCGATAGCCAACCAAGCTCAACTAGACACAGACGATGATGGGCAGGGTGACGCTTGTGATGATGATGATGATAATGACGGAGTGCAGGATATTGAGGATCCGTTCCCAATACTAGCTCAGTACAGTGTCGACACCGACAATGACGGTATGCCTGACGCCTGGGAAGTTCGTTTTGATCTAAATCCAAACGACCCTTCAGATTCAGCATTGGATCAAGATGGTGATGGTATATCTAACTTAGAGGAGTTTTTGGCCGGGACGCCACCTTCAGGGTCTCTGGATATTGATGGTAATAGTGAGTACGACGCGCTGACGGATGGCCTATTGTTACTAAGAGGTATGTTTGGTTTAGATGGAAGTGCTTTGGTTACAGGAACCATAGCGTCAGATGCTACCTACACTGCTGCATCAGATATTGAATTGCGAATTGATAATCTGGGTGATCTTGCTGATATTGATGGCAACGGTGAAATAGATGCTCTGACGGACGGACTGCTGATTTTAAGATATCTATTTGAGCTCGAAGGAGAAGCACTTACAAATGGTGTTGTTGCTGACAATGCAACTCGATCCCCTGCTGAGATAGAGAATCATTTAAAATTATTAACACCTGCTATTTAATCGCTAGGCATAATTGCCAACAGTAAAGCGCCAAAATTTTGTGGCGTTTTACTGTTTTCGTAATAGTCAAATTTCTACATTTACTGAACAACTCAGAAATGTCTTTAGCAAAGGTCTTTCGTGTAGATATCAATAAACTTACAGAATTATGCATCAATCCATAATTAACACTCCATTAGTGAATAAAATTCAAATGAATGCTTGCGGAAAAACCCTATGTTAGGTACGGTTATTGAGTTACACCTAACAACAATAAAGGGTCCTTCCCTAACGAAGTAACATTAGGCGAAAGAAACCCAAAAACCTTGGGGTGTTTTATGCCATTGAATCTGTACAAAGATCATCTTTGTCACAGGCGACTAGATCATCTACAGTTGATGATCGAAGATTTTTTTATTTTTCACTTTTCTCATTTCAAGACTTACTTTTATATTAAACCCTTCTCTGTGGAGGGTTGCTAATGGTTAATTCCTACGCGAATGAGATATGGCCTCTCGCCATTTATTTTTTCATGGTGATTATGTTGGTAGTCACCATGCTTGTGCTGTCATGGCTGCTTGGTCAGCGTCGCCGAGAAGCAGCAACTAATGATCCTTTTGAGTCCGGTATCGTTTCTGTAGGTGGTTCTCAAATTAGGATCTCTGTGGAGTTCTATTTGGTTGCTATCTTTTTTGTTATTTTCGATCTGGAAACTGTATTCATTTTTGCTTGGGCCATTGCGTTTTTTGAATTAGGTTGGCAGGGATATTTGTCAATGATGGTGTTTATTGCAATCCTCGGTTTGGTGCTTGTTTACGAATGGCGATCTGGGGCTCTTGAATGGGGAAATAAAACTCGCGTTGGACTTGAAGCGGCGCAAAAATCGGCTGAGGTAAAGTAATGGATTGGAGCTTAACGCGCCCCGAACAGGGCAATATCATAGGTGAAAGTGACGATTTTATTGAAGAGCAGGTCAAG
>DGOV01000139.1 GCA_002390205.1 Proteobacteria bacterium UBA4457 | reverse complement strand
CTTTGTCATCTTTTTATGGTTGAGTATTCTAGGCGTTGATTACGCTGTGTTGTGGGGGCTGGTGGCCTTCTTACTTAATTTTATTCCTACAGTGGGCTCTTTTATCGCTGCAGTCCCAGCGGTGCTTTTGGCCTTAGTGCAACTTGGGGCGTTTGAGGCGGGTCTTACTCTCGTTGGATTTGTAGTCGTTAATCTCATTATAGGCAATGTGATTGAGCCACGATGGATGGGGCGCGGCCTTAATCTGTCACCCCTAGTTGTATTTGTCTCTTTGGTGCTTTGGGGCTGGGTACTGGGCCCGGTTGGAATGCTGTTATCTATTCCGTTAACCATTATGTTAAAGATCGCCCTTGAAAGCCAAAATGAAACACGTTGGATAGGCGTCATGATGGGAGCCGGCAAACGAATAGGGTCCGAATCTTCCACTGAAAACGCAGTTACGATTGATTCGAATTGAATTCTAATGGTGGCCACATAAACTACTGTGTTTTATTAGACTGTATTTAGTCTCATGGATTCTGGATGGGTTTTCTGTTGGGAGAGATAGTAGTAATACAGGGGGTCTTTGGTGTCACCCAAAGGTACCATTGAGATAGCCTCAAGAAATAGAGAGAAAAGCTCAGCTTGGGATGTGATTTCAAGTTTTGAATGAAAACGTTTCCTGTGCACTTTAACTGTGTCTACACTAATTTTTAGAAGGTTCGCTATAGCTTTACTTGAGTATCCTTTTAGAATAAGTCTGACAATTTCACATTCACGCATGGTTAGGTATTCAGTGCCAAAATTTTTAAAAGCGGCGTCTAAAGTACTGCCAAATTGACCGTGGTTTAAATCATCATTTAAGAGTGGATATAGTTGATTTTCTCGTGACCAATGCTGTCTTGCTGCAGATGCAAAAATTGGAAAGGTTTCACGCATTTCTTGAATTTTAAATCCTCGTGGGACGTCTCCTTTACGTATACCAAAAGCGACCCCAAGAGTAACCTCCTTATTAATTTTAACCAATATAACCGTTTCGTCGATTATGCGTGTGTTTTTAAAATATCTTTTATAATATTCAGTTTCTATAAAAAGCTCAGGGGCGACCTCATTTAACCTGTAGACACCCTCGTTGGCCCCTTTTTTATACAAATTGTAAAAAGGATCCAATAGATAAGCACCATCAAAGTATGTGCTCAGAGTTGTTAGTTCATCCTCTGGAGTTAGATTGCTAAATACTAGGGCTGGTTTGTGGTTTTCCACAAGAGCGATGATGACAGTGCTGTCATAACCGGTCATAGTTTCGCATAAGTTGGCAAAAGTCAGACAAAAGGCATCATCACCGATTACTCCAATCATTTCTGCGAGTGATGCATACCAACTATTAGATGACATAAATCGATTGGACAAGCTCTTCTCATAATGTGTCGAATTCAATCCTATTAAAACGTTATTAAATAACTAGTTCAAGGTACATATTAAGTACCCATTAAGGGGAATATTTACATTTTGTGCCTCATGGTTTCATGTCTTTTTGAAAGAACTCAGGGATTTAGTGCTTAATGAAGAAGAAACCATCGCATAGTTCAAGTACCTCGAGATCGAAAGGGTCGGACATTTGGCAAAAAGATAAAGACCATGTCATTCACCCATATACTGATTTCTCAACATTCCAAACAGAAGGAAGTCATGTTATTAGTTCGGCTTCTGGTTGCTATGTGACCGATATTGAAGGCAACCGTTACCTTGATGCTATTGCAGGACTTTGGTGTGCCAATATTGGGCATAGCCATAAGGAGATGGCAGATGCGATAAGCACTCAAATTGAAAAGATGCAGTATTACAATCCTTTCGGACACACTACAAATGAGCCTGCTGCTGAATTAGCTGAAAAGTTAGCAATATTAGCGCCAGGTAATTTAAACCATGTCTATTTTACCTGCGGCGGTTCTACGGCAAATGATTCGGCTATAAGGATAATCCATTATTACAATAATTTACGTGGAAAGCCTAATAAGAAAAAAATAATTTCTCGAGTCAATGCCTACCATGGTAGCACCTACATTGCAGCTACTCTTACTGGGATTGAGGCGACGAAGTATAGTTTTGATGCGGTTGGCCAAGATTGGATCAGTTATGTATCAGCAGCTGATATGTATCGCCGGCCAGCAGGGTCTGACGGCCTATCGGAGCATCAATATAGCCAATATCTATGTGATGAACTGGAGGAACATATCATCCAAAATGGTTCGGAGAATATCGCAGCTTTTATCGCCGAGCCGATTATGGGTGCTGGAGGGGTTTTAGTCGCACCTGAGGGTTATCACGCAATGGTAGCTAACGTTTGTAAAAAGTATGACATTTTGGTTGTCGCTGATGAGGTAGTAACTGCTTTCGGTCGATTGGGTGAATGGATTACATCGGAGAAAGTTTTTGGCTATGTACCAGATGTGCTTGTATTAGCAAAAGGTATTAATTCTGGATATATTCCACTGGGTGCCGCCATTTTCTCACAGGATATATATAAGGTAATTAGCCAGCCGCAAATTGAAGATGGTTTGTTTTCTATGGGTTTTACTTATACCGGCCATGCAGTGGCCTGTGCCGCCGCGCTAAAAAATTTAGAAATACTAGATGCTGAGAATATTTTACAAAATGTCCGTGACTTAGGGCCGTATTTACAGAGTCATGCAAAGCAACTAGAGGATCTATCTATTGTTGGTGATGTGCGTGGGCAAGGATTCATGCTGGGAATTGACCTTGTATCAGATAAGGTATCTAAAGAACCCTTGATGTTGGCGCATAGAGTTTATCAAATCTGTTTGGCTAAAGGCGTTATTGTGCGGCCAGTTGGCAATATAGTGGTGATCTCTCCACCACTGATCATGACAAGAGATCAGATTAAAGAACTGGTAAGAGTTCTACGGGAAAGTATTAGTCAGGCTGCAGTCGAACTCACCTGACAGAGTGTTATGCGTTTAGAGCTTTAAATTCGTCTCTAAGTATTTTTTCGCTAAGATTGTATCGATTTGCGATCTTAATAAAAAAAGGCTTCCAATGATTAGTGAGCACGTCAACCATCTGTTCGTTTTCAATGATTTTTCTGTATCCTTCAGATCCCGGCACCCGAACAGAGTGGCCAGGTCTAGGAGGGCAGTCTTCTACAGCTGAAACATATTCATCGGAGCGGGCTTTGACTTGGTCGATGGAGCCAAATACTGAGGGGTTAATGCATAAATAATAACTCCCGCCAACGGTTGGAGAAGTATTTTTGTCTTTCCCGTCAACAATGTCTTCAACAGTTGGTAAGCTAGTGGATGGAACGCCTAGCGGATTAATGATCGCGGTCATGGCTTCGTTCCACATGTTTAGCGCGTAGGTACGAGGATTTTCAATTTGACCTGCGGCAGAACAATCCCATACTCGACCATAGTCTTCGATGGGTCTAGCATAGGGTCGAACATCGTCCGTTAAATCGCCAGACTCTGGGTCAATCAACCACTTACCTTTTAACTTTTTGTTGTGAGAAGCAGCTTCTGAAATATCTGCATCATAAAATTCTGCTAGGGCTACACTGGTCCAGATAGGGTTTCTATCTCCAGCAGGAGTAATAGCATCAAAAGGCGCACAAGACAGCTTGTTGAATAGGCCCCCAAATGGTGCTGCGAGTGGTACAGTATTGTTAGATGAAAAGGCCATCATATCTTGTTCGAAGGCTTTATAAACATATCGTGCAAAACTACCTGCGTCGTTATGGTTGCCTCCGAAAACAATAGCTATACCTTGGGTTTTGGCTTTTTCTATGGCGATATCTGCCATCATATTTAGACACCAATAGCCACTTGAACGATTACCATCAATAGTCGCCCACGTGGGTCCCTCAGCAATTACCTTTGGCTCGGCCTTTATATCTAAAAGACCCATTTCAAGCGCTATATCAATTGCCTCATAGACACCAAGGCCTTGGTTAAGCTTGCCCTGCTTATGGGCAAACGTGATCGCATCAGCCACATAATTTGCATGAATTTTTGAGGCACCTGCGGCCATCCAAACACGTTTTATACTGTACTCTAAGAAAAGGACATTTTCTTTCCTAAGTGTTTCGGCCATTTGAATCTCCATGTGTGGATCGGTTCAAGAATAAAATAATGGTAGCACCTGTGCCGAAAGACAAGGCACAAAACCAATAGGCAGATGAAAATCCGTAATTATCGATTAACCATCCAAACACAGATGGTCCAATAATAGCGCCACAAGAGAGAGCAAAAGGGATTAAACCTATCATTCTGCCAGTGTCATCTTTGTCGGAAACAACACTACAGAAATAAGCATTGCCCATAAACCAAGCTGCGGGCAGGAAAACCATCACCAGGGCATATTTTAAAGGTGTGGTGTCCGATAACATTATAAGAGGCAAGATTGCCATAATAGTTGAAAAAATTAGTGGCTTGCTTCGTCCCAATTGTGGGGGCACAAATGGAACAGCTAAGGGACCTATGCCTGCGCTGATTAAGCCGATACTAATTAACTGGCCAGCAAGATCGATATTTATTCCGCTGTTGTTTGCGATCCGTTCTAAAAAGGCCCATAAACCCGCGAAACCAGCGAAAGAAATACACAGAGCCAATAGGGCAAGGCCAGTTCCACTCAAGATATTGAATTTTGCATTATCAGGTTTAGCTACCCGTTCTTTTGGTATGTCAGACACTATAAATGCGTGAATTATTAATACCCCTAATATGCAAGAAAAGAGAGTATTAAAATTTAGAAGTTCTGAAAAATAAGCTGACAAAAGTAATAATATCGCAGCAGGAACTAGTTGCTCAGGTATAAGTTTGAGAGCAAATCCGCGATCAGTATCTTTCATCTCCGATACAATGCCATAGCCTAGTGTATGAAGTATTGACGCACCGATACCGCAGAAAAAGAAACCAATTAGAGTGGCGTGGTAGGTCTTTGAGATAATCATAAATATTATAGCGACCACCATAACGCCTATCGCTGCGTAACTTGCTTCTCGCCATTCAATTTTAAGAATCCAAAAAATAGAGATAGCCGTCACAAGAGCGTAGCTCGCGAAATAGGTCGAGGCTAAAAAACCAGTTTGAGTGTCTGACAGTTGCAAATCATCAGCACAAACTGCCAGAAGTATTGGGAGTAAAGCAAAAATGATTACTCCTGAAACTCCATTACCACAGGCAGCAATTAATACAGCGTTATTATCTTTAGGATTATCAGGGGAGTTATCCATCATGGAGTTGTCCAAAGCCATGGCTGTCTTCTTATTATTTAATGCTAATTAATATATCGATAATTTTAGTCTTAGGCTATCTAGCAACATATACTTTGATATCAGTTGTTTTATAGAAACTTAACCCTCGGAAGATAACTGAGGAAGCATTTAAAGCAAATACCTACTATTGGTTATACAGCACTCTCTATGTGATTGTTTGGCTGTTGACTAAGGTAGTAAAGCTCTAGTGGATCTTTGTTACTGCCAAGCGGTACCATGGATATTGCTTCTAAAAAAAGTGAAAACAGTTCGGCTTGCGATGAGACCTCTAATTTTACATGGAAGCGTTTACGGTGAACCTTGACGGTACCGTCACTAATATTTAAGAGTTTGGCGATTGATTTAGTAGAGTAGCCTTTCAAAATTAGGTGCACAATCTCACACTCTCTGGGGGTGAGAAAACTTGTCCCAAAACTACTAAACGCAGCATCGAGAGTGGTGCCAAATTCACCGGCAGAAGAACCAGTGGCTCGAAGGGGGGCTATTTGTTCCTCACGAGACCAATGTTGCAGACAGGCCGCTGATAAAAAAGGATAGACAAGTTTTAATGCATCCGCGTTTAATCTGCTTACATCCCCGCCTTCGCGTAAACAAAGTGAGACGTTCAGATGAAACCCCTCATTTATCTTCAGCATAATGGCTGTTTCATCAATAATCCGCGTGTCGTGGAAATAGTTCCGGTAATATTTCGTGTCAAAAAACTCTTCAGGCGCAATATCTGTCAGGCGATAGATACCATCTGTGGCATTGCTTTTGTATAGAACATAAAATGGGTCAAGTAAGTAGGCTCCAGCGAAGTATGGTCCAAGAGTCGGCTCCATATCATCTTGGTTTAAATTGTTATATATCAAACTCGGTTTCCGATGAGGAGTAAAAATAATCATTACCGCACTATTGTATCCCGTGAGGTTTTGGCAACATTCGGCTAGACACTCGCAAAAATCATCTTTCCCAATTGCGGTTATCAGTCTGGCTAGCATATCGGACCAACAAGATGACATCATCATACCTTCAGTCAAAATATTTCCTCAGCGTTAAACACTTGTGGACCCCTCTTTTTTTTGAGAAGTGTTTCATAATAGCCAATTGTCTTCTCCTACAAGTATAGTATTACCTATATCCTTACAATGTACCCACTTAGGGGTCTACCAAGGTTTTAGTTTAGGTGATTTTATGTCCTAAACTTATAGTGTAGTCCAGAGGGACGGTTATGGTTGAAACATTGTACAAATTACCGGTAGAAGGCAGTTCATATGAGGCTGTCATGGATCAGGTTATCGCACTGCGTGGAGAGATGACTGATGGTCAACTCGGCAAGTTGGCTAGCACTAGCTTCCAGGGCCAAAACGAGATGCAAAAGTTAGTGCATGACGCATTTGTAGAATTTATGGACTGGAATGGTTTGTTTTCTTTTCGAGAATCCGCGGCTGCTAAAATGGAGAACGATGTCTTAGATATTTGTATCGATCTACTTAACGGCGGCGAAGCTGCTAGAGCTAACCTCACAGTAGGGGGCACAGAAAGTAATTTCAGTGGACTACATGCTATGCGAGGATGGGCGAGGGCGACTAAACCTCACATCAAACAACCTGAAATCGTAGCACCTTACTCAACCCATTCAACGGTACACAAAACGGCGAAGTATCTCGATATTAGAGTTGTCACGGTACCTCAAAAAGATGATCTGAGTGTTGATATAGAGGGTATTAGAGAAGCAGTTGGACCCAATACCATTGGGATTGTTGGTTCGGCGCCTAATTGGCCTTATGGGACTGTTGACCCAATAGAAGAATTCGGTCAAATCGCGATCAAGGCGGATCTTTGGTTGCATGTTGATGCCTGTGTTGGTGGGTATATTTTGCCATTTTTCCGAGAGCTGGGCGTTGAACTTCCCTTTTATGATTTCACAGTACCAGGAGTCCGTTCTATCTCAGCTGATCTGCATAAGTATGGTTATGCACCAAAACCTTGCTCGACCATCCTCTGGCGATCTCAAGCTGAACAGCAGTACCATTTTATGCCGATTAATGAATGGGCTTGTGGCACATATCTATCGCAAGGCTTTGTAGGAAGCAGAACAATGGGACCTATCGCAGGTATTTGGGCGCTAATGCATTTTTGGGGTCGAGAGGGTTATCTGGAAAATGCAAAGCATATACTGAGGCTTAAAAGCATCATTGTTAGAAAGGTCGAATCCATTGAAGGCCTTGTTGCCTGGAAAACTGATGGCCCGTTGCAAATGATAGGGGCTGATGATTTTGATATTACTTTGGTTGTTGGCGGTTTAGAGAAGAAAGGTTGGAGTCTATTGGGTGTCAACGTTCCACCAGCCATCCACCTCACCTTAGATGTTATGGAAGAAGAATTTATTGAAAAATTCACTGCGGATCTGGAAGAAGTGGTAGAAGGAATCCGCTCTGGAGAAATAACAGAGGAGGGTTTGCTAACTTATGGTGGTGTTGGTGATAAGGCCTTGGCACCTAAATGGCTATTGTCCGCTCTTGAGATCTTTGAGCAAGGCATTGACTCATAAGTGGCCAATAACATAGGAGGTTGGTTTAGCTAAAAGATATGAAAACTATAAGTAGTAAAACAGCAATTGTTACGGGCGCTGGCCACCCCAAAGGCATTGGCAGAGCTATTTGCCGACAACTGGCTTTGGCGGGCGTCAATATTGCCGCTTTAGATCTGACTGATGCTGTTGGATTAGATACGGTAGCTCAAGACCTTGAATCTCTCGGCGTAAAAGCCTGCTCTATTGAGTGTGATGTTACCTCTCCTATGTCGATCTCAAATGCAGTTGAGCAGGTAAGGCGGTCGTTAGGCCCAGTTGATTTATTGGTTAATAACGCAGGCATTGCTGCGGGTGTGAGTGATTTTCTCGAGATTAGGGAGGATGATTGGACTGCAAGTTTAGCAGTAAATCTGCTGGGAACAGTTAATATGTGCTCTGCGATTATTCCTAATATGCTTAAGCAAGATAGAGGAGTGATTGTCAACATAGCCTCTTTAGCCGGATTGGGTGCTATAGAAGGAATACCGGCAAACTATACAGCCAGTAAATTTGCGGTTGTTGGGTTAACCAAGCAATTAGCTCTGCAATATGCCAGTCAAGGTATAAGAGTCAATGCAGTATGCCCAGGGTCAATCACAACTCAAATGTATGATAACTTAATGCAGCGTATGTCAGATGAGAATGGGATTAGTTTAGAAGATGCTATTGCAATAGAATCAGAAAGTATCCCTCTCGGATATTCAGCTAACCCCGACCAGATAGGCCATGCTGTGGTTTTTTTAGCCAGCGATAAAGCCACTTACATGACTGGTGTATGCATGCCTGTTGCTGGAGGCATGTCCGCAGGTCTTTGATAGTCACGTTTAGTTGATCTCATGCCTAGCTGATAATAGCTGCATTTTGTAATATTCTGATAAGTGGGGTTAATTGATCTTCGTAATGACGCCATTTTCTTACAGAAGACCCGTAAATAGGCATCCTGACTTGCGCGGCACTGGCTGTAGTGGAAGCTTCAGCGCTTTGATGAAAATTGAGACAAGCATCATTCCAAGAGAGCTTACAAAAATCTAGTAACTTTCGTGTTTCTATTTCAGTATCTTGTACCAAATCTTCGTAAGCCAGAGAATATATTTTCCCCGGAAGCATCTTCTGCCAGTGCGTCATTAATTCTGAGTAGGCTACATAATACTTACCTAAATCTTCAAGATTATAGGAGAATGGATAAGCATCTTTGAAAAGCTTCTTATAAATGGCGTAGCAAGTATCAATTGGGTGTCGAGTAAGGTGAATTATTTTGGCATTTGGGAGTGCTAAATTTATTAGCCCTGCATACAAAAAATTTAATGGTAATTTGTCAATAAAATGTGTGGTATGGCCAGTAAAAGGACGAGTACTTTCTATATAAGATTCACCCAACTTTTTAAAATCTAATGTCGACGTGAGGCTGACAAGATCATTACGGGACATTTGTTCGTCCTTTTTAGCTTTATGAGCCAGTATCATCAATTGCTGTGAGAAATTATTCAGTTCCCCCATGCTATGAGTATCAGGATGACTCCCTAGCATTCTTTCAACTAGTGTTGTTCCAGTTCGTGGCAACCCAATAATAAAAATTGGCTCCTTAGATGTATGTCCTTCAATACCCTTTTTAAAGGTACCTTGATTGTAGGTATTTATGATCCTGTTGATGGTCTGCTCATCATTGCTAACATCATATTGCATGTTAGCTCGACGTTTATCCGCTCCTTCCTTTAACCACTGGAAAGATTTCTGATATTCATCTAAATCTTCATATTCTTTGGCTAAAGCATGACAAACTTGTACTTTCCCTCGCCATGAATTGATCCCTTTGTTAAGTAAGCTTTCAAGCTCAGCAACATGATTACTGCCAATGGTTTGTTTTTTGAGTTCGCTACGTAGTAAGTAAGCTTCATAGTAGGTCGAGTTTAACTTGATAGCTTTAGTTGCAGACTGATCTGCTCCGCGAAGGTCCCCCATGAACCTCTGGACAGCGGCCTTGTTGTAATAATGAATTCCGATTGTTGGCTCTAATTTAATTGCCGCCTGATATGCTTCTAAGGCAAGACTGTATTCAGATTGTTGTGTTAGAAGGCGGCCAAGGGCTGAGTATTGGATTGCCGTTTTAAATACTTTTAGGGCTAGTTCTCTAGCCATTTTTATGGCGCTTGAAAATTGCCCAAGAGATTGGAGGCACTGAGCCATTTGAATTTGCCAAACTGGATTAGACGGTTGTATAGAAAGTGCTTTTTCTATATAGCTTTTGGCTTTACTTGCGTTCCCAAGCTTAAGGGCAACGTGACTTGATATATGCCAACCATCTGGATAGTCAGGGAAAGTCGAATTCAAATATTGGCATATATGCACCGCCGATCCGAGATCTTCATGTTTTAACTTTTGCCATGCGCTGCGATGCAGCTCCTCTTTTGTAGGAGAGGGCTTAGAAGATGTTTTCGGTCGCTCTGACATGTCAGTTATCTCCGACTTATAGAAGGATTATTTCTAATTATAGGGATCTATCTATACTAAAGAGTAGACACGATTACTCCAGATCGTAAAAAACATTTGAATCACGGTCGTTACCTACTAAGGGTAATGGTTTTGAGAGAGAAATATTATATGGTTTGCTCGCTAGTGTAATTTTCCATCGATTTGACAATAAAAACCCTGACCATAATGAAATTAATAGGTAGGAGTATAGAGTGAGAACAGTAAAAATAGTGACATATTCTCGTCTTTCTCGAAGTACGGAAGATTTCATAAGGGAAAACTTAGAGACGTCGGCAACCTTGGATATTTGCGGTGCCCTAGATGGTTTGACGGATATGCAGTTAGAGACAATGGCAGCTGAGCCTATTAGCACTGGTTGTCCTGTAGAGATGGAGGATGGGTCTTGGTTGTATGTGTCCCACGCCAAAATTGACCAGCAAGCAAAGAAAGTGATTGCTAATCTAAAAGCTGTGGGCAGTGAAATAGTACTGATGTGTTGCACTATTCCATGGCGCTCATTAGAAGGGCTGCCAGGTGTTATTTGTCCTAGCCTAGTTATGGAAAGCACTGCGATGTCTTTGCTACCTAAGGATGGGGTCATAGGAGTGGTGCAACCAGACGGGATTACAAGTGACGAAGAAATTAAACACTGGAATAATCTAGGAGTTTCAATCTTATCCACAACAATTTCGCCGAGTGACAATACGCTCGCTGAACTAGGGGAAGCGACGCAAAGTTTAGTAGCTAAGGGGGCTGATCTTATTGTGTTGGACTGCCTGGCTTTTGGCCGTGACCATTGGCGACTTGTTCGTGAATTAACAGGGAAACCGGTAATTTTACCGATCTCATTACTCGGAAAAATATTAGATGAGGCCTATGGCTAATAATAGCTGTCAACCGTAGCCTCATATGGCCTACATGCATAGTCATTGGGGGTAATATTAATTTAATTAGTTTTGAGCAGCAGACTCACAAGGCCTTAATGACCTATTTTCGATTACTTGTTGGATGCATCCCCGAGGAGAAGAGGTTTCAGTTTGATCGAATTCTCGGTGAGATAGGACTGTCTTTGCGCGATGTTCATGCTGGCGAGATAGGAAAGGCGGTATTTGCCGATTTCAAGCAAGTTCTTTACAACACTCAAGATCAAATTATTCCAGATATTATTCTCAACTTCTCAAAGACTGTTCGATTGTCGTCTTTAGGGATTTTAGGATATGCAATTATTAACAGTAAGAATATTGAGAAAGCTCTCCAAGTGTCATCGAGATTTTCAAGTTTGTCCTACAGTAATTTTGATTTTCAACTATTCAAAAACAAAGATACCGCAGGCATTAGATTGCTTGATCATTTACCATCGCGATTAGAGCGAGAGGACTTTCTCTGCTCAAAGTATAATATGCTCTCTAGTATGCTTCCCCCATCAACTGATCTGTCAAGAATGCACATATATGCGGACTATTCATTACCTAGTTATGAGACCAGTTATCAACGGTTCTTTAAATGTTCTATTCAGTTTGATGCGTCATACCTATGCATATACTTTCCCGCAGAGTGGCTTAAGACTACTGTCAATGGTGCTGATCACGAGCTTTATTTGTTATGTGAGGCTCAGTGTACGGAGATGGTTTCAGAGCAAGGGGCGGTGGGTAATGTAGTCCAGAAAGTTCATCGTATTATGTTGCAACCTGGCAATCTTGGCATTAGTTTGGAGGAGGTTGCACTTAAACTGAATATGTCTCCAAGAAATCTTCGTGAAAATATTTACCAGAGCGCCACTACCTACAAACAAATTGTCATAGATGTCCGGATGAGCTTAGCTAAGCAATATCTTCTAGAAACTTTTCTGTCGATAAAGGAAATTTCTTATCGCTTGAATTACGCGCAACCAAATTCGTTTGGTCGTGCATTTAAACGAACATATGGCGTCTCTCCTAAGAGGATGCGGTTGGGTTCAATTCAAAGTAGGTAAATTTATAATCCTGGTGCCATGCCTCCGGCAATAGGCAAGGCGGCGCCAGTAATATATGAGGAATCCGGGCCGGATAAAAACAATACTAGGTCGGCTACTTCTTCTGGTTCTGCAGCGCGCCGCATTGCAATGCTAAGGTCTTCTAATTCTTGTGCTTGCGTGGTCGAAATGTTTTCTTTTGCGGCAATTCTTTCCATAGCATGCTTTCGTAACTCTGTATTGACCACTCCAGGACAGACTACATTGCAACGAATGTTGTGCTCAGCATATTCTAGAGCAATGCTTTTGGTAAGGCCTACCATCGCAAATTTCGAAGCAGTGTAGTTTGCAGGTACTGCGTTTATGGCCCCGAGCCCACATAGAGAGGCATTATTGACTATCACCCCTTTATTTTGTGTCAGCATAGATGGGATGACTGCGCGACAGAAAGCCGCCGCGCCTCTTACATTAACATGATAGCTTGCATCCCAAACATCATCAGAAATATCTAAAAAGTAAGGAACAGATCCAGAGATACCGGCATTATTAATTAGGATGTCGATACGCTGATATTGCCTAAGGATGACTTCGACACATTGATTTATCTGATTAGTGTCAGCAATATCACACTCCATTGCGATTGCTTTGCCACCATTTGCATTAATAGTCTTGATAGTACTCATTAAGGCGGCACTTTTCTCAATATCAATTAAAACGGCAGTAGCTCCTTGAGCGACTAACTTTAATGCTATAGCTTTACCAATTCCCGCTGACTTTCCTGCACCAGTAATTATTGCAACCTGACCATTCAACATCTTGAGACCTCCTTAGTGTTGCAAGAGCATAACTCGAGAAACATGAATATCTCAAATAGGAGTTGTGCTGGCATGGTCGCTACAGAAGTAAATGCGCATACAAATGGCAGAAATGCTACTTAAAGAGGAATAAAGGTTACCTAAACCGTCTTATACTTTGTTTGATAAAGATTTTCAAAAAGTGGCTAACCAATTAAGGGAGTAAATCATATGAGAGTAGAGTCAGCAGATTATCTTAGACGTGTGTATAAATCGATTTGCCTAGGTTGGGGTGCCCCGGAACATCAGGCCGAGGCTTTTGCCGATGGGATACTGGCAGGTGACCTTTTTGGACATGAAGCTCAAGGGATAGCTATTGCTCAACTAGATGCTGTCATGGTGCGCGATAATCAAATTAATTTAACCGCAGAACCTACTATTGAATTAGAGGGACCAAGTTTTGGCGCTTTAAATGCTAATCGGTGCTTAGGGCAGTACGCTATGGTTAAAGCCATGGATATGGCAATAGAGAAAGCAAAGCAAAGTGCTGTTGGTGTTGTTTGGGTGCATAGTTGGCACGACATAGGTTGCGCAAGTGCCTATACCAAGAGGGCTTTGGATCACAATATGGTCGGTATCCTGAGCGTTAATACGGTGCCTTTGACTGCGCCCTATGGTGGGAGAGAGATGTTAATGTCTGCTGCTCCTTTATCATTCGTTTGCCCCGCAGGAGATCAGTTACCTATTATTGCGGATATGGCTCTTTGCCAACTTTATGATTTCCAAATGGTTGAGGCGGTTAAGAGTGGTGGTCGTTTGGAGGGTAAATATTTGGTGGATCCTGATACTGGTGAGCTTACCGATGACCCAGCGCCCTATATTATTGATCCAAGCGTTCGTTCTTGTGGCTGCACGGCGGCAACAGTTTTTGCTGATGCTAAACTTTACTTGGTTAATATATTGTTTGAAATTCTGACCGGTTTGCTAACTCCAAACGGCTTTGCCACACATATGAATGACTATCCGACACAAGAGCATCTTGGTAAAGGAAAAGAAATTAAACGTGGCGGCGGTGCATTCTTAATGGCCATAGACCCTTCCAAATTAATGGAGGTCGGTGTATTTAAGGCGCGTGTCGATCAATGGATAAGCACTATAAAGTCATCAAAATTACAGTCTGGAATTGTTGAAATTCTGTTGCCAGGAGAGCGCGCGCAGAGAGAGCAAGATAAACGGCTTAAAAAAGGGGTCCCTGTTGATGAAGCTCTTTGGCAACATGTCGTGACTATGGCCACGGAAGTTGGCTTAGACGTAGATGCGTTACGTTAGGATTAACGGAGATTTTCCATTTAGCCGGTATTGGGGTGTATTTAATAAATATGAGGTAAGGATATGAACCACTTTTTCTCACTTGAAAATAAAGTTGCTGTCATTACTGGGGCAGCTCAAGGAATCGGATTGGCTGTCGCTGAACGATGCTCCTCCGCTGGCGCTAAGGTTATTTTGGCAGATCTGCACGATTGCTTTGATTTGGCAAAAAGACTGGGCGGGCACTCCATAAGGACTGATGTGACCGATGAAGAGCAAGTCAAAGCTCTTATGGATAAAGCACTTGAAATATATGGGCATATTGATGTGATAGTTACCAGTGCGGGTATCTTTTCTGGTTATAAAAGCTTGCAGGATAGTGAAGCAAAAGATTTTAGGGCGTGTTTCGAAGTCAATGCACTGGGAACATTTTATTGTATTAAGCATGCTGCGGCAGTAATGGAAAACGGGGGTAGTATCGTTAATGTGGGCTCTGTAGCTTCGGTGACTGGAGAGATCCATTTGGGCTCTTACGTGTCATCAAAACATTCCGTAGCGGGGCTGACTAAAACAGCAGCCATTGAATTAGGAGAGAAAAATATTCGAGTGAATTGTATTTGTCCCACTACGGTTGACACCCCGATGGCCCATGAAGAAGGAGGTGAATACCTTATCGAGAGTTCAAAACTTTTGGTGCCGCTAGCTCGACTTTGCTTGCCCGATGAGGTCGCGGCCTTAGTTCATTTCCTTGCCGCAGATGACTGTGGATATATCAATGGCCAATTAGTTAATCTATGCGGAGGTATGACAGCTGGCCTCAACGAGAGGGCAATGAACAAACTAATTGGATAAACTTAACGTAGGGCTTCAAGATCTATGTTGAGTTCATCGGCCATTTTACAGATTCCGTTCCAGTAATGTTCTTGAATCGGCACGCCATGGGATAGACGATTTTGTTCTTCTCGAAGGGCCATTTCGCCAGGCAACAATATCTCATCAAAACCTTTCTGTAGTTTGCCCTGCTTTAGAGTGCACACCCATTCATCGACCTTTGCTTTAAATGAGTCCAATGGCATAAGATTAGCAATATTAACAACCATCAGAAAAGCTCCCCCACCTCGCGTAACTTGTTTTCCTGGGTGTTCTTTAAGAACCTCCATGCCAGGATATTCCATTTGTGGGCTGGTGGCCCCTCCAGGGGTAAGAATTCCAGTCATGATTTCTATGAACACATTCATCACATACAGTTTCACATTTGGAAATGCGGGTGCTGCCGACATGGGAGCAGCTCTATGTTCTGGATTTTTAATGTAAGGTAAAGGATCGTCGGTTAACTCGCCAGTAAAAGGGTCAATGACACATTTAGTACTAAGTTTACGACCCTCTAAAATTGCCTTGGAAAGATATGTTTCATAGATACCTGACATAGATACATCGCCAATGATTGGAGGTTGATTTCCAGCTGGACAGGCATAAGAAAAAGGCGGAGCAGACATCTTGAGTTCTCTACCACCCCAGGGGGCAGTTTGCGTGACAGAGTTGACTGTCAATATACCAATGCAATCATGATCAAGTGCCATTCGGCTATATGCACTTGCACAACCAATATCATGCCAATTATGAACAAGGCTAACGGCAAAGGTAGACTGCTTCGCTTTCTCAATTGTCCGCTCCATAGCATCGGTCATAACATACTGACCTATTCCACGGTTACCATTAATTACTAGGTAGTTATATTCATCTTTTTCAATCGTTGGTTCGGCAGTAAAGTCCACCTGGTTATGCTGCTGCATAAGATGGATTATCATCGCGATCCCCATACCCTGCATATCTTTACCAAGTAAATCTCCAGTCAAGATTGCGTTTGCAAATGCTTCAGCCTGATGTTCTGGGCTTCCCCAGCCACGACAAATAGTTTTGTATATTCGTTTTAAGTAGTCGGGACTCTCTTTTCTCATAATTAATACCTATGTCTTAGCGTCAATTGAACAGAATAATTTTTTGTTGATCCCGCCATAGGCGACCAGAGGATAAGTAAATTCAATCACCCTATGCTACGAGAGAGAAAGAATAGATAGATAATAGTTACATATCAGGCAAAAAAATACGCTATCACCAATGAATGTGGGTGTTGTACCCAATAGTAGGTATATCTTAGTTGGTGGTAATTCAGGAGTATTAAATAATAAAAATAAAACCTGAAAATACTTGAGAGGGCGAGAAACATGCGACACGATTCTACTATTCAGGCAGTTAATAGGAAATATTTCCAGCGAAGTACTTTAGCCATTGCTATTGGAGCTTTTGCGATGACGTCTAATTCGATTGCACAAGCAACTCTAGAGGAAGTTGTTGTAACAGCGACGCGAAGAGCCGCTAGTGTGGAAGATATTCCATACAATATTTCAGCAATTGATGGCGATGTACTTAGCCGAACCGGTGCAACTGGGTTAACTGAAGTGCTAAGAATGTTACCTGGACTTGCCTCGGCGGATGTGGGTCAGAGGCAGGCCATTAATAGCGCTATTATTTTAAGAGGTGTTAATGCCAACAACCCTGGCCGAAACAATATAACCCAAAATATGACTGACGCTGCCGTTTCTATGTACGTAGACGATGTTCCAATGTACTTTAATATCAATGCGGCTGATGTAGACAGAGTTGAGGTATTACGCGGTCCGCAGGGCACTCTGTATGGTTCTGGGTCGGTGGGTGGTACGGTGCGGTTTATATTAAATAAACCTTCCACAGAGGAATCATTCACTCGCATCTCAGGTCGAGTTAGCGCTAATGAAGAGTCCGATGAACTTAATTACAGCACTAGTTTGATCAGTAATATTCCTTTGACTGATAACGCTGCATTACGGATCAATGCAGGTTACAAAACGCTTGGTGGAGTGACTGATGCAGTTGGATTACTCAAGGTTGATTCAAATAATGTGTCAGTTCTTTCTGACCCAAGTGATGCTGACAGTGCTGCGGTAGTCTTGCCAACTGATGAAGATACAGATGAATATCAATCTACATATTTTAGAGGGGCTTTGCTTGTTAATATTAATGAGGACGTAACGGCAACTTTTAGCGTTATTCATCAAGAAGACGAAGGTGATGATGACACCTTAGGTCAAATTACTAATGGAGATACTGAGATTGTAGCCTGGCAGCATGGCCAACATAGGAAAACACCCACAGAATTTGAAAATGATATGGTAAGCATGGATATCAGTGCGGACTTGGGCTTTGCGACATTTACCTCAGCAACGAGCTACTTAGATTCCCAGCAAAAAGTTACGCAGGATAACTCAGGGTTGTATGCCACCTTAAGTGGTTTATATTTTGGTTATCCAATTGAGCAGATATCGGCGCCAAGCTACTTTGATCAAGGATCAAAAACTCTCACACAAGAAGTAAGACTTGTTTCTCAAGGTGAGAGTGACTGGGATTGGGTGATAGGAGCCTGGTACAAAGATCAGGACCAGAGCGCCATGTTCAATGACACATTACCTGGTTACAAAAGATGGGCTAGTGATCCAACGAGCTACGGTAGCATGATTGCTCAGCTTTATTATGGTTTAGATACAGTTGCAGATTTCTGGGCTTATTATCAGGGAGTGCCATCACCTGTTTTGGATGACCCCTATGTTCAGAACAGAGAGATGAATTTCAGAGACGTCGCTGTCTTTGGTGAAGTTACTCGCCATCTCAGCGAGCGCTGGCAAATTACTGGCGGATTCCGACAGTCTTGGCAGGACTTTTCTCAAGATAATGCCATCGACTTCAATATATTGGGAGCAGCCTATTCAATCAGAGCTCAATCTGAGTCGACCTTTAACGACGCCATATTTAAGTTTAATACTTCCTATGATTTAAATGATGAAGCGATGATTTACGCCACTTGGTCCCAAGGATTCCGACATGGGGGAGCCAATGGATTCCCAACGATAGGGCCTTATGCTGTTGATGAGTCTTTATTGGAATATGCACCTGATGAGGCAGATAACTTTGAGGTCGGTATTAAGGGCACATTGTCTGATCAAAGTCTAAGATACAGCCTTTCTGTTTATCGCATTGACTGGGAAAACCCTCAGCTTGATGTCTTCCTTGGCCCTCTCGCTATCCCATCAGTTATTAATGGTTCAGAGGCGAGGAATCAAGGCATAGAGTCTGAGTTGACTGCCCAACTAACAGATAATCTGACCATGACCTTCGGGTATAGCTACACTAGTGCTGAGTTAACAAAAGCATTCACCATTCCGGGAAGCAGCCCAAAAATAGGAAATGATGGCGACCCTTTGCCAGGTGTCCCAAAGCGTCAGGCGTCGCTAGCATTGAATTACTACCAGCCCATTGAAAATGGGCAGGCTAATTATTATTTAAATGGTTCCTATAGAAGTGAGGTGGATACAACGTTTAATAGTGATTTTAGTGATTATGCTAACTTGGATGGATTCAGTATTTGGAACTTAGGGGTTAACTGGGAGCTAGATGGTTACTCAGTTGGACTATTTGTTAACAATGCCACTAACGAAGAAGGTATGACGGGAGTCTCTGGAATAGAGAGGCCGGTGTTTTCACAGCGAGCGGCTTTAACACGGCCACGCAGTTACGGAGTATCGTTTAGCTATAATTTTGAATAACACGCTGAACTAGCAGTGAAAAAAGGGCTCGACGATGGTTGAGCCTTTTTTCTGTCACAGCAGATTATACAAATTAAAAGGGTTTCACGTGCAGTAATATGAGGAATCTGTATTGCTTAATACCACATTTTTTGAAGATAAAGCAGTCTATCAACCAGCAATAGCCGGCATACTTCTTTATATGGTGGCCCCCCTTGGCATGACCATGCTGCCTTTGTTAGTAGGGACAGTCACAGAGCATTTGGGGTTTAGTGATAATCAAGCTGGTTACTTAGCCTCAATAGATTTATTGGGGATTGTAGTTGCAGCAGTTAGCGCGCCATTTTGGTTAAATAGATTCTCTCGTAAAAAACTCGCTTCACTAGGAATTAGTCTTCTAGTACTTGGGAATCTGTGGTCCATGGTTTCATCTAGTTTTTATGAGCTAAGTAGCGCTCGGTTTGTAGCAGAGGTCGGCAGTGGTATTGCTTTTTCTCTATCTCTTGCAGTACTTGGGGAGAGACAACGTCCAGATCGATTATTTTCCTTGGGTATAGGCAGTACAATTTCTCTTGCTGTCATTGTTTTTCTCTGGCTTCCTGATCTGATTACTCAATATGGTTTCGCTACAATTTTTGTAACACACTTGGTGATGGCGCTGGTAATAGTTTTCTTTATTGCTTGGCTACCATCTTATGGCGACAGTCAGAAATCTACGAAAGATCCCTTAAGTAATCCAGTTAAGGCACCATATAAACGGTTGTTAATTTGTTTTGCTGGATTCTTTTGCTTTACTGTTGTTGAAGGAGGAGTTTGGTCCTATATAGAGCGCATAGGAGACTACCATGGGTTATCATCAAGTTATATCGGCAACGTCCTGGCTATTACTCAAGTTGTCAGCGTTTGCGCTTCCATAGCATCTACAGCTCTGAGCACTAAATACGGTAGACTCTTTCCCATTTTGTTCGGTGGGGCTACCTTTTTAGTATCCTTGTATCTTATTCAGCAGAATCAGTCTTGGCTATATTTGGTGGGGGCCTGCATGAGTCAGTTTGCTTACATATTTACCCTGCCATATTTAATGCTCCTATGTGTAGAGCTAGATCCTTCAGGAAAATACTATGTTTTGACCACGGCATTTAAGATGGGGGGATTTTCAGTTGGTCCTGCGATCGTGGCAAGTATGTTAACAGGTAATGGATTTATCGTGGTTAGCTGGGTCGGTACTGTCTTTATGGGCTCATGTTTGTTGCTTATTGTCCCTCTAGCCTATAGTTTGGATAAACAAGTTATACCTCAGACAATTCACTCTAACAATAAATTCGGAGATGAGTAATGGCAAAATCTGAAGAAGAGAAGTTGATGAAATTGAAAGCTTTCGCTGAACGAACACTGGAAAATCATCGACACCCACATATAGGTGAATTTTTTAAACGCTGTGCTGATGAAGAGGCCCCTGTTTTTGACCCTAGTTACATGCTTACTGAAAAAACCTTTTATCGAGCACCTCGCCGTCGCGATTTAAACGGTTTGGATATTGCTTGTTTAGGGTTACCTATGGATGTTAGTGCTCCTTATCATGGCGGTCAAAAATTTGCGCCAGATGCTCTAAGAGAAGCATCGCATAATCATGGTCCAATTCACGACAGGTGGAATGTCATTCCCTTTGATATGTGTAATATTGCGGATTATGGAAATGTTGACTTTAGTCGTCCTCACGATACAGAGCAAACAGTGGAAGATATATATAATGCCATCTGTGAGATTGATGATGCGGATGTTGTACCCTTCTCTGTGGGGGGTGTCCACACAGTATCTCACCCGGTATTAAAAGCCTTAGGTCGGAAAGAACCTATAGGGTTGATCCATATTGATGCCCATGCCGATACTATGACTGGAGATATGCAAGGGGAGGATTTAAGTGATGGTGCAGTGTTTAGGAATGCCGTTCTTGATCAAGGTATAGATCCTAACCGAACTGTACAAATCGGTATTAGAGGTTTTGCCACGCACTACTGGGACTTTTCTCATGACAGTGGTATGCGAGTCATCACCATGGATGATTTTGATGAAATGGGGTTGCCTGCTGTAATCGCCGAGGTTCATAAAGTGATAGGCGATGGTCCATGTTATTTAACACTTGACAGTGATGGTATTGATGCAACTTATTTGCCTGGGACTCAGCTACCTGAACCTTTCGGGCTGACTTCTCGGGAAGTTAGGAATCTGATTCGAGGGTTTAGAGGTATCGATATGGTTGGTGCTGACATAGTAGAGTTGTGTCCCCTAGTAGATGTTCGAGGAACCTCAGCCAATTTGATGTCTGCTCTGGGGTTTGAAATATTAACTTTACTCAGTGAGGCACGAGTAAAGCGTACTGGAACTATTAACAAAACACATTGGCCGAAGTATTGAGAATTAAGACCACACTCATTTCCTCTCACATTTAATTTGAGTTTCAATAGATGGTAAAACCACTAAAAATTAATGCGCAACGGCTTTGGGATAGCCTCATGCTTTTTGCGAAAATTGGCGCTACCGATAAAGGCGGTTGTAATCGCCAAGCACTAACTGACCTTGATAAGCAGGCCCGCGACCTATGGGTATCGTGGGCTGAAGATGCTGGCTGTTCTATACGTATTGATACTATGGGAAATATATTTGCTCGCAGGGAGGGTCTGAAGGATGATTTACCTGTAGTCATGACTGGATCACATATTGACACTCAACCCACTGGGGGCAAATTCGATGGTGTTTATGGAGTTTTAGCAAGCTTGGAAGTTATTCGCTCACTTAATGATCAAGGTGTGCAAACTAATCATCCCATAGAAGCAGTTGTTTGGACTAATGAGGAGGGAGCTCGATTCTCTCCGGCAATGATCGGATCTGGAGTGTGGAGCGGAGCATTCTCATTGGATTATGGCCATGCCCGCATGGATAAGGATGGGAAAACTATTCAAGAAGAATTAAGACGTATTGATTATGAGGGTGATACCCCCTGTAAGCCTGATCCGATAAAAGGTTTTATCGAACTTCATATTGAGCAAGGGCCGATTCTAGAAAATGAAGCATTACAGATCGGCATACTTACCGGTGTGCAAGGGATGAATTGGTATGATCTAACGATCAAAGGACAGCCTGTGCATGCAGGTCCAACACCTATGGAGAATCGTTTTGATCCTTTTATAGGGTTACATAAAATTATAAATAAAATGTATGAGATGACCGCCGAATATGAGCCATGGTCAAGGATTACTTTTGGAGATATTACCGCTATTCCCGGAGCTCGTAACACAGTACCTGAGAAACTAATTCTAGCAGTTGATCTTCGCCATCCTGATAAAGACATCTTAGCGGAAATGGATAAACGCTTTCGCCAGATTGCCCATCAAGAGTGTGAAGCGGCGGGTCTTAGCTGCCAGGTGGGTGTGGAATGGCAATCGCCAGCAGTTGTTTTTGATTCAGGGTGTATTGAGGCTGTTCGTAAAGCGACTCAAGACTTAGGTTATCTCAGCAAAGAAATGGTGTCAGGTGCTGGCCATGATGCTGTTTATGTTTCTAGAGTTGCACCTACATCGATGATTTTTGTTCCTTGTGAGAAAGGTATTTCACATAATGAAGCAGAATATAGTAAGCCTGGGGATATTGAAGCTGGTTGCAATGTACTTATGAATGCTATCGTTGAATTAACGTCATAAAGATTATCTCCACACTACGAAAAATAGCCTCTTCACATTGATTTGATTTCCGTAACTATTGAGCATTGAAGATGTTATTCTCCGGTAAATACTTTACTGTGAGTCCACTATGTCGCAATCAGGTTTATTCT
>DGOV01000066.1:9836-22759 GCA_002390205.1 Proteobacteria bacterium UBA4457 | reverse complement strand
AGAAACACCAGCAGTAGAAGCTGCTCCAGAAGACGACGTAGAGGTGGAAAAATAATGGCTAAGTTTGTTAGAAGACGAAGGTTTTGCAAGTTCACAGCCGAAGGGTTCACGTCAATTGACTACAAAGATCTGGCGACTCTCCGTGGGTCATTGACTGAGAATGGAAAAATTGTACCAAGTAGGATTTCGGGTACCAAGGTGCATTTCCAACGGCAGTTGTCCACAGCTATCAAACATGCCCGTTACCTCGCATTGATTCCTTTCTGCGACGCACACAAAGGTTAGAGAGGTCTGTCGTGCGATTCGTAGCACGGTTGTTGATGCGGGATTTTCGGTGGGCTATTGCTGTCACCGGTGTCACGCTCATATGCTCGATTTTCCTTAGCATCCTGGGTGTAATAAGCGCTGCTAGTGTTTCATTTGTCACATTGAGAGAAGGAGGTAGAGTTGGTTTCCGGCTGATTGCTTTTTCGACACTAGTAGTTGTACTGTTAGATTTACTTGTCCTCCAGTTTGTTGATGGGCACCTAGATTTTTTGTACTTGTGCGCTGTCCTTTGGTTCCCTGCGCTTGTCTTGGGATATGTCCTGAGAAGGAGTGAGAGCCAAGCAAGTGCACTTGTGATTGTGGCTATAATCGTTGGAACATATGCGGGGGTGTTTCGCTTTATAGTCGGTGACACGCAACAATTTTGGTACACTCAGATATCACCCATCTTGACGCAGCTATACGATAATCAGGAGATCGGGATACAAGACTCTACAATCCAATCAATAGCCAATCAAATGCATCACGTATCTGTAGCCATGCTGTTTGCTTTTTACTCAGCTACTATTTTGCTGGCTCGTTGGTGGCAATCCGAACTGTTTAACTTTGGGGGCTTTGGTGATGAGTTTAAAAAAATCAAGATGCCACGAATCACCCTTTATATAGTATCTCTAATTGGGGTTTTAGTTGTTTCTCAGGCTCTGATAGGGTCCCAATCAGGCCTAGTAATGGATGTTTTTATAATTTTTACGTTATTGTTTGCCTTTCAGGGCCTCTCGGTGGTGCATTTTCGGGCACGAAGCATTGGGTTGGCTAGAGGGTGGATGATAGCTTTTTACTCTTTGGTGTTATTATTGCCACAGCTTTCTGGGCTAATTCTAGCAACTACTGGGGTTGCCGATGGTTTCGCTGATTTTCGTCGCGCTAAGGATTGAAAAAGAGTTATCATAGAGGTACTTAATCAGTCAGCATGAATAACAGTGGGTTTATGCCGAGATAAGTTAATAAGAGGCTACTTTAGATAAAACTAAGGTGGCAAAGTCTATCAAAAGGGACAGAGAAAGTATGGACGTCATTCTATTAGAGAAAATGCATAGGTTAGGTAATCTAGGAGATACCGTAAGCGTTAAGGCTGGTTATGGTCGAAACTACCTTATTCCCAGTAATAAAGCGGTACCTGCCACCGATGATAATGTCGCTAAATTTGAAGAAAGGCGCGCTAGCTTGGAGCTAGCGCAAGCCGAGACTTTGTCGGTGGCTGAAGCACGCAAAATTGAAGTAGATAGTGTAGAAGTATCGATTTTTGCTAACGCTGGCCCCGAGGGAAAACTTTTTGGCTCTGTAGGCGCCTCTGAGATCGCTGCTGCAGTTGTAGCATCCGGTATTGAAGTCGCTAAAAGTGAAATTAGACTGCACGATGGTCCTCTGCGAGAGCTCGGAGAGTTCTCAGTGGAAGTCTATCTAAATACAGACGTGAGCGGAAAAATAAAGGTTACTGTTACCCAAGATGCCGGTGAAACGGCGAGCTAAATCGCCGCTGGTTAACAGGCGGGGAGCGTGTCAATCCTCATTGAAACTTGGTTGTTTTCGGCGGAGGTCTGATGAAAAGTGAAGATTCTCGGCTAGTTGAGTTTGATGCGGAGACCGCACTCTTAAAAGTACCACCTCATTCCGTGGAAGCAGAGCAAGCGGTGCTAGGAGGACTATTCTTAGATAACGAAGCATTTATGAATGTGACCGAGCGTATTCGTTCTGAGGATTTTTATAGACGAGACCACGGCTTGATCTACGATGCCATTGAGGGACTGGCTAACAGCTCTAAGCCTTACGATATAGTCACGGTTGCGGAATGGCTGGACTCTAATGAAAAGCTAGATGACATAGGAGGAATGGGTTATTTAGCCCAGCTGGCGGAGAATACTCCGAGTGCCGCCAATATTGCTTCATATGCTGATATTGTCCGGCAGCGTTCTATCCTTCGTGACCTTATATCTGCGGGTGCCAAAATAACCGAAAGCGCTTTTCGCACAGAAGGTCGGACTTCAGATGAGTTGCTTGATACAGCAGAGAGCCTCGTATTCTCTATAGCCGAACGAGAGTCCAGAAGTCGTAAAGGCTTTCAGCCTGTGAGCGATCTAATTGGTTCGGCGATAACGCGAATAGAGGAATTGTTTGAGAAAGATAATCCTATTACTGGAGTTTCTACGGGGTTTTACGATTTAGATTCTCTGACTTCGGGATTACAAAAATCTGATTTAGTTATTATAGCAGGTCGTCCATCCATGGGAAAAACGGCGTTTGCACTTAATATTGCTCAACATGCCGCTCTTAAGGATGCGCTTCCGGTTGCGGTTTTTAGTATGGAGATGCCAGGAGAGCAGTTAGTTACTCGTATGCTTTCCTCTCTTGGTCGAATTGATCAGAGTAAGCTGCGAATTGGAAAATTAGGTGACGATGATTGGCCGAGGCTGGCAAGCGCTTGTGCTATGTTAAATGAAGCGTCAATTTTTATTGACGATACACCTGCTTTGAGCCCTGGTGATCTTCGAGCTCGTTGTCGGCGATTAGCTCGAGAACAAAAAGGGCTCGGGTTAGTGGTTATTGATTATCTTCAGTTAATGCAGGTCTCTGGAACAAAAGAGAATCGTGCGACCGAGATCTCTGAGATCTCACGTTCTTTAAAGGCTTTGGCTAAGGAGCTTAAGGCACCTGTTGTCGCGCTTTCACAATTAAATAGAAGTCTTGAGCAAAGGACTGACAAACGGCCTGTGATGTCAGATTTACGTGAATCTGGTGCAATCGAGCAAGATGCAGATGTAATTATGTTTATTTATCGAGATGAAGTCTACGACGATGAAAGTGTGGATAAAGGTCTTGCTGAAATTATTATAAGTAAGCAACGTAATGGACCAATTGGAATGCGTAAACTTCGTTTCCTAGGCCAATACACACTTTTTGAAAATTTAGCGCACGGTGGGTACGAGGCGAATGAGTGACTAGACCCGCCAAGGTGATTATTGATGGCTATGCTGCAAAAAAGAATTTAGAGGCGACCCGTCTCCACTGTCCGCAATCTAAGATACTTGCAGTGATAAAAGCTGATGCCTATGGGCATGGACTTTTACGTATGTCCAGAATTTTTAAAGAGGCTGATGCTTTTGCGGTAGCTTCTTTGGATGAGGCTATTACCCTCCGAGAGGCGGGGTGTCGACACCGGATCGTTTTGTTGGAAGGTCCCTTTGAGTTCGACGAAATAGCGATTATTGACAGACTAAATTTGGATGTCGTTATCCATTCTTTTGAGCAGATAAGTATGCTGGAACAAGCCAGAGTTACTCTGTCCGTATGGATAAAAATTAATACTGGAATGAACCGCTTGGGTTTTGATGTGGATGCTGTCGCTCAGGCTTATCACAGGTTGAGTCGCATCTCTAGCTCAATTATCTTTATGACGCACTTTGCCAATGCGCAACTGAGAGGAGATGTGACTGTTGGAAGCCAGGTGACTGCCTTTGATACGGCGATCTCCAATTTTCCAGATGAGCAAAGTCTTGCTAATTCCTCGGCATTGTTAACCTGCGCGAATACTCAGCGACACTGGGTAAGACCGGGTTTAATGTTATATGGTGTCTCGCCGTTACGTGGGGAAACTGCCCGATCACTGGGTTTACTTCCAGTAATGACGCTCAAATCAAAGCTAATTAGTGTCCGTGATGTTAAAGCCGGTAGAACGGTTGGATATGGCGGTAGCTATGTTTGTCCTTATGATATGAAAGTAGGAGTGGTCGCGTATGGCTATGGGGATGGTTATCCTAGAAGCGCTAATACAGGAACTCCTGTGCTTGTTAACAACGTCAAGACGCAAGTTATTGGTGAATGCTCGATGGATATGATGACTGTTCAGTTGCCAGATTCAGCTGAGGCTAAATTTGGAGATGAGGTTACTTTGTGGGGAGGAGAACTCCCGATAGAAGAGGTCGCAAAGGCATCGGGTACTATTCCGTATGAATTGTTATGTCGGGCACGAATGCGCGCCCGTTATGAGGAAGTAGGACTATAAAACAGAAAACCTCCTTTACCTGTCAAGTATGCAGTGCGGTCTATACTAAATGGACAGGGCACTGCGATGAGTGTGATGAATGGAACACTGTTGTAGAAAACCTTGAGAGCAAAGATGTTCGCCGTCGATTTAAATCAAATGAGCTAACAAAATCGAGTATTGTTGCCTTAACAGCTGTAGACATAGAGTCCCAAGCCAGATTGAAAACAGGACTGTCTGAATTAGACAGAGTTTTAGGTGGAGGTCTTGTTCCTGGTTCTGTTGTGTTACTAGGAGGTGATCCAGGTATCGGAAAAACTACTTTATTGCTGCAGAGCATGGTTGCGACAGCGGAGGGTGGAAATTTTAATTCTGTGTATGTGAGTGGAGAGGAGTCTGCTTCTCAACTCGCTATAAGAGCACGTAGGCTTGGTTTGCCGCTGTCTCAATTGAATGTCTTGACTGAGACAAATGTTGATATTGTCATTGGAGAAGCTACCAAGAATAAGCCTGCAATTTTGGTTGTTGACTCAATACAAACAATGTATACGGAGGATTTACAGTCCACTCCTGGCAGTGTTGGCCAGGTCAGAGAATGCGCTAGTCGGTTAGTGGGGCTCGCGAAAAGCACCGGAATAGCAATATACCTAGTTGGCCATGTAACAAAGGACGGAGCTATTGCTGGTCCTCGCGTTTTAGAACATATGGTCGACGTTACATTATATTTTGAAGGTGATCCAGACGGACTCTACAGAATGATACGAGCGATCAAAAACCGCTTTGGCGCAGTAAACGAGCTTGGAGTCTTTGCAATGACAGATCAAGGTCTTCGTGAAGTGGCTAATCCTAGCGCTATATTATTGTCACGTCATGAAAAACCAGTTCCGGGAAGTGTGATAATGGTCACACGAGAGGGCACAAGACCTATGTTGGTTGAGGTACAAGCACTGCTAAATGAAAGTCAGGTGATGAATCCACGCAGAGTTACGGTTGGCTTGGATCAAAATAGACTCAGTATGCTATTAGCTGTTCTGAATAGGCATTGTGGGATCTCGACAGGCTCTAGTGATGTTTTTGCTAATATAGTAGGGGGTATTCGTGTAGGGGAAACTGGAGCTGACCTTGCAATTGCTATGGCAGTGATGTCTAGTCTTAGAGACAAAGCGCTTCCTAACGATATGATTACTTTTGGGGAAATTGGCTTAGCTGGGGAGATTCGACCAGTTAGCGGGGGTGCTGAACGCTTGAAAGAAGCAGCTAAACATGGATTTAAGTTTGCTGTAGTTCCTATTGGGAACGTGCCTAAGCTCCTACCTCAAGGTATGAAAGTGAAGGCAGTTTCCCGGCTTGAAGATGCCTTGAATGTGATCTCAGGAACGGGGCAATGAGGGAATAGCACTTTCATGGTTTTTTAAGTTTCGGCGGAACCTATGCCACAGTTCTTTCTTTCTTTAGTGTTAACCGAGCACTTTTGACTGATCTTTCTCGAGTTTGTAATATCTCTATAGTTATTGGGCCAGTTCGAAAAGCGGTGCCCGTGGTCGGAATGTCTTCTAGCGTTTCTAGGATGAAGCCGTTGAGCGTCTTTGGTCCATCTTCTGGTAACTCGAAATGGTATGCCCTATTGATTTCCCTGATGTTCGCGCTACCGTCAACCATAAACATTCCGTTACCCAAAGGGATAACATCTTTTTCATGTTTCTGAGGATCGGTTGTGAATTCTCCGATTATTTCTTCCAGGATGTCATCCAGCGTAACTAAACCTTCTATGTCTCCGTATTCATCTACTACGAAAGCAATGTGCTCTTTTTCTGTTTGAAAATGTAATAGTTGAGAATAAAGATCGGTTTGATTTGGAATAAAGTACGGCGGAGCCAATACACTAGTTAGTTGTTCTAAAGTGAAATTTCCCGAGCCTAAGTATCTAGTAGTCTTGCGAACATGAAGGATTCCGTTTATTTCAGCTAAGGAACCTGAATAGCAGGGAAGATATGTATGCCGACTATTCATAATTTGCTCTCGGACATCTGACCACTCATCTTCTAAATTAATACCATGCATTTCAGTTCTAGGAATCATTATGTCTTCAACAGTCGCATTCTCAAGATCCAAGATCCCAAATAGCATTTGTCTGTGACGATGGGGTATCACACCCCCAGTTTCTTTCACAATTGTTCTGAGTTCTTCTCGGCTTAAAGGATCTTCTGAGCGCTTTATATTTGTTAGTCCAAAGATCGCAAGGATCCCATTTGAGATCTTATTGAGGACCCAAACTAAAGGATAGAAGATAAACATTAATGTTCTAAGCAGTACAGATGACGGAAAGGCAACACGTTCGGGGTAAATCGCAGCTACTGTTTTTGGTATGACCTCGGCGAACACAAGAATAACAGCTGTTAGCATTAACGATGAGATTAGAAGCCCGCGCATCCCTAGATATCTTTCGGCAAGAATCGTGACTATCATAGCCGCGAGTATGTTTACAAAATTGTTACCTAGTAGGATTAGCCCGATAAGCCTATCGGGTCTGGCTAGTAAATTTTGAACTCTTTGAGCTCCTTTATATTTTCTATCAGAAAGGTGCTTTAGCCGGTAGCGGTTTAGAGACATCATAGCGGTCTCCGAGCTTGAGAAATAGGCCGAGGCGACGATGAGACATGCCAAAATTATAGTCAGCGTTAAGGTAGATAATTCAACCATTATGTGATGAGCATTAAATAATAAGCTCTAAGACAAACTTAGAACCAAAAAAGCCTATAGCTAATGCACTGAAGCCTGACACCACATAAGTAATTGCTCGATCTCCCTGCCAGTTTTTTAAATATCGTCCAACCAATAAAATAGCGAAGATAACCCATGCAAGGATTGAAAAAAATATCTTATGAGCCAGGTGTTGTTCTACTATGTTGTCTACATGTGCTGCGCCAATAGCAAGCCCGACGCTGAGCAATGCAAAAGCTATGCTTGTAATTTGAAATAATATTTTTTCCATTTCTGGTAGTGGAGGGAAAAAAGTTAAAATTGACCGGTGTGCTTTTATTCGTCGGCGAGCGGTCCAGAGGTATAGAGCCTGCAAAGCCGCTATGGCTAGTAAACTATATGCGACTAGCGATATGCCAATGTGAAGTGCCATATCACCAGAACGAGGAATGAAGTTCCCATCTCCTAAAAAAGATGGTAGCGCGAGCATGACACCAGACACTGGCAGCAAAATTATAGTCAGATTAGCAATTGGTTTAACGAACATAATCAAAGATGCGAGCAACATGATTATCCAGCCAACAAGAGACGCTATGTTGAAGATCCCTAGGTTTGTTCCAGCTTCATCAAACATCCCTAGAAAGAGACATACACCATGAGCGATCAGCGCAAGGCAGAGTAAAATGAAAGCGGAATTATTCACCGACCACGTCGAATTTAAACTCTTAGACACTAGGAATTTGTAAAGCGTAGCAACATACAAAATCACCGTGATGACGGTTATCATATTAGTTAGCATAAGATATGTTGTTGAGTCATATGATCTGAGATAATGACATAATTACGTTATTTAATGAAGTATCTAATTACTCGATTATTAAGACTATTGATTAGGGCACAAAAACCATGGGATTTGAATCGTTAACTGGCCGTTTTTCCGCCATCGTGCGCAATTTACAAGGAAGAGGGAGGTTAACACCCGAAAATATTGCTGATTCTTTGAGAGACGTTCGCATAGCGTTGTTAGAAGCAGATGTTGGCTTGGATGTAGTGAAAGAGTTTATAGAAAAGCTGTCTGTAACCGCTGAAGGTACTGCGGTGACTGGGTCTTTAACTCCTGGTCAGGCGCTGATTAAGATTGTTCGTGATCAACTTACGGAGCTTATGGGGGAGGAGAGCAGTGGGCTTGATTTGTCAGCACAAGCCCCTGTCGTCATTCTTGTGGTCGGTCTTCAAGGAGCAGGCAAGACGACAACTGTGGCAAAACTTTCTAAATGGCTGATAGATAAGAAAAAAAAGAAGGTAGGTGTAGTTAGTTGTGATACCTACCGGCCCGCAGCAATAGAACAGCTCCGTGTTTTGTCATCTCAGGTTGCAGCGAACTACTATCCTTCTACTAGCGCAGATCTCCCTATTGATATCGCACGTTGGGCTTACGAAGCATCGCGACGGGCACATGATGATGTCTTAATTGTTGATACTGCAGGTCGTCTTACTATTGATGCAGCAATGATGAAGGAAATATCGGGATTACATGAAGCTTTATCTCCGCATGAAACATTATTTATTGTCGATAGTATGATGGGACAGGATGCAGTAATGACTGCCAAGTCCTTTAATGACGCTTTACCGTTAACAGGGATTATCCTTACAAAAACAGACGGAGATTCTCGTGGAGGAGCGGCTTTGTCGGTGAGGAAGGTCACTGGAAAACCCATTAAGTTCCTTGGTGCCGGAGAAAAAATGGACGGTCTTGAAAGTTTTCATCCCGATAGGATCGCGTCTCGTATTCTCGGAATGGGTGACGTGTTGTCTCTAATTGAGGAAGCTGAAGAAAAAGTCGATAAAGAGAAAGCCGCAGTAGTTGCTAAAAAAATCAAATCAGGGTCTGGATTTGACTTGCAGGATTTTCGTGACCAACTTGACCAAATGAGTAAAATGGGAGGCGTAAAAGCAATGTTAGGGAAGTTGCCTGGCATGGGGAACGCTAATAACGTAGTCCAAGATCAAGTGAATGATGGCGCAATGGTTAAACTTGGGGCAATTATTGATTCCATGACTGCGAAAGAGAGGCAGTTTCCAGCGCTTATCAAAGGCTCAAGAAAAAAGCGGATTGCTGCTGGATCGGGAACGTTAATCCCTGATGTTAATAGGCTTTTGAAACAATTCGATCAAATGCAGAAGATGATGAAGAAAATGTCTAAAAAAGGTGGGATGAAAAATTTAATGAGAGGTATGGGTGGGCAAGTCCCTCCGAATTTCCCCCGCTCATAGCCTTTCATATTTGAGATCTTTTTTTTCTTGAATCAGGAGAAGTAAGTGGCATATCGCAATCAACGAAAATGAAAAGAGAGACCACTCCGCAATAGAGAGGCTCAGGAAAACCCATTGTGTTTCCGCGCAATCTCCAGACCCCTTGAGTACTGTTTTTAAGACATGAAACAAAGGGTACATTTCTAAAAGGTAATCTAAGCCTGGTCCACATTCTGGGACTTTATCTGCGGGAAGGTGTTGGAGCCACGTCTGACGGCCAGCAAGAGCACATCCAATTCCAGCAAAAATAAACGACGCTACTGAAAGTAGTGGTTTTGCTAGCGGAGAGGTTTTGCCTAACATATAGAATATATATATCAGGAAAATAATTGCATAACATAATCTTTGAAAAACACATAAAGGGCATGGATTGAGCTGGTGATAAAATTCCAGATAGTAGCCGAATAAAAGTAAAGCAACACACAAAAAAGCAACTGTGAAGGCTGCATATTTTTTGAAGAGAATTCGTAAAAGCATGTTTGTACTTTTTTAAAATGTAATTTTAGTTGAAGATGGCTAAATGAGAAAGTATCCTGGATTCTAGCCAGTAAGCCAAGTTTCCATTTTTATCCCTCGATATAAAGCCAATATGTCCGCCGTTTTCAGATAATTCCATAGTCGTCTTTGGCCCGAGCTCAGGTGCTTCTGGAATAGCTGAAATTGGTAGGAAGGGATCATCCTTTGAATGGAGTATCAGAGTAGAAGTCAGGTTGCCTTTCAAATACTGGCGGCAGCTAGATTGAGTATAGTATTCTTCTACCCCTTTGAAACCATGTAAAGGAGCGGTGACTAAGTTGTCGAAGTCTCTAAAAGAAGTTAATTTGCTCAAACATTTATCGGATAGAGAGCTGGGTTGACCCAAGAATTTCCCTCGATATTTCTTTTTCATAGCGGCGACTAGACTATGTTGGTAGATTTGTGAGAAGCCGGTACTCAGGAAATCGGCACTGGCAGATAAATCAAAAGGAGGCGATACAGCAATGGCCGTATTGCTGATGTGATCTCTGTTTGACTCTCCTAGCCACTTGAGCATAACGTTAGCACCTAAAGAGAATCCGACAATAGCTGTCAGATTTTTCTTTAAACGTCTGCGCAACAAAGTGGCTATGTAAGAAAGATCTTCAGTCTCCCCTGCATGGTAACTTCTCGCTAATCTATTCGGCTTTCCCGAACATCCACGAAATTGCAATAAGACAGATTGATAGCCTTCTTTATCGAGAGCTTTCATTATACCTTGGACGTAGTTTGAGCCGATGCCACCCTCAAGACCATGGAGTAGAAGTATCGGTCCTTTGCGGTTTTTCGGCGACCATTCTAGATCTAAAAAATCACCGTCAGGAAGCTCTATCTGCTCACTATAAGTATTAAGTTGTGCAGGTCGACGTACTTTCGCAGCCCAAATTGTTTGAAGGTGTGGGTTTTTTAGAATTACGGCCGGTTGAAATGAACTAATACGGACATTCTTCGTGAGCTTAGGTCGCTCTTGTACTTTCAATTTTAAATATGCATAGGTGCCATCTCTAACACCGCGTCAGGCATACTTGGTAGAACAACTTGGTCGATCCCACAGTTTAGAACCGCGAGAAGTTGATGAGTCTCCTTGCCGGTTGTGACTGATCTTAAGACAAGGCCAACGGACGTGCCAGATTTGTCAAATAAGCGAGCAGCTGAAGGAATTTCCTCGGTAGCAACAACATAAATTTTGACGAGTTCTCGCTTCACTTTTCCTCGGTATTTTACACGAGCTATAATTTCTTGGCCTGGGTAGCAGCCTTTGCTGAAACTAAGGCCTTTTAACTCTTCTAAGCCGATTTCTTGAGGTAGAAATGTATCAGCTAATTCTTCTGTGAGATAGGGCATCCCATTCATGATTGAGTGAAACTCGATGACGTCCTCGTTGACTTGCTTTGCTATAATTTTCTTCCAAACCTCTGTGACTTTCCCGTTTGGCACTATCCACCAGCATCGACTATCTTGTCTTCCTATGGTTGCGAAAGAAATGTCAGATTGATTAGAGTTAAGGGTTAGAAATAATTCATGATCAGTAGACAAGTCTGCTATTTCAACATCAGATCTGAGCACAAACATTTTCAGCTTTTTGACCATCCCGAGCATCTGTTCTTTAGGTATGAGGAGAAAGAATAAAGCGCCGCTTCTTATAACATGAATAAGGTTTTGTACTCGTCCGTTAGGTGCACACCAAGCCATCAAAAGCGAGTGTTCTGACCCAATGTCGTTACAATCGCCAGTCAGTTGTCCTTGTAGAAACACCGGAGCGTCTGTCCCAGAGACTTTTATGATTGAATAATTCTGCGGCTTTATTTTGCAAGGGAGCTCAGTGTTGAGCTCAAGTTCTTTGAGAACAGAACGATCGGATGCTCGGTTTTTTGTATGTTTTTCACTCATGGTTTGAATAATATTTTTTCAACGATTTTTCTAAATCGATCATCCTGAGGGATTGACCTTCTTGTGAGCCAACTATACAAGTCCATATCCGAACAATCTAGAAATAATTCAAATGTATTGATACTCTCATCGGACGATGTAGTGTCTTCCCGTTCTAGAAAGTTGACCAGCATCACATCCAGTTCACGCATTCCTCTTCTGCAGCGCCACCTTAGTTTATTAATCAGAGAGGGCTCCACTATTTCAGTTTCCTCGAGCCACCATCATCTTTTTAATTTCTGATATAGCTTTAGCCGGATTTAACCCTTTTGGACAACTATTTGTACAATTCATTATGGTATGACATCTAAAGAGCTTGAAGGGACCTTCTAAGTCATCTAACCGTTCATCCGTCGCATCATCTCTGCTGTCTACCAACCATCGATATGATTGCAACAATGTTGCTGGCCCAAGGTATTTGTCGCTGTTCCACCAATAGCTAGGGCAGCTGGTTGAGCAGCATGCACAAAGTATGCATTCATAAAGACCATCGACCTTCGCTCTTTCTTCCTTGGTCTGTAGCCGCTCTTTCTTCGCTGGAGCTTTGGTTTTAGATTGCAGCCAAGGTTTTACAGAGGCATATTGCTTATAGAAATTATTAAGATCTGGTACCAGGTCTTTGCGGACTTGCATATGAGGCAAAGGGTAAATGCTAATGTCTTTTTTTACGGACTTTATGGATTTTGTGCAGGCTAACGTATTTGTCCCGTCAATATTCATTGCACACGATCCACATATTCCTTCTCTACAAGATCGCCGGAAAGTAAGTGAAGGATCAATTTCATTTTTAATATAAATTATTGCATCGAGCACCATCGGTCCGCATTTATCTAAATCGATCGTATACAAGTCAGTTCGAGGGTTCTCTCCACTATCTGGGTCCCATCGGTAGACTTTAAATGTCTTAGCATTCTTCGTGCCGGCAGACACATCGATTGTTTTTCCTTTAGCAATTTTTGAATTTTTTGGAAGTCTAAATTTAGCCATGATTGATCAACCGTTTTTAAATCTAATAAACCCGTTTTTTGGGTGGGACAACTTCTACATCATCCGTTAATGTGTACATGTGGACTGGTCTGTAGTCGAATTTTACTTTGCCTTCTGTATCCAACCAAGTAAGTGTATGCTTCATCCAGTTTTCATCGTCACGGTCAGGGAA
>DGOV01000066.1:0-9812 GCA_002390205.1 Proteobacteria bacterium UBA4457 | reverse complement strand
CTCTCTAGCATGTGCTCCTCTGCTCTCTTCACGATTGGCGGCAGCTTTAATACTGGTCATCGCACTACCTAGTAAATTCTCGAGCTCTAACGTTTCTACAAGGTCAGTATTCCAAATCAGCGACCTATCGGTGACCTTGACGTGTTTGAAGGACTCCCATATCTCCTCAAGCTTTTCAATCCCTTCGCCCATTAATTCACCAGTTCTGAATACCGCAGCGTGCTTTTGCATTGTTTTCTGCATTTCAAGACGAATTTTCGCCACTGGCTCAGAGCCATCGGCATATCTCATGGCATCGAAATGGGATAGGACGCGATCTGTAGACTCGTTATCAAGAGGGACATGTTTTTCTCCGGGTTTTATGGTTGCCGCACAGTGTTGAGCGGCAGCTCTACCAAAGACTACTAAGTCAAGTAATGAGTTTGAACCTAAGCGATTTGCACCGTGCACAGATACACAGGCTGCTTCTCCGATAGACATTAGACCTGGCACCACACTATCAGGATTGCCGTCCTTGGTGGTCACTACTTCACCGTGGATATTCGTAGGGATCCCTCCCATGTTGTAGTGGACCGTCGGTAAGACGGGAATGGGCTCTTTTGTAACATCGACGCCAGCGAAAATTTCCGCTGACTCTGCTATGCCCGGAAGTCGTTCATTGATGACATCGGCTCCTAGGTGTTCAAGATGTAGAAATATGTGGTCGCCTTCTGCACCAACTCCTCTTCCTTCAGTTATTTCTACAGTCATTGAGCGAGATACGACGTCCCGCGAAGCTAGATCTTTTGCATTTGGCGCATAACGTTCCATGAATCGCTCACCATTTGCGTTCGTGAGGTAACCACCTTCTCCTCGGACACCTTCCGTGATAAGGCAACCTGCGCCATAAATCCCAGTTGGATGAAATTGAGTAAATTCCATGTCCTGAAGTGGCAGCCCAGCCCTTAAAATCATACCATTGCCGTCTCCAGTGCAGGTATGAGCAGAGGTGCACGAAAAATACGATCTGCCATAGCCTCCAGTCGCAATGATGACGGAATGGGCTCGGAATAGATGCATGGTGCCATCTTCCAAATTCCACGCTATTACCCCTCGACAGACTCCATCTTTATCCATAACAAGATCGACTGCGAAATATTCTATAAGAAATTCGGCATTGTGCTTGAGGGATTGTTGATAAAGAGTATGTAAAATGGCATGGCCAGTCCTATCAGCTGCCGCGCAAGTTCGTTGCGCAGTACCTTCACCATAATTGGTTGTCATTCCGCCAAAAGGTCTCTGGTAAATCTCTCCAGATTCGGTTCGAGAAAACGGAACACCATAGTGTTCAAGCTCAATTACGGCAGGTATAGCTTCTTTGCACATATACTCTATCGCGTCTTGGTCACCTAACCAGTCCGACCCTTTGATAGTGTCATACATGTGCCAACGCCAGTCATCCTCTCCCATATTGCCCAAGGCTGCGCTCATGCCGCCTTGTGCGGCAACAGTATGACTTCTTGTAGGAAAAACCTTTGTGATACATGCCGTCGACAGACCTTTTTCAGCCATGCCAAAAGTTGCGCGTAGTCCGGCTCCTCCGGCTCCTATAACAATAACGTCGTGTTGGTGTTCTATAAATTGATATTCGGAAGGCATAATTTTTCTCTTTAAGGGATTATGAACGAAATAACTACAATAGCTGAAACGCTTGCCAATCCCGCAAGGATCATAGTTGCGTTTATGAAAAACAAAATAGTTTTCAATGTAGATGGGTCATGGACGTAGTCTTCAGCGATCACTTGCAGGCCAAATTTGGCGTGATAGAAGACTATAATCATGAAAGATAATAGTAATACGGTGACTGGAATGCTTTTTATCCAGTTTGAGGCGGCAGCATGGTCGTCGTTAATGTGCCCCAAAACTGACACCACAAACCAGATAGATAGAGGAATTAGACATATAGCGGTGACTCTTTGCCACCACCAGTGATTCGTGCCTGCGTTTGTAGCGTTGGGCTTACTTGGGAAACTAATATTCATGACGCAGCCTTTTGGAGCACATATGCCCATGTGGAAATGCTCAGCAAAATTGAAAATATGAGCACGCCATAACCTGTTTTGTAAGCAGTTGGCAGATCGAGCCCCCAACCAGTATCCCAAAGCAAGTGTCGGACACCATTTAATAGATGGTAGTAGAAGGCACCCGTCCAGCCAAACAGAACGATTTTCGCAGGCACAGACCCTAAGATCTGCTTGGCTTCAGAATAAGTATCAGCTCCGAGCGCGGTAGCTATGAGCCAATAAAGAATAATTGCTGTTCCGGCCACACTAAGCACTACGCCAGTAGCCCTGTGTGAAATTGATAGCACCGAAGTCAATTGAGGTCTGTAGACTTGCAGATGCGGCGACAGTGGAGTTTTGTCCATACGTGGTTAACCTTCCTAGAAATTATTTGACAGTGTTGACATTATTTTAATGTCATTAGAAGTCTATACAGCGACCATTTTTTTCCCAATCACCGTAGCGAGTTGGCTCTAAACCTTTTGGACCTCCGGTTTCAGCCGGAAGGGTTTTACTTGGTAACTGCTTTTTGTCTTCTTTGCCAGTAATCTCTTGAGAATTTTTCTTATCTTTCATAGTCACAGCCCCCTAGTTTTTCTTTAAATAGCATATGCTAATTGTACCTTCGCATTTGATCTTTGTCATGGCTCTAAAAAGCGATGTTTTAACCCCAGTTTTTTAATTTCCAAGCTAACCAGAGCTTTCGTATAGGTAGGAGCTCCATCCTGCTCTCCAATACGCGACAATTTTTTTTAAATGCTAAATCTAATACCTGCAGATTTATTTCCGCCTGTGTGGTGAAAAACTTACCGCGTTTTCTCAGATTCCGGCTGAGTTGAGATAAGGTGGAAATCAAGTCACTTTTCACTACAGTAATCTGACCTTCGAGGAATGGCTCAAGTTCGGAAGACGATCGGCTACTACGAATACTTTGCGGAGTTAACCCGCTAGCTCTCATATCTAGCTCACAAAAATATAAAGTTGGCGAATTCCGGTGATCTCTAAGGCCAAGTATCGCGTTTGATCGTTCGATAGCGCACGTCAGGCTTAGTATCAAGTCTATGTCATCACTGGAGTATATTCCAAATAATTGAGCCATCAGGCTCACCAAGTCCGCATTTAGATGGCGCAAATGCTTTGTTACTGAGGCTCGATCAAAAAAGGTTTTCGTAGTCACGTCTTCAAAGATGTCTGCGGTCAAGGCTATCAAAACGTCCATTAGATGAGCTCTAGACAGTTCATTTAAGGTTAAAGCTTTGGTTAGTGGGTGTCGACTCAGGCGATCCTTGGTACGTTTAAATTCCTCGATCCACCAGGCTAACTTGGCACGGGCAATGTCAGGTTCGCTACAGGACTCCGGGATGTTACAAACTTCTCTCCGAAGCACCTCAATTAAGCATGTCTGGCTGCGTATTTCTTTGTTCAGGTAGAGAGTCGCGTAATAGAGATCGCTACCTTCTTTGATTTGAGCTCCGACATTGTTGGCCATAGCACTACTCATCTGGTGATTCCGCTAGAGCAACTAAGAGATCCAGAGGAGAGTCGATGCTTCTGTCGGCTTGCCATAAAGATGGCTTCTCAGTGGGATCTATATATCCGTAGAGCGCAACTATTGATTTCATTTGCGCCGCGTTGGCAGCGATAATGTCTCGCTCATCATCTCCAATGTATATGCATTCAGACGGTTCTGCCTGGAGGGTGTTCATCGCTGCATACAATGGCTCAGGATGAGGCTTACTATGAGCCGTAGTATCCCCTGAAATAATGCACCCAGCTCTTTGCGAAAGTTTTAATTTTGCTAAAAGAGGGTTAGTTAACGAGGTGATTTTATTCGTTACAATTCCCCAAACCCTCCCGGTCGACTCGATTGCTTTTAAAACCTCCTCTATACCCGGGAACAGAGTGGTGTGGTTTCCAATATTTCCTTCATAGAGCTCTAAGAATTCTTGTCTTAGTAACTCGATCTCGCTGGCATTCGTAACATGTGGAAAGCCTAGCTCAACGATTTTTTTGCTACCCTTTGAGACTTGATTGCGAACGATATTGGGCGGGAGCACTGAAAAACCATACCTTTCGCGTAAGTCATTAATACAGCGCTCGAGCTCTGGCGCTGTGTCTAACAATGTCCCATCTAGGTCGAAAATTATAACCCGTGGTAGCGCAGCCATCAGGTCTAGCTTTTTTCTTTTATAAAAGTAGCTAAGTAGTTGACTATGGGAGGCCCTCCAATCTTTGTCGAACGAGTCAGTGGGTTGTAGTAGAGGCCGCTGACATCTTGCAGCTCTAAATTGACGTGCCTTGCCCATTTTGCTATTTCTGAAGGTTTTAGGAATCGAGAATATTCATGTGTCCCTATAGGAAGAAGCTTGAGGATGTATTCGGCAGCAACAATCCCTAGAGCATAGGAAACAGGATTCCTATTGAGAGTTGATATGACTAAGGTTCCTCCTGGCTTTAATAGTCTTTCACAATCGGCAATAAGTGCTTCCGGATCTGGAACATGTTCTATTAGCTCGAGACAGGTCACGAGGTCGAAGCTTTCCTCATGGCTAGTTGCGGTGGCATTAGATAGTTCAACCCTGTAGTCTATCGTTTGTCCATTATCTAGAGCATGCTTTTTTGCGATTTTGATTAGATTTTCCGCAGCATCGACTCCGCTAACGTGAGCTCCTTGATTCGCTAATCCTTCTGTAAGGATACCCCCACCGCACCCTATATCACAGGCGACACAGCCTTTTAGCTCGGTAAATTGTTTAATGTATCCTATTCTTTTGGGGTTAATGTCGTGTAGCGTTTTTAGTGGTCCTTCGGGATCCCACCAACTGTGATCTAGGCTGTTGAATTTTTCTTTTTCTTGTTCGTCGAGATTAGTCATTGAATTCTTATTTTTAGTAATTTTCCACAGGCTTATAATAATGATTACGATCGAGATACCGACTTGGATTAAAATTTTACTACTCTTTTGAGAATTAATCTTTTATTTCAGCCCGTTCATAGGCTATTAAACATTCCCCAAGTTACAATGTTAAACTACATTTTAGTTAGAACTGTTACGGACATGAATATGCCTTTAAAAACGCTATACGATAAGATTTGGGATGGACATTTAGTTTGCTCCACTGATGACGGGGGGGCGCTAATTTACATTGACCGGCATCTGACGCACGAAGTGACTTCGCCTCAAGCCTTTGAGGGGTTAGAGTTAGCGGGCCGAGCTTTATGGCGTGTTCTTTCCCACAAAGCTGTGTCCGATCATAATGTCCCTACTGTTGATGTGACGAATATTACTGATCCCATTGCTCAGCTGCAGCTGGATACACTATCTAAAAATTGCGAGCAACATGGAATCCTTCATCATGATATCGGAGCGCCTCAACAAGGCATTGTGCATGTGACCGGTCCGGAGCAGGGTTGGTGCCTGCCTGGGATGACGATTGTTTGCGGAGATTCCCATACGTCAACTAATGGCGCTTTAGCAGCGTTGGCTTTTGGAATAGGGACTTCGGAGGTTGAGCATGTGATGGCGACTCAGTGCTTACGTCTTCGTAAGGCTAAAAATATGCGTATCACAGTGAATAATGAACTTTATATCGGTGTCTCAGCGAAAGATCTCATTCTTCATATCATTGGCCTCCTTGGCACAGCTGGAGCGACGGGCTATACGATAGAGTATGCTGGTGAAGCTATTAGAAGGCTTAGTATGGAAAGTCGGATGACTATTTGTAACATGTCGATAGAAGCTGGGGCCAGAGCAGGGTTAGTTGCGTTCGATAACACTACGATGGAGTATGTGAAAGGACGTCCGTTTGCCCCAATAGGCAACCAATGGCAGGATGCTTTAACTGCCTGGGGCAATCTGCACTCTGATGAAGGAGCTAGTTTTGATTTAGAGCTGGAGGTAGATGCGAAAGATGTAGAGCCGCAGGTTTCTTGGGGGACTTCTCCGGAGATGGTGACTTCAATCAATGGAAGTGTGCCTGATCCCGAGCACGTTGATGACAGTATGAAACAAGTAGGCATGAAAAACGCATTATCGTACATGGATTTAGTCCCAGGTACCCCTATTATAAAAATTCAGGTAGATAAAGTGTTTATCGGTTCGTGTACCAACTCGAGGATTGAAGATCTCCGGATTGCGGCTTCGGTAGCCAAAGGTCGGAAGCGTGCTGAAAATGTTAAAGCTGTGCTTGTTGTACCTGGATCGGGTCTGGTTAAAGCTCAAGCCGAGAAAGAAGGACTGGATGTTATTTTTAAGGATGCCGGCTTTGAATGGCGTGAGCCTGGTTGTTCCATGTGTCTTGGAATGAATCCCGATCAGCTAGACGAAGGAGAACGGTGTGCGAGCACGTCGAATAGGAATTTTGAAGGCAGACAAGGTCGGGGAGGGCGGACACATTTGGTAAGTCCGGCTATGGCTTCGGCGGCTGGTGTTTTCGGTCATTTTGTTGATGTGAGAGGTCTATAAACTATGGAAAAATTTACTCAGGTCAAACGTGTTGTTGTACCTATTGATAGGCCAAATGTTGACACTGATGCAATTATTCCTAAGCAGTTTTTGAAATCCATTAAGAGAACTGGCTTTGGACCGAATTTATTTGATGAGTGGCGTTATCTCGATGCCGGTGTTCCGGGTGTGGATAACTCAGACAGACCATTGAATACGGCTTTTTCTTTAAATAAGTCGCGGTATGCTGACGCAGGGGTTTTGCTGGCTAGAGAGAATTTTGGGTGCGGATCTTCACGCGAACATGCACCTTGGGCCCTATACGACTATGGGATTAGGGCTATTATTGCACCTAGCTTTGCAGATATTTTTTTTAACAACTCCTGTAAAAACGGCTTATTACCTATAGTCTTGGATTCTATGGAAGTAGATCAACTATTTCTCGAAGTTGAAGCTGACCCAGGATACGAACTTGAGATCGATCTTGAGGCGTGTTTGGTCACTACACCTGCGGGAACGGAGTTACCCTTCGATTTTGACGATGGACTGAGGTTTCGGCTACTCAATGGCTTGGACGACATTGGAATTACCCTGCAAAACGAATCAGACATTCGAGATTATGAGGATCGCCGTATGAAAGAATGTCCCTGGCTTTTTTCGTAGCTTGTTAACCGTTAAAGGCTTCCCATGGCTTCAGCCTGTGCTCTTAATTTAAATTTTTGAATTTTTCCAGTTGACGTCTTGGGTAAATCGGTAAAAATCACGGTTTTGGGAGACTTAAATTTAGCTATTTTTTCTTTGCAGTAATTAATTATGTCCTGTTCTGTGGTTTTCACACTTGTGGTCCTAAGCGTCACAAAAGCACAGGGAGTTTCTCCCCATTTGTCATCGGGTCTTGCGACAACTGCGGCTTCCAAGATAGACGGATGCTTATACAGCAATTCTTCTACTTCTATGGAAGAGATGTTTTCACCGCCAGATATAATGATGTCTTTAGAACGGTCTTTAATTTGAAGATAACCGTCTGGATGCATTACAGCTAGATCTCCGGAATGAAAATAACCACCGCGCAGAGATTCCTCTGTTGCACTTGGGTTTTTGAGATAGCCTCTCATCACAACATTGCCTTTAAACATAATTTCACCAATTGTTTCGCCATCCCGCGGCACCGGTATCATTGTTTCGGGATCCATGACATCTAGATCCTGAAGCACGGGATACCGCACTCCCTGGCGGATCAATGTCTCCGCATATTCATCTTCGTTAAGTGTCGCCCAGTCGTCTTGGGGGGCGTTGAAGACTGCTGGGCCATAGGTTTCGGTTAATCCATAGGTATGCGTAATGTGGAATCCTGCTTTTTCGGTCGCTTTTAGCACAGCGGCAGGAGGTGCTGCTCCGGCGGTCATTACTTCTACTAGATGAGGAAGTGGCTTTGTGTCCTTCGGATCAGCGTTGACAATGAAATTCAAGACAATCGGTGCACCACAAAAATGAGTTACCTCATGTTTCTCAATTGCATCGTAAATGTTTTTCGCAGCAATTTTTCGTAGGCAAATATTTGTTCCCGCCAATGCGGCTATAGTCCATGGAAAAGTCCAGCCACAGCAGTGAAACATTGGGAGGGTCCATAGATAAGTTGGGTGGTGTGTCATATTCCATGCTGTTGCACAGCCGATAGCATTTAGGTAGGCTCCTCGGTGGTGATAAACAACTCCTTTCGGGTTCCCCGTAGTCCCTGATGTATAGCATAGCGCCATGGCTTGCCATTCATCTGTGGGTAGCGTCCATGGAGCTTCTGGGTCACCTGTTGCTAGAAAATCTTCATACTCAATTTCACCTATCTTCTCGTGAGACATAGCTTCCGGATCTGAAATATCAATCACGTGCGGCTTATTTTTGCATTTAGTCAGGGCTTCTTTCACGACATGAGAAAACTCGGTGTCGGTAATAAGAATCCTTGCTTCTCCATGGTCAAGAATGAATGCGATGGCATCGCTATCTAACCTTATATTGATAGGGTTGATGACCGCTCCAGCTGCGGGTATACCGAAGAGGCACTCATAGAATGCTGGGATATTGGTGGCCAATACGGCGACCGCATCTCCTGTCTTTATTCCGTAATAAGACAGTGCTGACGATAATCTCCGGCACCTAGTAAAAGTTTCTTCCCACGTGTACTGAATATCTCCATGCACAACCGAAGTACGATTTGGATACACGGCAGCCGCTCTTTCAACCCAGCTAAGTGGAGAAAGTGCAGAGTAATTTGCGGCATTTTTATCCAGATCTCGCTCGTAGATATGTCCTGAAGAAGTAGTCATATATATTTCCCTGAGTAAAATTTTACTGTCTTGATAGGTTACTTATTGTCCCATTTTGGTGGACGCTTTTCCAAAAAAGCTGATAGACCTTCTTGTCCATCCGTCGAAAGAAGGTTGCAGACTAAATCTTCAGACGTTTGTTCATAAGCGTCGGGGAGATTTTTTCCAATTTGTTCGTAGAAAGAGCGTTTACCTAGGCGTGAAGTGAAGCTCGATTTCCCAGCAATCTTTTCCGCAAGCGCAGACGTTTCACCATCCAATAGATCTTCGGCTACAACGGAGTTGATCAGACCAATTTCAGCGGCTCTTTGTGCAGAAATAAAACTTCCTGTAAGAAGCATTTCCAACGCGTGTTTTTTGGAAACTACGCGGCTTAAGGCAACAGCGGGAGTTGCGCAATAAAGCCCGTTAGAAATTCCATTCGTGGCAAATTGCGCGTTTCGGGATGCAATTGCGAGATCACAGGCTGCCACTAGCTGACAACCAGCTGCTGTGGTTATTCCTTGAACTTGGGCTATCACAGGTTGGGGGATTGTGTTGATTCTCAGCATCATCTTAGAGCAGTTAGTTAGAAGCATCCTAAAGTAGTTTTCATCATTGTTCGCGTGCATATCTTTGAGATCGTGCCCAGTAGAAAATGCTTTTCCGGTCGACTTGATTATTACTACGTGAATATCTTCACGTTGCGCAATATTGTTTAGATTATCTGTAATTACTGCGATAACTGATTCGGTCAGTGTGTTGTATTTGCCAGGACGGTTCAGCGTTAGTTTAGCAACTCGTTCATCTACGTCTAACAGAACAGGCTGATCACTCGTTGACCTTAAATTTTCTGCTGGCATGATATCGAGCTCCTTTTTAAATGTGCGTTCTATTGTCAGTAAAACTTTTCTGCGGCGCAAGTTTTGTGACAATAGCTTTCAGTCTGGGTAACTATAGAAAATAGAGCTATTAGCGTTGGCATGATGGCGCTTATAATTGGTTTATGAGTAACAAAGTATTCAA
>DGOV01000107.1 GCA_002390205.1 Proteobacteria bacterium UBA4457 | reverse complement strand
CATCAAACGCATGTAGCTTATCTACTGCCTGACTTAGGTCTCCAGCATCTTCTAATATATCCGATAGCTTTTCTTTTAAAACTTGCGTGTACAATAGTTGTTTCCCGTACTTCCATTCATATAGGGCCTTGGATTCATCCAACCCTTCATAACATTGCAGTCTAATAAGAGGCTTACCAAGAAGTTTAGAAGTGGCTATGGCAAGCTCGGTTTTCCCGACACCTGGTGGTCCTTCAATTAGAATTGGCTTGATGAGTGCTTGAGCTAAGTACAGCGCAGTCGCTATTTCATCGCTCGCTATATAGCCATGTCCTTCGAGCTCTTTTTTGGCAGAGTTTATTACTTCTTCGCTCGATAATTTTGAGAGCTTTGGCACTATAACTTTCCTTCTATATTGTTTTCTATTTGCTCTGTGAATTCCTTGAGAGCCATTCTGCTCGTTCTATTAGTCTTCGCACAACATCCTTAGGCAGTGAATCAATCTGAGAGAATTTTCTTAGAGTCATTGGGTTTGGGCGCAAGGCAGTTATAACTTCTTGATATTCTAGTAGAGATGGATTTCCTTCTACTCTATGCTCGAGTTTAAGTTCATCTCCGGGACCTATCTCTCCTTCTTCTAGAACACAATAGTACCAACCTGAGATACTGTTCGTAAACATGAATGCAGCAATACCTTGCTGAGCATATCGAGCATCAATTTTCCAGCATGGCTTTCTAGGCTCAGAAAGCTGCACCTTAGCAGAGCCTAAACTGAAAACATCTCCTAGATAAATATTTCTCTCGGTTACGCCGCTGGAACTGATGTTTTCGCCGATGCTTCCTGGACAAAAAACAGGTTTTAGAGGAGGAAAGTTTTGGGAGAGAGTGGCGTAATGCTCGCTGGGGAAATGATGTAAAGCTTTTGTTATACCACCATGTATAGTTTTATCACCGATAAAGTCGTTCAGAAGACCTCGTTTAGAAAGTCTAACTGGCTTTCTGACCGCCTCTTTGTACATTCCTGTCCTATTGCCTCTTTCTCCGATGAGCTTACATTTCCCAACATAGATGGATTGAATAGTAATTTTTTCCATGTGTATAGACTCTTTTTATATGTAGCGTAACTGGTACAAAAGCTGAGAGAATAGATTATAAATTACAATGAAGGAAGCGTAGATGGTTTTTAAGGCAATACTATGGGATTTTGGTGGTGTATTGACAACGTCTCCGTTCGATTCTTTTAATGACTTCGAACGAGAAAAAAAAATACCGTTAGATTTTATTCGGGGAGTAAATGCTGTCAATCATCAAGATAATGCATGGGCTCAGCTCGAGTCTAGTTTAATTGATGCAGAAACATTCGATGAGCTTTTTTTTGCGGAAAGCCATGCACTGGGCCATGCCATTCGCGGGGCCGAAGTGCTTTCTCTTATTGGGAGGCAGACTGTCAGACCTAGGATGGTCGACGTTTTGAGAATCTGTAAAGAAAGTTTCATGAATGTCTGTTTAACTAATAACGCTCGGACAGGCAAGGGCCTAGCAATGTCAGGCTCGGAGGACTACGCCAGAGAAGTTTCTGATGTGATAGAGTTATTTGACGAAGTGATTGAATCAAGCAAAGAAGGTATTAGGAAGCCAGATCGAGCTATTTACAGTTTGGCATGCGATAGGATGCAAGTTGATCCTAGGGAAGTGGTCTATTTGGACGATCTTGGGGTTAATCTTAAACCAGCACGTGATATGGGGATGAGCACGATTAAAGTAGTTAGTGAGAGTCAAGCGATATCTGATCTAAGTGCTGTTTTAGATATAGATTTTTAGTGGCGCTAAACCGAAGCTGAGTAATGGGGAGAGGCCTATATGTTGATTTTCAGACAATTATTTGATGAACGCTCGTCTACTTATACTTATCTTCTGGGGGATAGAGAGACAGGAGAGGCTGTTTTAATTGATCCGGTTTTTGAGCAAGTGAATCGGGACTTGGCACTGATACATGAGCTTTGCCTTAGTTTAAAAGCGGTACTCGATACCCACTGCCATGCGGATCACGTTACAGCGGCATGGCTGCTCAAACAGCGAACTGACTGCGATGTGGCGGTAGGTCTAGCCTCGGGAGTTTCTGGAGCTAATCTATATCTGACAGACGGTGAACGTGTCTGTTTTGGTCAATATGCATTGAAAGCGCTCTCCACTCCCGGGCACACTAATGGGTGCACCAGCTATTTTTTAGAGAGCCACTCTAAAATTTTTACCGGTGATACTTTGCTTATTAGGGGATGTGGGAGAACCGATTTCCAGGAAGGCAGTGCAGCAGAGCTTTTCCGTTCGGTTCGAGATAAGATTTTCACGTTGCCTTCCCATACAGAAATCTACCCTGCACATGATTATCGAGGTCTGACTGCAACGAGCGTCGGGGAGGAACAACAACATAATCCTCGCCTTGGTGGCAAAATTAGCGAGACGGACTTTGTCGGCTACATGGATAACTTGAATTTACCCTACCCATCAAACATTGATTTCTCTGTTCCCGCGAATTTGTTCTCTGGAGAGCCTGAAAACAAGAAAGATCCTTTCGATGAAAAACAATGGGGCCCGCTGAGGTATACTTTTGCTGGATTTTGGGAGATTGAGGCTTATTGGCTGCAAGAAAACCTAGATAAAGTATGTGTTGTCGACGTGAGAGAAATAGAAGAGCGGGATGGGCCACTTGGCTTTATCACCGGGTCGATATTAATACCTCTCGGTCAACTCGAGAGTAGGTTAAGGGAGATCCCTAAAGATAAACCATTAGTGGCTGTTTGCAGGGCTGGTAGCCGCTCTGCACGAGCCTCTTTAACCTTGAAGGAAGGTGGATTTTCGCAGGTTGCTAATCTGACTGGAGGTATGCTGGGGTGGTGTGCTCTGCATCATGTGCCTAGCGATTGACGGCCGCTGGGTCGAGAGTGCTTCTAAACGTCTTGTGGATTGCTGTTAAAGCAATACTTAATGGGTAGTTAATGTTTCTTAAAGGGAGTTTTTTGTGAAAATCGATACGATGCTTATGCCTAGTTCGCCTAGCAATATTGCAAAAGAAGCTGTGGAAATGGAGCAGCATGGTTTTGACTGTGCCTGGACATTTGAGGCGATGAGCGATCCGTTTTTGCCTCTTGCCCATGCCGCAGCAGCTACGGAAAAGCTTGAGATAGGGACTAACATAGCCGTAGCATTTGCCCGTTCTCCTTTTTCTATGGCGCAGATCGCTTGGGACCTGCAACGCAACTCTGGCGGCCGATTTCATTTAGGTTTAGGTACCCAAGTGCGTGCGCACATAGAACGTCGATTTTCTGCTCAATTTGATCATCCAGCTGCCAGAGTTACAGATTACATTAATTGCGTTCGCGCTATTTGGGATTCTTTCCAAAATGGAACTAGGCCAAACTTTGAAGGGCCTTATTATAAGTTTAAGCTCATGAATCCGTTTTTTGATCCAGGCCCTATTTCTCATCCTTCGATTCCAATTTATTTAGCGGGGGTAAATCCGAGAATGTGTCGTGCGGCCGGAGAGGTCGCTAATGGTTTCCATGTTCATCCTGTCCATTCAAAGAGTTATTTGCAAGATGTGGTAAGACCGGCCATACGCGCTGGGGCGATTTCTACAGGAAGAAAAATCGAAGACGTTAGCCTGTATGCGCCAGTCTTTGTGATCACTGGAGATACTCAGCATGAGATAGATTCGATGGAGCAGGCTGTCCGACAGCAAGTGTCTTTTTATGGTTCTACCCCAAGCTATGCCGCTGTGTTAGAACATCATGGATACAATGATTTGAGTTCTAAATTGAATGGTTTGATGAGAGAGGGCAAAACTAAAGAAATGGCTGATGCAATTCCGGAAAATTTAATCAGCGAAATAGCGGTGATCGGAAAGCCAAACCAGGTCGGTTCTCTACTAAAAGAACGTTATACCGGAGTCTTGGACCGTGTGTCTGTGTATCAGTACACTATGGGAGCAAATGTTGAGTTCAGAAATTGGTCAGAACTTATTGCAGAAATACACTATTAATTGTCAGGATATTTGCTGGGTCTTTTTTCGAGGAAGGCGCTAATCCCTTCTTCGAATAAACCGGCGCTTGCGCAGAGAATTTGTCCCCTATCTTCGAATGCAACTGTAGCATCTAGGCTGGAAGAGTCGATAGATATCCCAAGACCTTCTTTCGTTAATCTGAGGCCAAGCGGTGATGTCTTCAGCATGTCTGCCGCCATGCCAAGACCCTCTTCTTTTAGATTTTCTTGACTGACAACTGCTGACACTAAGCCCAAACTCAGCGCTCTTTCAGGAGTAATGAATCGGCCGGTCATCATGAGCTCAGCTGCAACAGATTGACCCACCGATCGGGGTAAGAAATAGCTGATACCAACGTCACAGCCAGTGAGGCCTACCTTAACCATTGCAACGTTTATCTTGGCATCATCGGATATGATTCGAACGTCGGAAGCCAGAGCAAAAGCCAGCCCACCTCCAGTTGTAGCGCCGTGAGCTAGACAGATAATAGGCTGAGGACAGCGCCTCATTCGAACGTATATTTCACTGACTTGCCTTTGAAACCGTAGTCCTATTATTGGCCCAGCACTGACGCCACTCGCTGCTTTCAGATCATAACCCGCACAGAAAGCTCTCCCTGCACCCTTGAGGATGACAATTCTGGTTTCATGGTTGAACTGAAGTTTTCCAAAGTAGTCTTGCAATTCTTCACACATTTCTGGAGTAATAGTATTTAAATGATCTGGCCTGTTCAAGGTGAGCCAATCTATTGCGCCTTCGCTTTCAATAATTATGGTTTTATAAGTCATTCTCAATTTCCTAATATTTCTTCGCAAAGGTCTAGTCAGCCCAACGAAAGGTTTGCGACTCAGCAATAAGTAGCACTACTATAATTCAAAAGCCCTCTTTTGAACAATGGGCGACTCGTTCTGATAGCATATAAACGCATTTGTTGAGGAGTAGCTAATGGCACAGAATTATTTTGATTTGAAAGGGAAGGTAGCATTAGTTGCGGGCGCCAGTCGGGGTATTGGACAGGCTATAGCTATAGCATTGGGAGAGCATGGCGCGCACGTTGTAGCTCTTAGTCGAGGGGAAGGTGGCTGTGCAGAAACCATAAAATCAATCTGTGAAAGTGGAGGTTCAGCCGAAGGGATCGCTTGCCATATTGGGAGAATGGATGATATAGATAAAGTTTATAAACAGATTGACGAAAATCATGGGAAACTAGATATTTTAGTTAATAATGCTGCTGCAAATCCGTATTACGGTCATATTTTAGACACAGACATTTCATCTTTTGAAAAAACAATTGATGTGAACTTGCGTGGCTATTTTTTTATGTGTCTGGAAGGCGCGAAGCGAATGAAGTCCAACGGCCGAGGTTCTATAGTTAACGTGGCTTCCGTAAATGGAGTGACTCCGGGTGATAAACAAGCAATCTATTCGATCACTAAAGCTGGAATCATTAATATGACTAAGGCATTTGCAAGAGAATGTGGAGAGTTTGGAATTCGCGTGAATAGCTTGGTTCCTGGTTTGACTCGAACACAGTTTGCCCAAGCGTTGCATGACGATGAAGAATTCATGTCATATCATCTCTCTCGAACACCGCTAGGTCGTGCCGGAGTTCCAGATGAGATGGTGTCAGCGGTTCTTTATCTAACATCTGACAGCAGTAGCTACACTACCGGCTCTTCCATCGTCGTTGACGGGGGTTACTTGGCGTAGTTCTTAAAGTCACGGTTAACAGCCAGAAGCCTGACACGGTCACTGTGTTTTTATATCATAAGGCAGCACGTTTTCTGAGTTAAAAAAAAAGATGCGGATTTCGAAATTGTTATTTGGAGGTATTTTATGAGTTTATTGATAAATCCACGAGATATGGATTTTGTCTTATATGAGTTGCTGGATGCTGAGCATCTTACTCAGTCGGATATTTACGCTGATTTAGACCGGGATACGTTCAATGCTGTCATTGATACCGCAAAAAAGTTGGCAGAAGATAAGTTTGAGCCTTTTGCGGCGAAGCTGGATGCTAACGAGCCAACGTTTGATGGAAATGTGGTGCATATTATTCCCGAAGTCAAAGAGGCTTTAGATGCGTATGTTGAAGCTGGGTTCATGGGTATTGCCGCCGATGCAGAGGACGGTGGGATGCAGTTGCCATGGGTTATAGCGCAAGCAGCATGCGCTTATATTGCAGCTGCTGATGTCTCAGCCAATGCATATCCGTTTTTAACGCATGCGGGAATAAATGTACTCTCCACCTATGGTTCCAAGTCTCAGAAAGACAAATATCTGAAGCCTTTAATCGAGGGTCGATTTTTCGGCACCATGTGTTTGTCTGAGCCGCAGGCTGGGTCATCTCTTTCAGACATTAAATTGAAAGCGGAGAAGACCAATGAGGAGCACTACTCTATTTCTGGTACTAAAATGTGGATTTCAGCTGGCGAGCATGAGTTGTCGGAGAACATAGTTCATTTGGTGCTCGCAAAAATCCCAGGTGCTCCCCCGGGAGTCCGAGGTATATCACTTTTTATTGTGCCCAAATATCGCGTCAATGATGACGGTAAGATCGGGGATAGAAATAATATTGAGCTTGCGGGTCTGAATCATAAAATGGGGTTTCGAGGGACTACCAATACTGTTTTGAATTTCGGAGAACATGGAGAATGTCAGGGATTTTTAGTGGGTGAGGAGCACCAGGGACTTTTTTATATGTTCGATATGATGAATGAAGCTCGAATCGGCGTTGGTATGACAGCCACAGTGTTAGGATATAGTGGCTATCTACACTCTCTCGACTATGCTCGTAAACGGCCTCAGGGGAGAGCCATAGATCAAAAAAACCCCACCTCGCCACAGGTTGAAATCATTGAGCATGCAGATATTAAAAGATTGTTGCTGGCTCAAAAATCGGCCGTAGAAGCTTCTTTTTTCCTGGTTTTATACTGTTCTTCTCTTTTAGATAGGTTAAAAACCAGTAAGACTGAGAGCGAGAAAAATGAGCTGTCATTGCTGTTGGAAATTTTAACGCCAATTGCGAAATCTTGGCCATCTGAGTTCTGTCTAGAAGCTAATAAGCACGCCATTCAAATTCTGGGTGGCTACGGTTATACGCGAGACTTTCCGTTAGAACGATTTTACCGAGATAATCGTTTGAACCCAATACACGAAGGCACTCACGGTATACAAGGACTAGACTTGCTGGGTAGAAAAGTTGTCATGCAAGATGGCGCGGCATTCAAGGCTTTGTTGTCAGCTTATCGAGGTACAATTGAAAGTGCTAAGAAGAACGACGAATTGAATTTTTACGTTGAGTTATTTTCGTCTGCAATACAAAAACTTGACAGTGTAACCAGTACTTTAGCTTCCTCAGAGTCGGGAAGTATTTTAGACCGAACTGCAAATGCGACGATTTATTTAGATGCTTTTGGTCATATAGTGATAAGTTGGATGTGGCTTCGACAAATAGAAGTGGCTGTCAAAAATTTGATGGGATCGGAATCCGATTTTTACAACGGTAAAATGAAAGCCGCAGAATATTTTTTTCGATATGAGCTCCCTAAAGCTATAGAGAGGTTAGAGTTCCTTGAGAGAATTGACACGACCTGCGTGCAAATGGAAAACAACTGGTTTTAACTTGTTTAACTTTTACTAAATTTGGGGATATGTGATGGGCTATACATCTGAAATCAAGAACTATGAAGAAGCGCAGAAAGATCTTCTATGGTCTCCTCCCGAGCGCTATAACTTTGCGAGAGATGTCATAGACAAATGGGCAGAAGATCCTGAGAAATTGGCCATCAAGTGGGTTGACGACTTTGGTCATCGCCAAGATCTTACTTTCGCGCAGCTCTCTGCTCGATCTCGACGGCTATGTAACGCTTTTGAAGCAGCGGGGATCAAACGCGGAGACACAGTTGTCTTGGTTCTTGGACGAAATCTAGAGTGGTGGGAGATTTTGACTGCCTGTATCCGTATGGGGGTTATTTGTTCTCCTGGGACCACACAATTGTCACCTAAAGATCTTTCCTACCGGATGAATGCTGCTGGGGCGACTTGTTTTATTAGTGATGTGGAAAACTCAGAAAAAATGGAACAAGTCGCTCATGAGTGTCCGACGATGCGGGCAAGAATTCTCGTTGATGGCGAAAAGACTGGGTGGCTATGTTATGAAAAAATAGTCGAGGGACAGAACGATAGCTTCGAAACGGTTGATACCCTTTTTGAGGAAGATGCTCTCTGTTATTTTACTTCAGGTACTACCGGCTACCCTAAGATGACTATCCATAATCACGGTTATGGTTATGCGCATCAGATCACGGGGAAATATTGGCTTGATTTGTCGCCAGATGACCTACATTGGAATATCAGTGACACGGGTTGGGCAAAGGCTGCCTATTCAAGCTACTTTGGTCCTTGGAACCAAGGTACAACCCTTTTTGTTCATCACTCGACTACTTTTGACCCAATTCAAAGTCTTAAACTTTTGGCTGATAACCCTGTGACTACTATGTGTGGCGCGCCGACGATATATAGAATGTTAGTGCAACAAGATTTGACGTCATACTCTTTTCCTAGCTTACGACATTGTGTAGGTGCAGGAGAGCCTTTGAATCCAGAGGTCATTGAAACATGGAAAAAAGCGACTGGAATAACTGTTCGCGATGGCTACGGGCAAACTGAAACAGTTTTAGTTTGCGGGAACTTCCCATTTTTAGAGCCACGGTTTGGGTCTATGGGGAAGCCTATGCCAGGTATTGAAATGGGTATTGTAGATAATGCTGGAAAGCTCTTGCCGGTCGATATCGAAGGTGATATTGCGATTAAAGTCACCAATAAAAGGGCACCTGGCCTTTTTGTTGACTATCGAGGTGATGCCGATCGATATGATTCCTGCTTTGTTGGGGATTGGTACATTACCGGAGACAGAGGTTACGTAGATAAAGATGGATACTATTGGTTTGTGAGCAGGGCTGATGACGTCATTCTTTCAGCAGGATACCGTATTGGACCATTCGAAGTTGAGAGTGCGCTTATTGAACATCCTTGTGTTGCAGAGTCTGCTGTAGTCGCGAGTCCAGATCCGACGCGAGGTGCTGTAGTGAAAGCATTCGTTGTTCTTGCTCCGGGCTTCAAAGGTAGTTCTGAATTAGTGAATGAGCTAAAGGAACACGTCAAGAACGTGACAGCTCCTTATAAGTATCCTAGGAAAATAGAATTTGTGGAAAATCTACCGAAAACTGTCAGCGGAAAAATACGCCGAATAGAACTTCGCGATCGCGAAGCTGCCTCCAGCTAAAGTGAGAGACAGTCGTTTGCTTTCCCCGAATTATCCTCCTAGGGAAGGGTAACAATTGAGCACGCCTTCTGAAGAAGGGAATGCCAAAGTATACAGAGCCACACTAGTTATGGTTATGCTTAATTCTGTTAGCACAGCGATGATGCTGACCGGTGTAAATGTGGCGTTGCCTAATATTGCGACTGAGCTTTCTATCGATGCGATCGTCTTAACATGGATCCCGATGAGTTATTTGATGGCAAGTGCTGCTTGCGTTTTAACATTCGGCAGACTCGCGGACATGTATGGCCGTAAGCGTATTTATTTGTTGGGAACAGCAGGTGTAATTATTACCTCTGTCTTAGCTGCATTTTCTGAGAATGCCACCCAACTGATCGGTGGTCGCTTACTACAGGGTGTTTTTGCAGCAATGTTATACGCGACAAATGTCGCAGTGATCTCTTCCGTCGTTCCACCAAAGCAGAGAGGAGCGGTAATCGGATATACGGTGTCGGCTATCTACCTAGGTTTGGCCTTAGGACCGGTTTTGGCAGGTTTTCTTGTAGAACACGTGAGTTGGCGTGGCACATTTTTTCTACATGTGCCTTTAGCTTTAATCGTTTTGTATATAGGTCTCAGACACATCCCTATGGAGTGGCGAGGAGAACACTTGGGAAAATTTGATAGTCTGGGTGCTGCAAGTTATGGAATATCCGTAGTGAGCCTTATTGTTGGACTGTCGTTATTGCCCGGTAAGGTCGGGGGCTTTTTGATTTTAATTAGTATTTTGGGATTAATTTGGTTTTACAGGCATGAGTTACAGGAGCATCACCCTGTTTTCGATGTGCGGCTTTTTCACACCAGTCGAGTATTTTCAATTGCGTGTTTTGCTTCAATGATCATGTATACAACGACGTTTGCAAATATTGTGCTACTTAGCTTATTTCTTCAGTATTTAAAAGATATCGGTCCGATAATGGTGGGGTGCCTATTGATGTTACAGCCGGTCATTATGACAGTCGTTTCTCCGATTGCAGGGCGATTATCAGATCAAATAGATCCGCGAATTTTAGCTATCACAGGAATGGTAGTAACAGGCTTCAGCCATGGCATTTTATCGACGATAGATAGTACTACGTCTATGGAATTGATAGGCATCTGTATGGTTCTAAATGGTGTGGGCTTCAGTTTGTTTTCTTCCCCGAATGCAAATTCGATAATGGGCGCAATTGGACGGGAAAACTATGGTCGCGCTGGAAGCGCTATTGCGGTTATGCGCGTGTTTGGTCAGATGAGTAGTATGGCGCTAGTTACTTTAGTCTTTACGTTAGTTATTGGAGCAAGGAAAATAGAGCCGATTATCTACGCTGAACTGACTGAGGCAATACAGACTTGTTTTACAATTGGTGCCTGTTTATGCCTGTTTTTCGTTCTTGTGACTTCTGTGCGATACAAGAGCGCAAACGTTTCCTGAATGGTTTCTAGGGGCTCAATGCACCGTCGTGCTTTGGCATCATTGTATGTTCCCGGTCTATTGGTAGGAATGCCGGGCCAGGCTTTATTTTTGCTACTTCCTTTATATGTCTTAGACATTGGGGGCTCCGTAGCAGCGGCGGCCGCTGCAATAGGATTCCGCGGTGCCGGTATGTTAGTGATGGGTGCTCCAGCCGGTTGGCTTACTACGAAATATGGCTATCGCAAAGTTATCACATGCTCCAGCGCGTTGATTGTTCTTTCTTTTTTGTCTTACAGTTTATGTGATTCGCTAAGCTCGCTTTATATCATCGCATTCGTGCATGGGCTTGCGAGCAGCACTTTCTTGTTGGGAAGGATGACATTTATATCCTTTTCTTTTTCCAGTAGTGAGCGAGGTAGAGTGATCGCAGTGATCGCAGGAGTGCTGCGGTTGTCCGCCCTTATTGGGCCACTCATTGCTAGTTTATGTGCCGCCAGATACGGTTTCGCGATCACTTTTCAGATCTGTGGGGCTCTGGCTCTCCTAGCAAGTTTTTGTAGCTCCAGTTTCCTAACTGAAAACCTTTCCAAAGGACAGCCACTCAAATTGTCGGCAATTCCGCAGTTCCTGCGCGAATATAAGCACGTATTTCTAACTGCGGGTTTGGCCGCATTTGGGTTCATGTTTATGCGATCGGCTAGAACTGTTTTGATTCCTTTGATGGGAGCTTATTTAGCTCTCGATTTAACGACGGTAGGTTTAGTCGTTTCGATTTCAGCAGCCATAGATTTAGTGCTCTTTTATCCTGCAGGCATCGTCATGGATCGTTGGGGGCGCCGTTTCACAGCTATTCCCAGCTCTATTATATTTGCGTTGTCGCTGGGAGCTATTGCACTGTGTGAAACTTTCTTAGGGTTGTTGGTTGCGGCTATCGCAGCAGGTGTTGCAAATGGATTATCGACCGGGATAGTAATGACGCTGGGAGCTGATCACGCGCCGGAGGATAAAAGAGCAGAGTTTCTGGGGTTCTGGCGTTTGATAACCGACTTTGGTAATGTTTCAGGGCCGATGCTAATCAGCGGTATGATCTTTGTCGCTTCGTTGCCTGCTGCCGCTTTGATGACAGGGTGCGTCGGCGTCACATCCAGTTTTATTATATACCGCTATGTTGATGAGACTTTAAAAAATGAGGAAGAAATTGTTTGAAAGAATGTGGCTGGACCACGTTGTATTGAGGGTGAGAGATGCCAGTATGCTGGTGCGCTTTTATTCTGAGGTTTTTGGTGCTCATATTGAACGACAACTAGGTGCTGAATTATTTCAGCTACGAATGGGGGAAATTCTAATTGATATTATTCCGTTTGATAGCGATCTAGGGAAACTGGGTGGGTCAAAACCTGATGAAGGGAGGAATATGGATCATTTTTGTATAAGAGTTGAGCCCTTCGATGAGAGGGAAATCAGGGAACACTTGAATCGCTTTAATATTCAGGTTGGTCCAATTTCCCAAGTTTATGGGGCAGATGGGTTTGGTCCTTCACTCTACCTTACGGACCCTGAAGGGAATCGTATCGAGCTAAAAGGCCCACCTTCTAGTAATTTACACGGTGACAGTTCGAACTAGTATGAAGTATCATTTGTGAGCTTTTTTAGCTGTCTACGATGTTGATTCTTCCCCATGAGAAAAATAGTTTTTGCGCAGGCGCTGCCTTTCCCTGTAGACGAAGTTGAAGCGTTTCCATAATCATTTTTTGCACTAACATCATTTCTAAACCTTCTGACTGGTCGAGCTTAACCCATCTAAGATCTTCCAGCTCTCCGTCCCCCAACAAGCTACCTGTCATTTCGTCATAAGCAATAGAGAAAAATCGTGCATGAAAACGGATAGGTTGTATTGAAGGCGTGATAGCTCGTCCTAGATAGTCTAATTTGTATAAATCAGGCGTCATTCCTCGGCTGGCAAACTCGCTCCAAGTTTTGTGGTTGCTGTTACCCAAGTTCCCTGTTTCTCCGAAGAATAAACCAGCTTCTTCAAAGCTTTCTCTAACAGCGGCCATAGCGATAGCATTTGCCTTTCTTGCAGAGCCGCCCACTCCCATCAGTTTGACTGATGCAGCTTTGAGCTTTTTTTTTGGCTTGACTCGATAGTCAGCTCTTTCCACTATGCCTCCTGGAAATACGTACACTCCAGGTTTGAAGCGAGCCTTACTGCCTCGTCTACCCATTAGTACTTCATAGATTTTTCGCTTTTTTCTATAGATGACAAGGCTCGCCGCGTCTCGCGGTCTAGCTGGTATTGTTACGGACTTTATGTTCATAAAATATAATCAGATTCTTTATTTAGCATTCGTTAATTTTTCAATAATTAAAATTTATTTTTACACAAGATTATGAAGCGATACTCTTCTCCTTCCTGTGTAAAATTTATCAGTTCGTGTAAGGTTGAATCACAGAAAGCTTTGAAATCTTTTTCTGAGTTTGGATCAGTAGCAATCACCTCGAGAATTTTTCCTGATCCTAAGAGGTTGAGTGATTTTTTCGTTTTCAGAATGGGTAGCGGGCAATTTAATCCTCTTGCATCAAGTACTTCATCTACCATAATTTCCCAGACCTTCTAATATTTAACTAAGTTCGGTTCTCATTTTTTTGCAAGCAAAAAATTAAAAAGGTTCATACCCCTTGACGACCAGTTGATGCGCCATCAGGGTGCAGACTTCCATACGCACTATCTCTAGTATACATTCGAGAAAACCAAGCATTGATGTTTATCAAGGAGTTGTCAATTTGCTGTCCTACTCCCTCCCCGTAGTCCAAGGCGCAAAACAAAACAATATCTGCCAAAGTAAATTTATCTCCACAGACATAAATTTTTCGGTGCATGAGACGGTCTAGCCACACAAGTTTTTCTTGTACTATCGCAGCAAGGCCTTGAGCGGCCTCTGGTATGCAGTGTACTCGGTCCCGAAAAAGCTCTAGCCCTAGGGAATACCTGAAGCTGTTATAGAGATTTTCAGTAATATTCTGCTCTACTCGTCTTAACCACATACGATTTACAGCCCGTTCAATAGCGGTAGTTCCTATTAGCGAGCCGTCAGGAAAAATTTCTTCTAAGTACTCGCAAATTGCGACTGTCTCACTGATACATTTCCCGTTATCGAGGATGAGGCTTGGTAATTGACCAGCAGGGTTTAGATCTAGATAGCTACTTTTTCTATTCTGCCCCTCCAAAATGTCGATTTCCTCAAAGGGAATCATAATCCCCTTTTCGAGTAAAAACATTCTTACAATTCGAGGGTTTGGGCCGGGAGCGTTAAGAAAATTCATCGTGTTAGCCTTTAAATTAGTAGTAAGCTTATAGAAAATATAAAAGTACTTCGAAAGTTAGATTTTTGAAGTACGGTATTTAATTTTTTCTAACCAACGACTAACACTTCTTTTGTGGGTGTCTAAATAGTTCCCTTCTTTAAAATATTTATCATAGAAGCCAGTTTCTAGTCGATGTGCTTGAGTATAGTATCTGACAAAAATACTAGGGACCGTGCCAGGAAACTTTCCAAACGTGTCATATATGTATTCTGCAGTAGCTACGACAGCATCGATGACTTCTTCGGTTGGCATAGAGACGGCGCCTTTCACTTGTGGATTATCTTTGAAGGGACCAGGAGAGGAAGTGTCGTAGGCTCCTCCTGTTCCGAATTTCAGTTGGAGGAAGCCTTCGACTGCTGAACGCATATCTTTGTAAAAAGGTGGAGAGAATGCCTGATACAACCCTTCTATACCTAAAGGGTTAGGAACTCCCCACCCATCTTTCTTCTCAAAGCTAAAACCCAGGCCTGGGATCCCAGCTTTTGCCGACGCTCCCATGATAGTGAAAGGGTTAATCCCACTATAGAACCACCCTCCCAAACCTAATGGCTGTAGGGCTAGGCTCATGTTGTGGCCCATCACGCCCATTTCAACTGCGCATGTAGTGAGAATATATTGTTCTAGGTATGACAAAGGGTATTTTTTCTTAGAATCAAGTAATTTAGACTGCAAAAAAGGCTGGAGTTTGCCCGCCGGTCGCCCATTTAGATCATCATATGTCATATAACCTGAGCCCACGACGATGAATAACATTGCCAAGAGTTGCTCAGAGACATTTCCTACGGGAATGAACAACGTAGAGCCTGCTGTGTTCCCATTCCAGAAATTATGAGTGCTATAGTGAGGCGCCTCTCTGGGCGGGTCTATTCTTTGGTCCGATAATTTTTTGGTGTGCGTCTTTACTGTGCTGATAAGTGTTTCGGCTGCATTGAGTTTCTTTTCATGCCAATTTCCTTCTAGCGAGGCATCACGAGTACTCACATAGTAGGTTCCGTCATCTTGGGTATAAAACATATCTGAATTCCCTATTCCAGCCGCAGTAGGAACGGTACGACCGGTGTAACGGACAGAATAATTGCAGAGTCCTTCCTGTGCCGAGCTATGGGGTATTCCGTGATGCCAGCCAGAGGCACCGAGCCCCGCAGCGAGGATAACCGACCTCTCGAAGTCATCAATTGGTGTTGGAGGAAGATCAGAACTGTATTTTAATGGACCGTGAGGAATATTCATCCCCCAGCCGAAGCGTCTCGAGCGTCTACTGAATAATGATTTTAACAAAGGGAATTGATTCACTTCTGAGAGAAGACGGTTCCATTCGTCGGCCTTATTGCTGGAACTGGAAATATTGTTCAGGCTAGCCGCATTACCCGCGGGTCCAGCTGCCAGTGCGGTCATGCTAGACAGATAAAGAAATGCTCTGCGTGTTAATCCAGTCTTTTTGTCAGACATTATTTACTTCCTGTTCGTTTTATTCAACTTATCTTACCGCCAATACGGGTTGGTCGCAAAGTGGGTCAGTAGCAAAGATGCCTTTTATATTAAGGTATAAAATGGTTCTTGAAATATTTTGCACCTGCAGTTTCGAGTGTAATAGAGGGTTTTTTATAGGGGGCTCCGAAATGCATCAATTTTCACTTTATAGATCATTATGACGATTCCAGTATGGTAGAATAATCGTACAACACATATAAACCAAAACATCGCTTGGGCAGGCATCTTAAGGAGATCCGTTTGAAATCAATTTTCCATAACTCATTTAAAGACATGATGAACGATGTGGTCGACTATGGCAGCTGTTGCGAGTGCGGGGCTTGCGTGGTTGCGTGTCCGCACAATGTCATTGAGTATATTGATGGGAAACCTAAGCAAACGGCGAAGTCCTCAGCCCCGTTTGACTTTTGTGGTGTTAGTGAGGGTGCCGGTTGCGATGTGTGCGCGACTGTTTGTCCACGCCTTTGGCCGCGAGAGGAGCATTTAAAAGATGCTGTTTTCGAGGAGGATCGTCCCTTTGAAGATATTTTTGGAGTTTTTAGAAATATTTTTGTCGCACGAACAAAAAAACCTGAAATTGCTAAAGTTGGGCAAGACGGTGGAGTAGTCACAGGGTTGCTGGCTTGGGCTTTAGAAGCGAAGCAGATTGACGGGGCTATAGTGTCAACGGTCGGCGAGAACGATAAGCCTTGTTTTCCCTCTCCTAAGGTAGTCACGACGCAGGAAGAAATAAAAAATAGCGCGGGCAGTTGGTACACTTATTGTGCTAATGAAACGGTTTTGCCTGAGGTAGTCGAGCGCGACCTAAATAGTGTGGCGTTCGTCGGTGTTCCTTGCCAAATAACTCCTTTGAGAAAGATGGAGCACATGGATCCGAGCTTTCTTCTCGGCGCAAAAAAGAAACCAAAAATAATTGGAAGACAGCGAGAGTTTTTGCGAGGATTCTCAAAGAGAATCTCATTTAGTGTCGGTCTCTTTTGCACCGAGGTATTTAGACCAGAATTGATGACAGAACGTATCGAAAAAGGTCTTGGTATTCCGTTGACAGAAGTCACCAAATTTAATGTCAAAGGTGAAGTTCTAATTTATAAGAAGGATGGCGACATCGCAAAGATCCCATTAAAAGAGGCAATGGATGATTATCAGCGTCCCGAGTGCGCTCATTGTGGAGATTTTTCAGCTGAAATGGCAGATATTGCATGTGGAGGGGTAGGTACCGAGCAAGCAACTATTGTCGTAATAAGGACGAAGCGTGGAGAGGAAATTTGGAAGGAGTACGAAAAATCGGGCGAAGTTGAAGTCGAATCTATTTCTGATAATAAACGCGCTTGGAACATACTGCTCCGTTTAGCGAGACGTCAACGTGGTCGAGTTCCGCTAGGTCCAGAACGTTCTGGTACGGCTGCTGGACTCGAACAATATAATAAAAGGAAAGCCCCGGGAGATATACGTAGCTTTCTTTCTGACGTAGGCAAGGATCCTGAAGCGATAGATGAACTGATGCAGGCAGCCTACGGAGATGATAAAGAATTAGGAGAGGCAGTCCAATTCATGGCTGGTCAGGCGATTCCGGATGATCCAGGGATCAATGAGGAGGGAAAGAGAAAGCTGCCCCCTCCGCTAGGTGTTGAGGTTGGGGGAGATTCTCCAAAGTAGAGTTCAAAGGTTTAGATAACGAGTTCTATCGAAACCTTCAAATTCTGCCGGTATTTTTTTAATGTCTTGTATCACTTCTGATGGGAGGTCTGAAGGCATTTCGTAGCTTTGGCTCGCATGCAAAGTGTCTACAAGTCCCCCAAAGCGGGTGCGGATTTTTTCAGCTATTTGATCATGGGTCCCTATGGCGGTACAGGCATATAAGAGTTCCTCAGGTACTTCTTTGGCTAGTTGGTCCCATTTCCCTTGTTTGGTCAGCAAGTTGATTTTTGGACCGATATCTTCAAAGCCTGAGCACTCGAGCACGGGCCAGTATGCTGGGGTTGAAGCATAGAAACCAATTCGATACCTCACCCATTCAGACATTTTCCTTACTGCCTCTTCAGTTGGCCCGGTTGCTAGGAAACCGCCTCCTGAAATTTCAAAGCTCTTACGGTGAATGTTGGATTTACAAAACCCACGTTGAAGCCGGGGCAGCACCATTTTTTCTATGTACGCTTTTGTGCAGAAAGGGTGAAGCTGGACGCCGTCGGCAACCTCACCTGCCAGAGATAGCATTGATGGACCTACGGCTGCTAATGTTATCGCAGGTGGTTCTACTTCAGTTTGTTCGGGAATAAAGTTTGGCGGCATCAATGAAAATTTGTAGTGCTCTCCTGAGAAAGCAAGGGCCTCCCCAGTTTTCCATGTTTTCCAAATGGCTCTTAAAGCCATAACGTATTCCCTAAGTCTTGGCACTGGAGGGCTCCAAGGTACACTAAATCTTTTTTCATTATGTGCTTTAATTTGAGGGCCAAGACCTACCGTTAGCCGACCAACAGAGGCATTGTTGATGTCCCAAGCTATTTGAGCTGTCGACATGGGAGATCTTAAAAAAGCGATAGCGACTCCAGTCGTAAGTTCTATATTGGTAGAGTTTGTTGCAGCGACAGCAAGTGGAAGGAAAGGGTCATGGCGATTTTCAAATGTGGCAATTCCATTGAAGCCTTTGGCTTCTAGTTGTTTTGTCAAGGCAGGGATTTTCTGTAAGTCCCTTTGATCGATACTGGTGAAAATGCGCATCTGATGCACTCCCGCAATGATTGCACTAATGAGTTTCTTAAATTGCCAATAATATGGCAAGATAATAGAGCAGTAAACAGCACACTAGGAGTGTGATATGGGGAAAACAAGAAGTTTGATTTGTCGGGGGCTTATACCGCTTCTCGCATGGCTCATACCATGCCATTTCATTATGGCTCATGGTCATGGCGATCCAGCTGATGAGAGAGCCATTTGGGAGTGGTCGCCAGAGGAGATAAAAAAAGAGGTTACTCGTGTTCGTGCGGGCAGGGATTTGACTCCAGAAAGCTGGCCCGATGATGGGCGGGTGGCAGTTAGTCTTTCGTTTGATGTAGATACAGAGCCCGTTTGGATGGGATTTCAGGAACAGTCGTCGCCTTCTTACATGTCTCGTGGTGAGTATGGTGCGCGAGCTGGAATGCCGAGAGTGATGGCATTACTGAAAAAGCATGATATCCCTGCAACATTTTTCATACCTGCGATGTCTATGGAGCTTCACCCTGAGATTATTCCTATGATTAAGAAGAACCCTAGGAACGAATTTGGCTTTCACTCATACGTCCATGAAAATCCAATGCGCCTTCTTCCGTCACAAGAGAGAAGTGTCTATCTTAAGGCGATGAAGATCTTTGAGAAGCATGTCGGAAAGAAGCCTGTGGGATTTCGGTCGGCCGCTTGGGATCTGACTGAATCCACTATAGAAATAGTTAAGGAAATGGGTTTTCTTTATGAAAGCAGCATGATGGCAGATGACAGACCTTACGCGTTAATTTCTAAAGGTGTAGATACCGGGTTAATTGAGTTGCCTGTAGAGTGGATTTTGGATGATTGGCCATTATTTCAGATTTCCTGGGCCAGCAGTCACGTGGCACTTCGCAATGCTGAAGATGTCTATTCTATATGGAAAGATGAGTTTGACGGTGCTTATGATGAAGGGACTATTTATATTCTCACTATGCACCCCCAAGTGATTGGACATAGATACCGAATTGCGATGCTAGACAGGCTTATAACCTACATGAAAAGTAAACCTGGCGTTTGGTTTGCTACTCACGAAGAGATGGCACGTCACGTTAAGGCTGCCTCGGAAAAATAACTTGAACACAGTACATCACTATTTCGACTATAAAAGTCCATATGCCTATTTAGCACAGAAAGCTAATTGGGAGTTAGAAGCGCTGCCTGAGGTCCAAGTGTGTTTGGTGCCTTACACACTGAAGATAGAAAAATATTTAGGTCGCGCTGAGCTGGGGCATGATGGCGCAGATATAGTGGGGGAAAGAAATGATCATCAGTGGAGGCGGGTTCGATATTCATATATGGACTGTCGTCGCGAAGCTAATAGAAGAGGGCTGACGATCTTGGGTCCGAAAAAAATATTTAATAGCTCCTTGGCACACATTGCTTTTCTCTATGTATCTAAAAGGGAGGATCCCCGTCGCTATCATGATGCTGTGTTTGAACGATTTTGGAGACGTGAGTTTGACCTTGAGAGTTATGAAGAAGTAACTGGCCTAATGAAGGAGCTTGGGTATGATGCGCAAGACTTTTCTGACTACTTCAACGGTCTCGGATTGAAAGAGTATCAAGCTATGCAAACTGAAGCTGAAAACTCAGGGGTCTTTGGTGTTCCGTCATGGCGGTATAATGGAGAGCTGTATTGGGGCTTGGAGAGGATCGGCTTATTAAAAAAGAATTTGAAGGAGCAGACTAATTAAATTTACATTTCTGTCCGAGACGAACGGTCTATTCCGTGTTATGTTGCTGTGCTTGGTGCTAGGTCCGGTGGCGGGCTGTGCAGGAGCGATCGTGGAGCAGACTAGCGATGTCGCGATTGGAGTCGTTAAGATCCCTTTTAAGGTAGGCAAAGCTATCGTTGACCTCGTTGTCGGGACAGATGACGAAGAGGATAAATGACTTAACGCCATAGGGCGAAGATGTCGGGAACATGTTTTCAACTAATCTTGTAACTTTAAAGTACTAATTATGACTCATACGTTTAGAAATGCCGACCATTTGGATTGCCTAGCTCCGACATCCATTGTAGATAGTGCCCATCCAGATGTTGTCGCTTTCGCGAGATCACATGGTGTTGGTGATACTTCTCTCTCAAAAGCAGTATCACTTTATTATGCAGTTAGGGATGAAATCCGGTATGACGCTTATGACCTTGATTTAACGGTCCGTGGGCTAAGTGCAAGTCGCGCAATTGAGAATAGAGGTGGTTGGTGCGTCAGCAAAGCTGTCCTTTTAGCCGCGTGTTGTAGGGCATTAGATATCCCCGCCGCTTTGGGCTACGCTGATGTAAAGAACCATTTGTCGACAGAGCGACTCAGACAAGCTATGGGTACAGACATTTTCTACTGGCACGGTTATACAGCAATTTGGTTAAATGACGTCTGGGTGAAAGCGACCCCAGCTTTCAATGTTGAATTGTGCGAAAAATTTAGGATCCGCCCCTTGGAATTCGATGGCACAAGGGATTCTATCTATCACTCGCTGGATATGGATGGTCGTCAACATATGGAGTATCTCAAATACAAAGGAGAGTACTCGGACGTCCCTATTGAAAGAATAGTTGAAGACTTTAAGGAGCTATACCCCAACTTTAGAGACTTGAAAGATAAAGACTTTGACCAAGAGGTTGACGACGAAGTATCTTTCTAAGAATTAATTTTTCTTCGTCTAAAACTTGTTTGCATTAGGATAGAAAAGTTGCTGCCCATTTAGCTTGAATTTAGCTATCGCCGATTGACCCTCTGAGCTAAGGAGCCACTCCATGAAATTTTTGGCATCCGTTGTATTTACATGAGGGTGTATTTTATCGTTGACTAAAATTAGGCTGTATTGGTTTGATAGAGCTTGGTCTTCCTGGTAGAGCACTTTACAGCTCCCTTTGTTCTTGTAGGAAATCCAAGTTGCGCTGTCTACAAGAGTATAACCATCTAGTTCTATCGTCATTCCTAGCGTTCTACCCATACCACTTCCTACTTCCAAATACCAAGAGGCGGTTGGATTTATCGCAATGGATTTCCAAAGCTGTAATTCTTTTTTATGAGTTCCACTCATGTCACCCCGAGAAATCCATTTCGACTCAGAACTTGCAATTTTCATGAATGCCTCAGCTGCTGAGGATGCTGACTGTATGCCTGCTGGGTCGTGACTGGGACCTACCACAAAGAATTGGTTATACATAAGTGGTTTTCGAGCGATACCGTAGCCATTTTTTATGAAGGTTTCTTCTGCAGATTTAGCATGTACCATCACTACATCGGCATCGCCATTCGCAGCATTTTTGAGCGCTTGTCCGGTTCCAACCGCGACGACTTTGACTTCTATGCCTGTCTTAGCTTGATATATAGGTACGATGTAATTAAATAAGCCCGAATTCTGGGTAGATGTTGTCGACTGTACAAGAATTGAATTGGACGCAATTACGCTGAAACAGGGAGAAAAAATCAGTGCAGAACATAGAAAGAGTAGTTTATGCATCATGAAACCTTTCTAAAAGCTAAAACTTAATTGCAGGTAATTATAAAAGATATCTTTTTTATAAGCTTTGTTCCCTGTATCACGGGTATACTTTCCCGATCTGATGTAAGCAGTTCCTATCTCCAGTAAGGAATTTTGCGCTGCTAGCTCCCATCTCAGTCTTGCCTCAATTTGTTGGCCTAAGAATGAGGACGCAGTACCTGTTGGGTCTGATATTTTGGCTGCAACCCAACTATCACCGTTATTAGCGCGCCAAAACCCTCTGTAACCGATCATAAGTTGAGACCGGTTGTTAGGCAGCATGGAGATCCGAATCCCAGGGCTGCTAATATTACTTCTATTGAAGGCGCCAAAAATACCCACTGGACCATATTCGAAACGGCGAGCTCCATAGAGGCTATCAAAACGTCCGTTTTTCTGGTCTAGGGAGGAGTTGTCTCCGCTAGCATAGTCGTATTCTAACGCAGACCGGATTTTCTGTTTTGACTTCCCAGTGTATCCGATTTCTACATGCTGGAAATGCGCGAAATGGTCTAGATTCCTTTTACTAGCTTTGGATGACCTTACCTCGCCAACTTGAAAAATAGATTCGATCAGATAATCAACAGCACCCACTTTTTTTGGGAAGGAAAATCGAAACCCAGAGGTTACGATCTTCCTATTCAAAGTCCTGGTGTCCGTCGTATCGTCCTCGTCTAGACCAAGAATATAGACTTCACCTCTATGACCCAAAGGTAGCCGATCAGAACTGTAATTTATACCCCAAAGCGTCGTCGCACCAGTTTCCTTGTCAAATTTAATTGAGTTTCTTCTCAGCTCTGCGATAGAGTTTGGTGATCGATTAACTGGCATCGTGTAAAAAAAATGTAGTTGATCACCGGTGTTATTTTTCCATTTCCATTCGACACCTGTAAAAGAGTTGACCGTGTTTCTAAATTTGGTACGCGCGACGAGCCGTCCGCTCCCCATATCTAAAGTGAACCGACCAACGTTGAGAGTTGATTTGTCACCATCTTTAAAAAGATTTCTCTGCTTAGCTGAAATATAACCTTGAATGAGCTCTAATGGATTGACATGGGTTGTCGACATCGGTGTTCCGTCGTCATCTAAATATGCTCGTGAGTCTCCAATTTCGACAGCAACTTCAAAGGGCTCCAAGTCAACACTCGCGAACAAGGTGGTTTTTTGAACTAATATCTGGTCACTACCACCGAGAGTATTACGATATTGATGGCTCAGGGTTTCGTACCGCGTACGATGAGTTCCCTGCAATGTAAACTTGTCGGGCAACTCCAATGCATTTGCCAGTTTAAATGGGCCGCTAGATAGGCAGTGACCGGAGAATGAGAAGAAAGACAATAATCCTATCAAGAGTAGTTTGCTGTATGCTCGCATTAGATAAAGTCATCACCTTAAAATGTGGTATTAAAAGGTGCTATATTAACATTTTAGCCGTTAATACCCACATTTTTTATAAGTTATGCACAAATTTATGGATCTATTAACAAATTTATCAACTTTTTGAACTAAAATTGCCAAAGGCCTGAATAAATGAAAACAGAAAAAGGTAATTTAATTCAGGCATTATCAGCGAGAGAGGGCGACATAATTTGTTTCGTAGGGGCTGGTGGTAAAAAAACGACCTTGTACGCGACCTCTCGTCAATACGGGGGGCGTGTTGCCATTACTTCTACTTCTCACATGTTTCAATATGATAATCGATTTGTTGATAGAGTGATTGAGGACTATAGAGGCACTTGGGCTGATGATCAGAGCAGAGTGATCGCGTTTTCTGGGAAAACAGATACGCCTAATCGTGTCGGGGGCCTTACGGCTGATTGTGTAAAAGGTCTTTGGGAGAGTCAAAAGTTCGGTTTGATTCTTGTTAAGGCCGATGGTGCGCGTTCTCGTTTGGTGAAAGCCCCCGCAGCATATGAACCTCTTATTCCTGCGTTTACGAATATTGTGGTCCCAATCGCCTCTGCACAAATACTTGGTCAGTATTTGGCAACGAGTATCGCCCACAGGCCTGAGCTTCTCTCTAAGATTATGGGTATCGATATAGGGGACAGGATACTACCAGTGCATTTAGCTCAATTGCTTAGCTCTAAAATGGGCAGTCTAAAAAATGCTGGAAATGCGCGCGTCTGCCCAATACTGAACATGGTGGACAATTCTGACACACTTACACTTGCCATAGAAACGGCTCGGATTGCACTCACGCTCACTAAGCGATTCGATCAAATAATTCTGGCAGAGATGAGGCAATCTCGTATTGTTGAAATTATTTCTAGATAAAGCGGGGGACTAATTTTTTAAGATTGTAGTCATAGATTCTACAAAGTAGTCAATATTACGGCTATTAACGCCGGCAACGTTTATACGACTAGAATCCACCATGTAAATAGCAAATTCTTTCTGTAGTCTAGCTACCTGGTTTGTATCTATGCCGAGGAAAGAAAACATCCCTTTTTGCTTCTGTATAAAAGAAAAGTCTTGGTCGATTTCCCGAGTTAAGCGATTAGCAAGTTCTTTACGAAGTAGATTTATCCGGTCACGCATCGTACTGAGTTCTTCTACCCACTGAAGCTTAAGTATTTTGTCACTTAATATAGTTTCAACAATAGCAGCGCCATGTGCAGGCGGCATGGAGTATATACCTCTGACAACAGACCCTAATTGGCTTAGAACTATAGTTGTTTGAGCAACATTTGGACTTACTATTTGCAAGCTTCCCACTCTTTCTCTGTAAAGCCCAAAGTTTTTAGAATATGAGCTAGCTACGATGACTTCAGGACATCGTTCAGATAGAATTTTAACCCCTATCGCATCATCGTCGAGACTGTCTCCTAAACCCTGGTAAGCAAGATCTATGAATGGGGTGAACCCTTGATTGATAGCTAAGTCCGCAATAGCTTCCCAGTGTTGTGGCTCGAGATCTACACCCGATGGGTTGTGGCAACAT
>DGOV01000088.1 GCA_002390205.1 Proteobacteria bacterium UBA4457 | reverse complement strand
GCCGGCCAAACTCATCCAAGTCTCGCTTAACCGAGTAATAACTTTGGTGTAAGAGGAGGCAGAAAATCCCAAACCGCCGTGTTCAGGTGTGTACATAAGGCTAAAAAGACCCATTTCTTTCATTTGTTGAACAATCTCAGTCGGGTATATATCCTCATGCTCAAACTCTCTAACATGAGGCGCTACTTCTTTTAGAAGCCAAACATCAAGTGCGTCCATAATTTGGTTTTCTTCTTCGACCGTAATGCTATCCTTAGCGCGTGACATATCAATAACCTTTTGCTAGCTAGTAAGACAAGATGTAAGTATAGTCGACATTTTAGCGACAATCATCCCGCGTAAAAAAGCTTCTATTGTCTATTATCTGGAATCATTAATTGAACCTGTCTAGTTATTTTAATACCAAGCTAATTGACAACAAGTGATGAAATATTTCGCTTATGGCTCCAATTTATTACCTAGTCGAATTCAACAACGTCTCGGCTCAATAGTTTCTATTGGAAAAGCTATTCTCATAGATCATCAGCTCAATTTTTCAAAAGTTTCTATTGATGGCTCAGGGAAATGTTCTATTTGGTCCTTTGCTGGACAATCCGTTTATGGCGTGGTCTACGATCTAGCTTTGGAAAGCAAAAATCTTTTAGACGAGATAGAAGGCGTAGGAAAAGGATACGAGTCAGTCATGTACGATATCTCCGGTTACGGAGAATGCTTTGCATATGTTGCCCAAGCACCTTATATCGACAACAATGTTGCACCTTACGAATGGTACAAACAGCTAGTTCTGGAAGGTTGTCGGTTTCACTCTTTTCCTTCAGAATATATCAGGATGGTAGAATCTTTTGACTCAGTGCCTGATCACAATGAACATAGAACAAAAGATAATTTGCGTTTAATAAAAGGCTAAAATAAACTAGATGACCAGTTGGTCGTCGATTAATTTGAGCAGGAGAAGAGAATGTTAGTAATGATGACCGCTGATTTAGAGAAACCTGAAGGAATGGCTAAGGGTGACTTTTTCGAAGTTTGGCGACAAGAATCAGTTGCAGCTATTGAAGCTGTTAAAGCTGGTGCCATAAAATCAATCTACAAAGTTGCCGGAGAATATCAGATTATTGCAATTGTCGAAGTAGACAGCGGAGATCAGATTGACCATATTGTGCACAACCTACCGATATGGAAACTTGGTTACGGGCATATTGTGCCAAAAATTACTTGGAAGCCTCTTAGGTCATACGAAAATTGGGCGGAAGACCTTAAAGAATTGGCTAAAAGTTAATTAAGCTGCAGTGCGTACTTAAATGAAAATTGTTAGCGGCGCTGGCAATTGCAGTGGAGTTACGTTAACTGAAGTCTGAAACACAGACAAACAGAAACAATGACTTCATATATCATAGAATAAACCACCTAGGAGGAAAGTAATGTTTGAAAAAACGTGGATGGAAGACTGGCAGAAGCTGGTTAACAACAACGGTCCCATGAGTTGGATAGGGAAGCATATGACAACGAACTTGTTGTTCGGATTCGGAGACACTGAATATGTCGTAGAATTTCATAAAGGCAAAATAGCTGCGATTGAATCTGATTTTAATCCGGAAACTTGCTATCAACTTGCAATCAAGGGGCCTGCAGAAAGCTGGGCCAAATTCTGTCAAGAAGTCCCACCTCCAATGTACAACGACATCTGGGCAATGGCACACCCTCTTCATGGCCGACTCACGTTGGAAGGAGATCAAATGGTTCTCTGGCAGAATATGCGCGCTCTATGCTGGGCGTTAGACCGAATGCGTGAAATCTAAGAGCAGCTAAATTTAGGAGAATTAAAATGGGCAAGATTGAACCAATAACAGGACGTTATATTTGGGTTCCTTACAACGGAACTGAATATCGAATTTTTTTTGAGGAGGCTGGCCAAGGCATCCCGATGGTATGTCTTCATACAGCAGGAACAGACTCGCGTGAATGGAGGCATCAACTTTGTGATCCAGCCATCAATGCCAACTTTAGAGTTATAGCCATCGACATCCCTCGTCATGGCAAATCTATTCCTCCCTACGATTGGTATAAAGAAGACGAAGAATATAAGCTAACTGCTGAGTTCTATATGGGAATAGTTGTTGCTTTCTGCGAGGCTCTCGAACTTGACAAACCAGTGATTATGGGAAGTTCTATGGGCGGTAATATCTGCCTACATTTAGCCGAAAAGCATGAAGATAAAGTAAGAGCTCTAATTGCTGTAGAAGCTTGTGAACATTCTTTAGGGTGGCATATAGACTGGTTAAGACACTCTCATATACACGGTGGTGAGGCTGCTGCGCAGTCAGTTTTCGGTTTAATGGCACCACAAAGTCCTGACAAATATAGATGGGAAACTTGGTGGTATTACTCACAAGGTGGCCCCGGGATTTTTAAGGGTGATCTGTACTTCTACAGTCAAGACCACGACTTCAGAGGAAAAACCGAAAACTTGTCTGGTAACGTTCCTATGTATTTCATGACAGGCGTGTACGACTTCGCGTGTACACCTGAAATGACGGAAGATACGGCGGCGAAAGTGAAAAATTCAGAGTGCATTATTATGGAAGAAATTGGTCACTTCCCAATGAGCGAAAATCCTGAAGTTTTCAATCGGTATCTTATGCCCGTCTTGGACAAAATATTAGCTAACGAGTCCTAGAAACGACGCTGTTATCAACGACTAAGATTGGGGAGCGTCTTTATCGAGTCGCTCCTTTTTTTATAGCTTTCAAAACGTAAATTGACTATATTTTTAACTTAACTTTAACGATGGCGAGTTATCTATTATGAATACTGAAGAACAAGAAACAATCGCACAGATCAGAGATACCGTGTTTAAAGTATCTGAAGAATTCCCTGGAACCTATTGGCAAGAAAAAGATAGAGAACGAGCTTATCCTACCGAATTCGTTAATCGGTTGACCGAACTAGGGTTGCTGGCATCACTCATCCCAGAGGAATATGGGGGTAGCGGCTTATCAATAACCGTGGGTGCCGAAATCCTCAAAGCTATTCATGAATTCGGAGGGAATGCCGGAGCATGCCACGCTCAAATGTACACAATGGGCACAGTTCTAAGACATGGGAGTGACGAACAAAAACAAAAATACCTTCCTAAAATAGCTAACGGAGATCTCCGTCTTCAGGCATTCGGTGTCACCGAGCCAACTGCTGGGACAGACACTACCAGTATATCGACCACGGCTGTAAAAAAAGGCGATAAATATTTGATCAACGGGCAGAAAATATGGACTTCACGTGCCGAACACTCAGACCTCATGGTGCTACTGGCCAGAACAACTCCCAAGGACCAAGTGGAAAAGAAATCTGCAGGCCTCTCCGTTTTCCTAGTAGATATGCGAGATGCGATAAACAAAGGGATGACTATAAAGCCAATTAGAACGATGTTGAACCATTCGACTACTGAGATATTCTTCGACGATCTGGAGATACCTGCTTCCAGTCTTATCGGCGAAGAAGGCAAAGGATTCAAGTATATTCTTTCTGGAATGAATGCAGAGCGCATTCTGATAGCTGCAGAATGTGTTGGCGATGCGCGCTACTTCATCAAAAAAGCCTCTGATTATAGTAATGAAAGGCAGGTTTTTGGTCGCCCTATTGGGCAGAACCAAGGTATCCAGTTTCCAATTGCTAGAGCTTTTGCGCAGACAGAAGCGGCAGAGGCCATTTTAGATAAAGCATGTAGGCTCTACGAAGAAGGAGATGTATCGGGAACATATGCCAATATGGCGAAGTTGTTAACTTCTGAGGCTTCTTGGGCAGCGGCAGATACTTGTATGCAAACATTTGGGGGCTTTGCTGTAGCAGAAGAGTACGATATCGAACGAAAATTTCGTGAAACGCGACTTTATCAAATCGCTCCGATATCAACTAATCTAATCCTATCCTACCTTGCAGAGCGCGAACTTGGGCTTCCACGTTCGTACTAATGAAGAATATTCAATCAAAGCTTTTAATTCCGGAGTTCTAGTGAATGTCTGACGACTTACAAGGGGTTTTAGTTGTCGCTTTAGAACAAGCTGTGGCAGCCCCATATTGCACACGTTTGATGGCAGAAAGTGGCGCTCGTGTGATAAAGCTTGAACGCCCAGATGGAGATTTTGCCAGAGCCTATGACGGGATATTAGATGGAGATAGCGCCTATTTCGTTTGGTTGAATTCTGGAAAAGAATCACTAGTAGTCGATCTGGCAAACCCTGCAGATAAAAAACTCTTACAATCGATCCTACTTAAAGCCGATGTATTTATACAGAACCTTCGCCCTGGTGCGGCCGATAAATTGGGGTTTAGCTATGAGGATGTTAAGACGATAAACCCAAGGATTATAATGTGCTCTATCTCAGGCTACGGTACTGAAGGTAGTTATTCTAAGATGAAAGCTTATGACGCACTGATACAAGCGGAAAGTGGACTTTGCTCAGTCACTGGACCCGCAGGCCAACCTTCTAAGGTAGGTGCATCAATAGTTGATATCTCAACGGGTCTAAGTGCCTATGGTGAGATATTGAAGGCCCTTTTCGGAAGAACAACGTCAGGTCATGGCCGCCATATCGAGCTCAGTTTATTTGAAGTGCTCTCAGAATGGCTAGCCGTACCGCTGTCGTATTTCGAATATGGCAAAAAGTTATTAACCGGAACAGGTATGGACCACGGCCAAATATGCCCATATGGATCTTATGAGGCATCGGACGGTCCAATTTTTATCGTAATACAGAACCATAACGAATGGGTAAGATTATGCGAGCAAGTCCTGAAACGAAAAGATCTAGCAAACCATCCCTTGTATAAAACAAACGTGCTACGCATGGAAAATAAAAAAACTTTGCGTACTGAAATAGAAAACGTATTCGGCACCAAGACAAGGGAAACACTTCAAGAAAGTCTTCTCGAAGCTGGTGTAGCCTGCGGAAATATTAACGACCTAAGTGATCTCAGCACACACCCTGCTCTCCAAAGAAAAACAGTTCACAGCTCTGGAAATCAATTCACTCTCGTCCGACGTGTAGGTGAAACCAGAGATAATGCCATCGTCCCTAACTTAGGAGAGCACACCGAAAAAATAGTGAAAGAGTTCTCGTAAAGCCCTTGTAAACCTTCTATGCTTGACTTTAGGCCTGCTGTGCTAAGGTCTGCTTTGTTATAAGGGGAGTCTTTATGTTCTATATTAAATTTCTAGCTTTGTGCCTGCTCTTAAGTTCGCATGTATTCGCGCAAGAGGACAAGTGGTGGCCATCAAAATGGGGTGCTGAAGACACTCTCGGCTCTTTCAACATGCTTGGGCCGGAGCTTACGCTTAAAGCGACCAAGCTTGTTAAAACAGGAAAAACGTATCGGCTAGGTATCGAAACCAACAACAAAACACCCGCGTTCGGTACTCGCACATTTGAAGTCACCATTTTACAACCAAATCAATATGGTGGCGGCTCTTACGGTGACAACAAATTTAATTACTTCGACGATTACATGGCTGGTTGGATGGGCGTCGGTTCCCAAATTGACGGCTTAGGCCACGCTGGAACGGATGGTGTTTTCTATAATGGATTTAAGGGAAAAGACTTCGGTAAAGTAGACGGCCTTACATCAATGGGTGTTGAGGATTACCCACCCATAGTTACACGAGGAGTGCTTATCGACATGGCTGCCTGTATGGGCCATAAAATAGTGCCTGTCACCACCGTATTCAATCGACAAAACATTATGGACTGCGAACAGCAGCAAGGTATATCAATTGAGAGAGGAGACGTCGTACTGTTACATTCCGGCTGGATAAACATGCTTGAGACTGATCCAGATACCTTTGGAGAAGTAGAGCCTGGGATTGGTTCTGACGGAGCTAAATATCTCGTTGAAAAAGAAATCTTAGCCGTAGGGAGTGACAGCTGGGGACTGGAAATCTGGCCAGGGGAAGATCCCAAGATTTTTGACCCTGTACATCAGATGCTTTTAAATCAGAATGGGATATATATCCTCGAAAACATGGATACGCGAGAACTCGCCGCGGACAAGGGATATGAATTCATGTTTGTTCTAGGCCCTGCTCGAATATCGGGTGCAGTACAAATGATTATTAATCCAATAGCCATTAGATAAATCACTGCGCCAACTGATCTGAAAAGGTAATCCGCGCATGCAATTGAGATACGAAATAATTCGTCGTTTTCGCGACAATCAGCGCTTTGACTTACATGTTATAAAGCTTAAAATTAGTCACGAATAAAAAAGGAATTTGTTTCAAAAAATGACCACTCACACTATCGACGGACCTTTCTTCGAAGATTTCTCAGTTGGACAGGTGTTCGGCGCGCCTTCAGTAACAGTAACCGAAGGTTACACGGCGATTTACCAAGCGACCACCGGAGATCGGATGCGCCTCCCTCTTGATACTTATCTATCCTCACAAGTAACAAAAGACACACGGGCCATAGTACATCCAATGCTCGTCATTAATGTTGTCAATGGCCAGACCACTTATGCCTCACAAAACGTAAAGGGGAATCTATTCTATAGGGGTTTGATATTAAAAAGACCTGTCTTTGTCAACGATACGTTAACCACAGTCACAAAAGTCATTGGTCTAAAACAAAACAAAGCCAAAGTCGGTAGAGACGCTACGGGAATGGTAGGTCTAGAGATAGAGACTAAAAATCAAAAAAATGAAGTGGTTATGAAATATTGGCGTTGTCCGATGATACCTTGCCGGCAAAAAGACGTCACTACAGGGAAAAACGACGACTTTAGTTGGATCCCAGAAAAACTATCAATTGAAGAATTAACCGCTTGTACTCGGCTAAATTGGGATATTGCACCCTTAGTCAACTCCGCATTCAGTCCCGAAATCCCAAGCTTTTCGTTAGGGGATCATGTCATTATTTCAGGCCAAGATACCATAACCGCTGCACCGGAACTTGTTCGTCTAACTGGGAACATAGCATTTGCGCACACAGACGCCTCCAGGAGCTACTTAAACAAAAGACTCGTATATGGTGGCCACACTATTTCTTTAGCTTATGCACAGATCATGCGGGCCATGCCGAACACTATAGCTTTACTTGGATGGCAGGGTTGTGATCATTTAGGCCCTGTTCTTGAAGAAGATATTATTAGGTCTGAATTTACGGTTACAAGCATCGATCCGCTTCAGTCTGGCGGGTCTCTTTACGAGCTCAACGTCTATACTTATGCCAAAAGGCTCAATCAAGAAGGAGAGTATGTCGAATCAAAAGTCTTAGACTGGAGATTAGTAATCTGGGTGTGATCCCCAGAGTTAACTTTATAGCCCTGCACTGTGGCCACCGTCAACGGTGATCAAATTACCATTCATAAATTTTGAAGCATCAGAAGCTAAGAACAAAATAGCCCCATCTAAGTCCTGAGGCTGACCAAATCGTCCTGCAGGTATTCCTTCTAATAGCTTAGAACCTGCCTCTGTCTTTAACCATTCTCGATTCATTTCTGTTTCAAAATAACCCGGGGCAATAGCATTTATTCGAATACCTTTAGATGCCAAGTCAACGCATAGATCTCTACCTAAATTAATAATCCCTGCTTTCGTGGCTGCGTATGGGGGAATATGACCAAGCGGTCTAATGCCTAGAACTGATGCAATATTAATGATGCTACATTCTCGGCCGTCAGCGACGCGGTGTTGAATGACAGATTGAGCAAGAACCCATGGGCCTCTTAGATTGGTTTCATAAACGGCATCCCAGTCCTCATCCCGGTAACGTTCTGGCGCCTTTACTATTGCAACCCCTGCGTTGTTGACCAAAACATCAATCGGAGAAGTCGACTCTATTTGACCGATAGCCTTTCTAATGCTGTCACGATCTCGTACATCCAAAGTTACCGGGGTAGCCTTTCCACCAAATCCCTCGATTTCTTCCTGCAGACTCTGGAGCTTATCTGTGCTTCTCGCAGAGATTAAAACGTGGGCTCCGGCTCTCGCCAATGTCCAAGCGAATCTTCTCCCTAAACCTTGGGAAGCACCAGTAACTAACGCAGTTTTGCCTGTTAGATTGAATAAATTTCTAGGGTCATCGGTAACAGCAATTGTAGTCATATAACACACTCAATAGTAAAAAAAACAGCTTCTATCTAACAAACAAGCTGTCACATTCCAAGTTTAGGCTTAATCCAAGCAGCTAGCTTAGCAATAGCATCATCTGCTTCTGGTGCATTACCGGCCATAAAATGAAAAACGTGTTGCATTTCAGGGTAGATATCCAACGTCACATCGACACCAGCATCCTTTGCTCGCTGCTCGAACCTCACAGAATCGTCAAGTAAGGCTTCATCACCACCTGTCTGAATATAGATTGGTGACAGGCCAGACAGATCCGCTTCCAGTAAGTTAGCCAAAGGATCTTTTCCAGAGGCTTCGCCTAGAAATACGGCCGACATACCCATAAGTACGTCACGACTGACTAAGGTATCTTTGCCAGCGTTCGTTTCAATCGTAGAACCAGAACCTTCAGGATCGTACCAAGGAGACATAGCCATCGTCCCAGATGGTAAAGGCAAGCCAGCCTCGCGAATAGCAAGAAGCACAGAAGTGCATAGTGCCCCACCAGCCGAATCACCACTTGTGCACATATGCTCTGAACTGTAACCCTGGTCTAGCAGCCATCGATATCCTATTAAAGCGTCCTCCACTTGAG